>NZ_OY759849.1 GCF_963662805.1 uncultured Cohaesibacter sp.
CCACTCCAGAAAGGCGACGTGATCCGGCCCACTGATATCGGTAAGGTGGAAATGCGATAGATTGATGATGCCGCAATCCTCGCTCATCTCTAGCTGTTCGGCATTCGAGACGCGCCAGAAATGGCGGTTGTCCCATTCATTCTCCCGCACCGGAATGCGGTCGCCATATTTCTCCAGAAGATGCTCGTTGGCCGCATAGCCATGGGCGCGTTCCCAGCCGCCCAGCTCCATGAAATAGCCGCCAAGCTCCACTTCGCGCTCATAGAAGGGCGAGCGGCGCACGTTGCGACCGCTGCCGAACGGCTCGCGCGGATGCACCGGCGGATTGTAGATCTTGGCCGCCGTCTCCTCGCAGCGACCATAGATATAGTCCTCTGCGAGCTGATATTCATTGAAGCGCGAGAAATCGATGCTCGAATGGTCAATCTCGGTGCGCCCGTCGGTCATCCAGTCCGCAATCAGCTTGCCCATGCCCGGGCCATCCTTGACCCAGATCCCGACCGCATACCACAGCCCGCGCAGCTTCTGGCTTTCGCCCATCGAGGGGCCGCCGTCAATGGAGGTCTGCAACAGACCGTTGAAGGAGTGGCTCTCGTTGTAGCCAAGCTCGGCGAGAATCGGCGTCAGTTCCATCGCGCGTTCCAGCGGCTCAATGACATCCTCAAGCTCCAGATCGCGCTGGGAGGGCGATAGCCGCGCCTCTTCCTTTTCCAGAATGTCACGAGGATGCACAAGGCGCGGATTGGTCTCGTAATAATAGCCCCATTCGAGCTGTCCTCCCTCGGTGCTTTTGGAATCGCCCGGTGTCGCGCATATAGGCCGAATTGCCCTGATCGCGCATCAGCGGGCGTCCGATCTCGGCCCCGGTGCCGTCAAACTCGGTGTAGGGACCAAAGAAGGTCAGAGGATGATCGACCGGCATCACGGGAAGGTCTTCGCCAGCCATGGCCGCAATGAGCCGCCCCCAGAGACCGGCACAGACCACCACATAGTCGGCATAGATCGTGCCGCGTTCGGTCACTACGCCCTTGATCACGCCATCCTCGGTGATGAGCTCCAGCGCCGAGGTGTTGGCAAAGGCCTTGAGCTTGCCCGCATTGACGCCCTGATCGACGAGCTTGCCCGCCACAGTCTGCGAGCGCGGCACGACAAGACCCGCATCCGGATCCCAGAGCGCGCCCTGAATAAGATCTACTTCCAGCAGCGGGAATTTTTCCTTCGCCTCGGCGGCAGAAATCATGCTGGCGCGCGTGCCGAACGCCCGGCCCGAATCCACCTTGCGCTTCAGCTCCGCCATGCGCTCATCATCGCCGACACGCGCAACCTCAATGCCACCAATGCGCTCGTAATGGCCCATCTTCTCGTAGAAATCGACCGAATAGAGCGTCGTCCAGCAAGAGAGGAAATCGTGACTTGTGGCATAGCAAAAATCAGAGGCATGGGCGGTCGAGCCAATGTCCGTCGGGATGCCCGACTTGTCGATACCGACAATGTCGTCCCACCCGCGTTCGATCAGATGATGCGCGACCGAGGCCCCGACGATCCCCCCAAGACCAACAATGACCACCTTCGCGCTTTCAGGAAATGACGACATTTGCAAATCTCCATGCCAGATAGAACCCTCTGTTCAGGCACACAACAGGAGGGCTGCGACAGATCCCTGTCATTCAAAACGTCGAGACCGCGAGCGCTTCAAAGCCAGCGCCACATCTTCTCAAATCCGAAAAGTCCTATCGGCGGTCGCGAACAGAAGTGCGCCCAAAGCACGGAGCAAAACCGGTCAATCAATCATTAGAACACCAGTCAATCACGACCATGGCGTCAGGATAAAACTCAATAGAGAAACTATTGCGACGGAAGGGAGGGGTTGTATAGTATGATTGCGACAAAATGAGATGATTATGACGACACCCCCTCTTCCGCCCCACCGAGGGGAAGAGTGCACCGAAGGGTCCGGCAATCATGGATAAGGCGACTTCCTCAGCACAAATTCCGCGTCAGGACGGTACCCGCCTGACGGTCGGCTTCATCCTCGCCAATCGCTTCACCCTCTGTGCCTTTGCCAATTTCGTCGATGTCCTCCGCCTTGCGGCCGATGATGGCGACCGCAGCCGCCCGATCCTGTGCAATTGGGCAGTTCTTTCCGATGACATGACCCCGGTGTCGTCCAGCTGTGGGGTGCGTGTCAGTCCGAGCGAAGCATTGGGCGACCCCAAAAGGTTCGACTATATCGTCGTTGTCGGCGGCGTGATGGACGAAACGCCGGATCTCGGCACAGCCTACACCCGGTTCCTGAAAAGAGCAGCTGCAGACAATGTCCCCCTCGTCGGGGTCTGTACCGGCGCATTCCTCTTGCACAAGGCCGGTCTCATGGAGGGCTATCGCTGCTGCGTCAGCTGGTTCCATGATCCCGAGTTTCTCGAGCAATTCGAGGGCCTTGACCTCGTCGCGGACCAGATCTTCGTGATTGACCGGGGAAGGCTGACCTGCTCGGGCGGAGCCAGCTCAGCCCATCTCGCCGCCTATCTGGTTGACCGCCACGTAGGCCGGGCACAGGCCCAGAAAAGTCTCAGGATCATGATCATCGATGGAGCGCAGGACGCGGAAATGCCCCAACCAGCGGTTCCGCTGGAATTCAAGACCAAGGATCCCCTCGTCTATCGCACCCTGCTCATCATGCAGCAGAATATCGACACGCCCCTGACCATCAAGGAAATTGCGAGAAGAACGGACGAAAGCAAGCGGCGTATCGAGCGTCATTTCCGCACGGCTCTTGAGATGTCGCCGCAAACGGCCTTCCTGTCGATCCGACTTTCGTTCGCCCATCATCTGGTGACATCAAGTCAGAAATCCATCGCCCAGATTGCTGTCGAAAGTGGCTTCTGCGATGCTTCGCACCTCAGTCGCTTCTACAAACAGCGCTTCGGCAAAACACCCCATGCCAGCCGCCTTCAGGGCTGAACCGTGCCCACCGGTCAAAAGACGGCCGATCAAAAGAAAGTCTGGGCAAAGGGCAACCACGCCGCCCCCATCGCAGCGCTGTCTTCAGGCAATTCGGACATGACCAGATCTGGCTTGTCTTTCTTTGTTTTGCGCCCCTTGGAGCCAAGGCTCACCGCGTGATCAACAAGCGCCTTGGCGAGGTGTTTCGGCATTCGGCCACCCACGACGACGACCTCGGGATCGACAACATGCTGCAGGATGGCTGTGAGTTCCAGAAGGGTCGGCGCGGCATCGGAGAGCCACGCCCTGACCCCGGCAGAACGAATATCGAGCGAGGTCACGAAATCAGCCATGTCAGGAATATCGGCACCATGAGAGCACAGGCTTGCCTGCAAGCCTTCAAGAGTCGGCCTTTTAGCGACATCACAGCTCATCAAACCTTCCATGCCCCCAGCATTACCCAATGCGCCCTGTCGTAACTGGCCATCAAGGATCAACCCGGCTGCAAGGCTCTGTCCAACCGAGAGATGGACAAAATTCTTCGCCTTCTTGCCAAGTCCCGATCTGTTCTCAAAGCCAGCAGCGGCCTGCGCTGCTGTCTGCGTCCAGATCGGCAGGCCATACCATTGCTGAAGCAATGGTCCGAAATGCACCTTTGACCAGGACGGAAGCGTCGGGATGGCCAGAAAGGCCGTTCTGTCACGCACCTGCCCTTCCACACAGAAGCCGAGCCCAAAAATATCATCACGGGCAAAGCCGGTTTCGAGCAGCAGGGCCGAGATTTCGCCATCGATGCGGGAGAGTACCTCGTCCATCGACAGGGAAGCAACCGGGATAGAGCGCGACCAGACCGACCCGGCAAAATCCATCAGCGCGATTCCGGCGTGGGAACTCTCAACAGCGACACCGACCGCGCAGCAATAGCGGGGATTGAGCAGCAGGCGCGGGGTAGTTTTGCCGTCCGGCCCGCCCGCCTCGGCATTGCCAAGATAGATGAGACGCCGGTCACACAGGGCCATGATGGCATCATGTAGCGTCTCTCGTGCCATTCCAAGCTGCTCGGCGAGCGCGGTCCTGCTCAGATTTCTCCCACGCGCAATCTGAGATAAAAGCCGTCTCTCTGTAGGCAGAACGACAAGCCGGTTTCCGCGGTCAGCGAAATACTTGGGATCGATATCGGCAAGTGGATGATAGTCCATATTCGTCCTCTAAGGCCGCAGAGATGAATCAGCCTTGCCGCAGCGTAAACAGCTTTTGTTACATTGTCATACAAAATCAAAACCCTGACGACATGCAATCCGGTCCACAACCAAAGCCACCCCATACGACAAAAGGCACCGGCGGGAATGCGACGGTGCCATTCTTTTCACAAGGCAGACAAACTCTGGGCCCTATGGCTTGATCAATTGAGAATCTGGGCCAGAAATTCCTTCGCCCGGTCATGCTGGGGATTGGTGAAGAACTCATCCGGCTCCGCCACTTCCAGAATCCGGCCCTCATCCATGAACACCACCTTGTTGGCGACCTTGCGGGCAAAGTTCATCTCGTGGGTCACGCAAATCATGGTGCTCCCTTCCTGCGCTAGCTCGACCATGGTGTCGAGCACTTCGCGCACCATTTCCGGGTCAAGGGCCGAGGTCGGCTCGTCAAACAGCATGACTTCAGGGTTCATGCAGAGAGCACGGGCGATGGCGACGCGCTGCTGCTGCCCGCCCGACAGCTGGGACGGGTATTTGTTGGCCTGCTCGGGGATCTTCACACGAGCCAGAAACCGCTCGGCGACCTTGCGAGCGTCTTCCTTCGAGCTTTTCTTGACCCTCATCTGCGCGATCATGCAATTCTCGATGACAGTCATGTGCGGGAACAAGTTGAAACTCTGGAACACCATGCCGGTCTTGCGGCGCACCTCATCCATGTCCTTGCGCTTGCCGGACAGATGCACCCCGGCCACCTCCAGATCCCCCTTCTCGTGGGTCTCCAGCGCATTGAGGCAGCGAATGAGCGTTGATTTGCCCGATCCGGACGGCCCGCAAAGCACGACCGTTTCGCCGCGAGCGACAGTCAGATCAATATCCTTGAGGGCATGGAAGACACCAAAGAACTTGTTGACCTTGTCTGCGCGAATGATCGGGTTCGAATTGTCGAGTGCGGCAGTCATTTCGTTCACCTTCAAATGAGGTCGTTTGTGCAAAGTCCGATTGGTCGGAACTCCGGGATCTGCCCATGGGACAGGATCGCACGTTTTTAGAGAGTGTCCCATCCGGCAAAGCAGATTGGCTCGGCCGGATGGGACGGGTTGCGGGGTCTAGAAGCGTGGCAGTTCTTCGTTGACAACACCCAGCCATTCTTTCTGGGCTGCCTGCAATTCACCCGAATTCCAAAGCATCAGAAGGTCGGTGTTGAGCCATTGGCGCAGATTGAATTCGCCATGACGAACGCCGATGGCCATCGGGGACTGACGAACGGCAAACATGCGGTCAAACTTGTCGGTATGCTTGCTGATGGCAATCGCAGCGGCAACACCGGAAACGATGGCGTCGACCTTGCCGGTGAAGAGAGCCTGGTTGGTGGCCGCATCATCCTCGAAACGCTGGATGATGGTACCTTCAACCGCACGCTCGGTGATCAGGGTGTCGTTGGTGGTCGAACGGGTCACCCCAACGCGTTTGCCAACAAGATCATTGAGTTTCTTGAAGCCGCTGCCAGCCGGGGCAAGGATCATCTGCTCATCGACATAGATCGAATTGGTGTACATGACAGTTTTCGCGCGCTCGGCAGTGACACCGAAAGACGAAATCAGGATATCGACCTTGCCGCTCGTCAGGTTCGGGATACGAGCCTGAGAAACCTGATCGACGATTTCCAGCTCAACCCCAAGATCGCGGGAAATCAGCTTGGCCATGGCAACGTCAAAACCGGCCGGTTGCATGTTGGCATCGGTCATCCCGTAAGGGGGCGTCGAGAGGGAAATCCCCACGATCAGCTTGCCGCGCTGAATGATTTTCTGCAGGGAATCATCAGCGCCCTGCGCCATGCCTGCGGTGCATAGAAGGGCGGTGGCAACGGCACTCGCCATAATGGTTTTCATCAACTTGATCATCTTTTGAACTCCTCCTTCGATAATCATGATTTGCGAAGCCGAACCTCCAGTTTTCGGCTCACGATGGTCAGCGGAAAGCACACAAGGAAATAGAACAGCGCAGCCAGCAGATAGACCTGCAATGGCTTGAATGTCGCGTTGCTCACGATCTGAGCTGTCCGCGTCAACTCGGTAATGCTGACGACTGAAGCAAGGGATGTATTCTTGATGAGCATCACGAAGAATCCCACGGTCGGCGGGGTCGCTATCTTCACTGCCTGCGGAATGATGATATACCGCATGGCATCGACCCGGCTCAGCCCCAGAGCATGCGCTCCCTCGTTCTGGCCCCTCGGCACGGACTGGATGGAGCCGCGCCAAATCTCTCCCAGAAACGCGGCTGCATAGAACGAAAAAGCGATGGAAATCGCCACCAGCGGCGGCACTTCAACCCCCACATAGTTGGCACCGAAATATGCGATGAAGAGGGTGACCAGAAGCGGCGTTCCCTGCACCACAAAAATGTAAAGTTGGGCGATCGAACGGACGATCTTGTTCCGGGACACGGCCATCAAGGCCAGCACGGATCCGGCGATCGAGCCCCCCGTCAAGGCGATGATGGCAAGACCGATCGTCCAGACGAGACCTGAGAGCATGAAATTCACATGCGAAAGACTGAATTCTTGAAACATCGCTGTCTAACCCCTCAGGAATTTGAAAGGGAAAGCCTTGCGCTCGAGCAGCGTCAGTCCTCCCTTGAGCAAGGCAACAAGCAAGACATAGATGACGGCAATCACCAGATAGACTTCCATGTTGCGCAGGGTCATGCCCTGAATGTCGTTACCGATGCCCGTCAGTTCGGGAACCGAAATCGCAGAGACCACGCTCGAGGACAGCAACAGCAGAATGAACTGGGACACCATGGCCGGATAGACCGCAGAGATCGCCGGCTTGATGGTGATGTAGCGGAAAATGTCCAGCGTCGACATGCCCAGCGACTTGCCCGCCTCGATCTGCCCCCTGTCGATGCTCAGAATGCCGGCCCGGATGATCTCCGAGGTATAGGCCCCGCCATAAAGCGACATGGCAACGATGGCCGACGGCAGGGGCTCGAGACTGATCCCCAGCGCAGGCAGGCCGAAATAGATGGCGAACAACTGGACGATGAACGGCGTATTGCGGATCACTTCGATGTAGGCCAGCGCGACAAACCGCAAGACCCGGAACGAACTGAGCTGCATCACGGCGACTATCGTCGCGATCACCAAGGCAAACAGCATGGCAATCAGGGAAACTTCCATGGTCAGGATGGTGCCCGACAAAAGAAGATCCGACCGTGAGAATACGCCGCCAAAGTCCAGATAGTTCATTGCATTCACTCCGCTTACTGGGCGAAACCGGCGGCCAGCTGTCTGGAATAATCAGGAGCGAAGGTCTCACCGGTCGGTGCCATCTCGACAGCACCATTCCAAGGCGCGACCGTCGTCCACGGCGTTGCCATCTTGTCGGTCAACGCGTTCATTTCATCCATCAAGGCAGGAGCGGTTTCGGAGAGTTCCTTTTCCATCTTGGCGATGTCGGGGAAATTCGAGAACGGCTGCAACCAGATCGCCCGACCAGCAAGATAGCCGCTGGCGTTGGCCCGGTAGGCATAGGTCAGCAGACGCAGGAAATCGCTGGGAGTGGAGCCCGCACTGAGCAACACCCACGGTCGGTTCAGATCTTTTGCCATGTCATCAAAGCGCGCCTGAATAGCAGAGGCCTCAGGCCCGTCGGGATCGGGTACGTTGGTGGTTTCGGTTGGCGGCTCCAGTTTGAACACATCGACACCTTCGGAATCCATGATCTCCTTGTCAGCAAGGGAACCACGGACCAGGTCGACACGGCGTGCGAGGAATTCTTCCTGTGTCTCTGAGGGGAAAGGATAGACAAGGTATTCCAGAATGAAAGGAATATCATTCTCCCTGCACTCTTTCTTGATTTCATTGAGGAATGCCAGCTGATGCTCCTTTACGTCGCTGGACACGTCAGCCCGATACCACAGGTTGACTTTCACCCCGTCACCACCAATCGTGTGGATCACGGCCGGGTCCCATCCGGGCACCTTGGAAGACTTGCGACCCGTTTCGGTCACTTCCCAGGTTGCCCATTCGGTTCCAATAAGAAGGCCTCGACGTGCTGGAATTTCGGCAATAGTTGGTGCATAGCCGAATGGAGGATCGACCAGCACCGCCGAGGCTTTAGGCGCCAGATATTTCCCCAGCATGCTCTTGACTGCGGAAACATCTTCAAACGGCGCCTTGTCAGTCTTTCTGATTTCCTTGATCGGGTTGACGATGGGTCCGGTCTGATCCATGGCCAGCATCTTGAAGCGGCCATTGTCATCAGCCAGACGGCGCATTCGCCAATATTTACCCGGTGTGATTTTCATTTTCGTCCTCCATTGATCAGTGTCTCGACCTGGGATCGGTCGGGTATACTCTCCCAGCCGCTTCCACTGGCGCATTTGAGCGCCGCGGCTGCGCTCGCAAAGCGAGCGGCGTCTTCAATTCTCATGTTCTCGGCAAGCCCCAGCGTGAAGGCGCCATGAAAAATGTCGCCTGCGCCGTTGGTATCGATGGCCTCGATTTCAAAGGCAGGTACGTGCTGGACCCGCCCGTCGTCGCACCAGAAGAAACCTCGCGCTCCGTCGGTTGCTGACACCGTCCCCCGGCACATGCCATCCGCCTTCAGGATCGCATCCTCCAGCTTGGCGCAATCGGTGAGCCGCCTCAGGCACTCCGACGAGAAGACCAGATGATCAGGCAGAGTCAGAAGCTTCGACACCGCATCAAGGTCACCGACATCGGCATCAAGGACCGAAACGATGCCCCGTTGGTTGGCCCCCTCGAACAGAGCCTTGGCTCCCTGCCACCAGCTGTAATCAGCCAGCACTCCCGACACCCCGTCGAGCAGGTCGAGCGGCAACCAGCCCGCATCCTCGCCGAGATTCTGCCCGATGAAGCCGAGCGCGGTCCGCTCACCGTCCGGTGCCAGCAAAATGGTGCCCATGGGGCTACGCCCGCCTTCGATGCGCGTGACATGATCGGTGCGCACATTGAATTGATTGAGCCGCTCGACGATACGGTCGCCAATGTCATCAACACCAAGCCGCCCCCAGTAGGTGACATCAGCCCCCAGCCGGGCAGCGGCGCAGGCAGCCGTGGCAGCTATGCCTCCACCTGTAAACTTTACATCCATCACCCGCATTTTCAGCGGCTTGTCAGGAAGCGTCGGCAACAACAGGATGGTATCGAGAAACGCGTTCCCGAGTGTCACGATGCGTTTGGCTCCTGACTGGTCCATTCTTGTATGAGGCGCATATTCTTGCGGATTCATGGGACTTCCTTCGTGATAGATGCCTTCTCGGGAACCATCCCCGTTCCCTTTGAGTCTTTCACCTCTCGTTGATCTGGACAGTAGATCTCAAATTACTTGTTGTCAAAAGAATTTACATGTTTGTTGTAAAACTTCTTTACATGTTGCATTATCCCTGTGAATTTCGGAGGCGACCACCTACGAAAGCACACCAGAGAGGACTAGGGTTCTCCTCGCGTTGGGCAGGATTTTGAGGCCGTATCCACAGCCGGGTCGGCTCACGAACAGGAAAGCAGAAGATGACAGAACAATCGCTCGAGCCGGAGATCGTCGGCGAAATTGACGGCCAGCCCGTCCATGCCTTCAGGCTGGCGGCAGGTGACACCACGCTTGAAGTGATCGACTACGGCGCGATTCTCACCCGCCTGACGCGCCCGGATCGCGACGGCGCCATCGCCGACATCGTGCTTGGCTATGACAATCCGGCAGACTATGTCAGCAATCCGGGCAACGCAGGCGCGATCTGCGGCCGCCATTCGAACCGGCTGGAAAATGCCACCTTCGAAATGGATGGCGTACGCTATCAACTGACCCCGAACACCCCTCCCCACCATATTCATGGCGGCGCACCCGGCTTCGGCAAGCGTTTCTGGCAGGGAAGCTTTGGAGCCGATGGCAACAGCATTCACATGAAGCTCTTCTCCGAGGACGGCGATCAGGGCTATCCCGGCGCCATGGAGATCGAGACGATCTACCGGCTGAATGACAATGGCGACCTGACCATCGAGATGACGGGCACCACCGACAAGCCCACCATCGTCAACATGGTCTATCACGGCTATTGGAACCTAGCCGGACACGACAGCGGCGACATCTGCGAGCAGTTGCTCCAGATGGAAGCCGACCATTACACGCCCGTCAGACCCGACAAGGTGCCCACCGGCGAAATTCTGCCTGTCGCGGGCTCGGCCTTCGATTTCACAAAAGCCAAGCCCATCGGCAAGGACATCGCCAATGTCTGGCCGGGTGGCGGCTATGACTTCAACTTCTGCCTCAGGGATAGCAAGGAAGAGATACGCCCGGTCGCCAGAGCCAGAGATCCCGAAAGCGGTCGAGGTTTCATCCTGAGCAGCAACCAGCCGGGCATCCAGTTCTACACCGCCAACCACTATCGCGACTTCCCGATGATCGGGAAAGGTGGCGTGACCTATAATGTCTATGCAGGCTTTGCCCTTGAGACACAGGTCTACCCGAACGGCCCGAACATCGAGGGCTTCCCATCCTCGCGCCTTGATCCGGGTGAAACCCACCGGCACATCATGCATTTCGCCTTCACCAACGAATAGGCGCCCATTCGAAACCGGCAGGCACAGCAAAAGTGCAGTGCCTGTCCTGAGGCTTGGCATACGAGACGGCTTATGCGATGAATGCTCGATGAGCAAAGCGGTTTAAAGCAGTCTTGCCAAACAGCAACGCAAGATAGCGAGCAGGATCATCCCAATCATGTCCAAGATCCCGGTTGTCCCGGCGCGGAAAATCAAACTCTCCGATTCCATCTACGCTCATATTCTGACCCAGATCACCACGGGCGAATATGGCGCTGGCGACAAATTGCCGTCGGAAGCGGAGCTGTCGACTGCGTTTCAGGTCTCCCGCCCGATCGTTCGCGAAGCCCTCTCCCGCCTTGCCACCGACGGCCTGATCTATTCCAAACGCGGCATTGGCTCCTTTGTCGCCATCAAGCCGTCCAAACGCCTCACCGATTTTGCCAATGCCTCGGATTTGTCCCTCTTCATCCGCTCGTTCGAGCCAAGGATCGTGCTGGAGGTCGAGGCCGCCCGCCTCGCCGCCACCCGCCGTTCCCGCAGTCAGGTCGAGGAAATAAGAGAAACAATCGAAGCCCTCGACAAGGCCATCACGGCAGGTGAGCTCGGTCAGGAGCAGGACATCGCCTTTCATGACGCGATTGCCCGCGCCTCGGGCAACAACTATTTCGTCGAGCTGTTGAGTGACCTCCGCGCTCCGGTCAAGGAGACCATGTATATCGGTTTGGAACTGGCTCGCGAGGGAGCTCCCACCCGCCGCATGCGCATCATCGAAGAGCACACCCGCATCTGTGATGCCATCGACACCAAGGACAGCGACGCCGCCGCCGGATACATGAAATATCACGTTCTTCAGGCCCGCGCCGCAATGCTCGACGCCCAGCATCTGGAAAGCAGGATCGCTCGGGAAGCCACGCCGCAACAATAAACAAGCCGTTGGAATAGCAAGGCAAACCATCTGGACAGCCTTGACGCAATTCGGGCGACTGTCATCAAATCTTCATGAAGGATACATGCAACTGTCATATCCGGGCGATACGCAGGCGTAAATCCTTTTGATGGCGCCCAACTATAAGTTTTTCCTATGACAATCAAGGCTACTGCCGCCCTGTCCATCCATTCTCTGTCCATGAGTTATGGTCAGGAAAAGGTACTGGATGGCATCTCTGTCGAGCTTATGGCGGGCGAAGTCTTGGGGCTTCTGGGGCCATCCGGTTGCGGCAAGACCACCTTGCTGCGTCTCATCTCCGGTCTGCTCCTGCCCGACGAGGGCCGGATCGAAATCGCCGGTCGCACCGTTGCCGACCCGGAAAAGCAGATCGCCCTGCCCCCGGAAAAACGCGATCTTGGCATGGTCTTTCAGGACTATGCCCTATGGCCTCACATGTCGGTTGCCAAGAATGTGGCCTTCCCCCTCGAAATGCAGAAGGTTCCAGCCGACGAGCGCAAACGCCGGGTCCTCAAGGCGCTGGATCGCGTCGGCCTTGCTGCGATGGCCGAACGCCGCCCGTCCGATCTCTCGGGTGGCCAGCAGCAGCGCGTTGCAATCGCCCGCGCCATCGTTGCCGAACCACCGCTGGTGCTGTTTGACGAACCCCTGTCCAATCTGGACCGCGAACTGCGCGAAACCATGATCGATGAATTGGGGGATCTCGTCGCCGATCTCAATCTCAGCGCCGTCTATGTAACCCATGATCACGCCGAAGCCCTCACACTCTCGGATCAGGTGGCGGTGATGCGTGGCGGGCATATCGAACAGCTGGCGGCACCGGACACACTGGTCAACGAACCGGCCAGCGCCACTGTCGCCGACTTCCTGCGCCTTGGAAGCCTGTTTCCAGCGACGCGCGAAGGCGAGCTCTGGCCTATCGACGGCACGTCTATCCTGCTCCCCAGCTCCGGAGTTGATGCATCCGCCGCCACGGTGCTGCTGCCGGAAAAGGCTCTGCGTCTTGGCCTCAATGGCCCTGCGACCCTCAAAGCCGAAGTCGTCCGCAGCCAGACCCGCAGCACCGGCTTTGCCCTCACCCTGCGCATCGCAGGAACCGAACACCTCGTCCGCCTTCTTACTACCAAACGCGTAAAACCCGGCGAATTGCTGGACCTGTCCTACACACCTGAAGACCTGCGCTGGTTTCCAGCGGTGAAGTAAACTTGACCCCTGATGATTGGAGATACCCAATGCGTCGCACGCTCACTGCACTTGCTCTCGGCCTTCTGGCCACCACGGCAGCTCATGCCGACATCACCGTCTATTCCGCAGGCCCCAAAGCCCTGATTGGCAATCTGGCCAAGGGCTTCACCGCCGCTTCGGGCATCAATGTCAACGTCTTTCAGGCAACCACCGGCAAGGTGATGGCCCGTCTTGAGGCCGAAAGCGCCAACCCGGTCGCCGACGTTGTTGTCTCCGCCTCCTGGGGCACGGCCACCGACTTCGCCGAAAAAGGTCTCCTGCTGCCCTACACCAGCCCGAACGCGGCAACCGTTCCTGATTTCCTCAAGACCGACACCGCCGTTGCGCAGGGAGTTGCTGGCATCTGCATCGCATGGAACACCAAGTCCGGCACCCCGAAGCCGACGGATTGGGCAGACCTTGCCAAACCGGAATACAAGGATCTTGTCACCCTTCCCGATCCGGCAGCCTCCGGCGGCACCTACACCCTCGTTGAAGCCTTTGCTGCCAACGGCATGAGCGATGTGCTTCAGGGCCTCAAGGACAACGGCGCCATTGTCGCCGGTGCAAATGCTGCTGCTCTGAACCCGGTTCTGCAGGGTGCCAAGGCAACCGTCTTTGCCGCAGTTGACTACATCACCATGGCCGCAGCCGCCAAAGGCGAAAGCGTTGAAGTCGTCTTCCCGACCAGCGGCACCGTGGTTGCTCCGCGCCCTATGATGATCCTCAAATCTTCCAAACAGCAGGAAGAAGCCAAGAAGTTCATCGATTACGTGCTGTCCGAAGAGGGCCAGAAAGCCGTCGCCAAGGTCTTCCTGATGCCGTCCCGCACCGATATCAAGGTCGACCGTCCGCTGATCGGCGATCTCAAGCTGCTGTCCTCCGAAGGCGCTCCTGATCGCGACCAGATTCTGGCTGACTTCAAAGCGATCTTCAACTGATGGCATCGGGGACACCAGCGACAGGTGCTGACGGCAGCGCCCTGCTCAAATGGACTGCGATCATCGGTCTGATGGTGATCGTGGCTGTCCCCTGTCTGTTTATCGTCATTCAGGCGATTTTTCCCGACATCGGGAGCGGCTCACTGGCCGCTCCCTTCTCTCTCTTATTCAAGACGCTCAATGATCCGAGTCTCATTGGCCTGACGGGCAACACCCTGATGCTGGGTGTCGGAACCGTGATCGCCGCCGCCATTCTGGCGTTGCCTCTTGCCGCCCTCAGAGCATTGTTTCACGTCCCCGGCGCAATCCTTTGGGATGCGCTTCTGCTCGTCCCCTTCATGATCCCGCCCTATATCGCAGCCCTTGGCTGGATTATGACCCTGCAACAGAACGGCTACGCAGAACAGGTCACCGGCTTCAACTTCGCCCCCCTGCTCTTCTCCGTGCCCGGTATCATGATCATCATGGGGCTCAACACCTTCCCGGTCGTCTATTTCGTGCTCTCGCGCACGTTCGAGACCGTGGGAGCACGCTATTCCGATGTGGGCCGTGTCTTTGGTGCCAACCAGTGGCGCTCCTTCCGCCGGATCACCTTTCCTCTCGCCATGCCCGGCCTAGCCGCCAGCCTCTTGTTGGTCTTTGCCATGTCGATCGAGGAATATGGCACCCCCGCAGCTCTTGGACGCCGCATCGGCTTCGAGGTGCTTGTGACTGGCATCGAGAACCGCATTTCCGAATGGCCGATCGACCTGCCCGGCGCTGCCACACTTTCCATGGTGCTGGTCTGTCTGGCGCTGCTGGCCTTCATGCTGCAGCGTTGGCTCCTAACCCGGCGGGACTATCGCATCGTTGGCGGCAAGCCACAGGCCTCCGACAAGCGGGCGTTGGGCGCATGGACCCTGCCGGTCATGCTGCTCTTTGCTTTTGTGGCCTTTCTGGCGACGGGCCTACCCATCCTTGCCATTCTGGCAACGGCCCTGTCGCGCACCATTTCCGGTGGGCTGACGCCATCCAACATGGGTCTCGACAATTTCAGCGAGCTTCTGGGGATCGGCAGCGACGGGCTGGATGCCCTTGGCAATTCGCTCATGCTCGGCATCAGCACTGCCATTCTCGCTGGATTGCTTGGAGCCATCACAGCCTATTCAGTGGTCAAGGGACGCGGACGTTTCCGCATCGTGCTCGACGCCCTGTCGATCACGCCCAACGCCCTGCCCGGCGTGGTCGTGGCCGTCGGCATCATTCTGGCCTGGAGCCAGCCATGGCTGCCGATTTCGCCCTACAACACACCCTTCATCCTGCTGCTCGCTTATATCTGCATCCTGCTGCCACAGCCGGTGCGCTATGCCACAGCGTCGCTGCACCAACTCGGTGACAATCTCGAAGCGGCAGCAAGGGTCAGCGGTGCCGGAGCGCTTCACGCCTTCACGCGGATTGTCTTCCCCCTGATCCTGCGGAGCATGGTCACGGCGATGATCCTTGTCTTTGCCGTCGCCTCGCGTGAGCTGGTTGCCTCCCTGCTCGTTGCGCCGGTCGGCTTCCAGACCATCGCCGTCTATATCTGGCAGCAGTTCGATCAGGGCTCCGTCGGTCTTGGCATGGCCATGGCCTTCTGCGCCATCCTGATCACAACCCTGATCCCGCTGGTGCTTATCTCGCTGCTGCGATGGATCTCCAAAGACAAGGTCGCGGGCCTCAACTGAGCGTCAGACCCTCAGATCTAGAGTTCATGCTTCCAGGGAGGATTGGCCCCCTTGCGCGATACGGTAACAGCCGCAATCTTCGCTGCAAACTCCATCGCTTCAACAATCTGCGCGTCAGCAATCGTCTCAAGCGACGCCTTGTCGAGCAAATCGAACTCGGAGAGCTTGTAGAGGATACCGGCATTAAATGTGTCGCCCGCTCCGACTGTGTCGACCACCTCGACCCGCTGCGCAGAAACAGAAATCTCGCGACCATCAGCCAGATAGGCCGTCGCACCATCCGCCCCCTTTGTGACGAGGATGATCTTCAGCCCCATCTGGCGCAAGACCGCAACCTGCGCATCAAGCCCGTCCGTGTCGGGCATCAGCCACGCGAGATCCTCGTCCGAGACTTTTACGATATCGGCGTGGGACAGCATGTTGTTGATGCGGGCACGATAGACATTGGCATCCTGAATGAACCCCGGTCTGACATTCGGGTCCATCATGATGACATGCCCGGCAGATTCCCGAACGGCAATCGCTTCATAGGTGCGGGCACAGGGCTCGACGGCGAGGGAAATGCCGCCAAAGAACATGGCGTCTATCTCTGCCGGAATGGGCCGCACATCATCAAGCGACAGCATCCGCCCGGCCGTGTTCTCGTCATAAAAATGATAGGTCGCATGACCATTGTCCAGTTTGACGAAGGCAAGCGTTGTCGGCTGGCTGCTCTTCTTGCACAGATTGACCGCCACACCGCTCTCCGCGAGCGTGCCCTGCAACTGCTCACCGAACAGATCCGATGACAGGCCGGTCAGGAATTCGGTCGGCTCGCCAAGACGCCCCAAGGCAATTGCCGTGTTGAAGACCGAGCCTCCCGAGCAGGGCTGATAGGACAACGCCCCTGCCGAGCTCTCGACCGGGATCATGTCAATCAACGCTTCGCCGCAACAAAGAATTCTGGCTGTTTCACTCACCGCTCTAACCTCCCGTTCATGCACCGCTCGAGCGACCCAGTCGCCGGGAGATGCACCATCTGCTTAATCGTCTCAATGAGCATCCGAACCGCAGCGATTGCGCGCGGATGCTTCCAGTTAACTGAACTTGACCAGCGGATCGCGCACGATCTGCTGGATCTCTTTGTTCCCGTCCTTCAGTTGGGACAGAAGAATGCTGCCCATCTGGCGACCTGCCGCGCCGATATCCTCGTGGACCCGGTCGATTCTCGGGTCGATCTGCTCCAGAATCCTGTGGTTGCATTTCACCACGACATCATATTCGTTTCCGCGTGACCGGCCCACTGCTCTCAAAGCCGAATAAAGCGCCAGATAGGAGGCCTCACCCGGGCAGATGAAGCCATCCACATCCCGGCTCGAGCCGTCCCCCAACAAGCGCCCCACCCAGTCGCGGACTTCCTCGTGACTCGAATCGAGCGTCACATCCTCCGGAATGACCGCATCAAGGCCGGTCTCCCGGATAGCCTTCATGAAGCCATAACGCATATGCTGATGGAAGGTATATTCATGTCGCGGAAGGATGATCGCGAGCTTGGTCCGCCCCTTCTTGGCCAGCCGCTGCACGGCCATATAGGCAAAGGCTTCATTGTCGAAATCAACAAAATGATGCGGCTGGGAAAAATCCGTTCGACCATGGCTGACGAACGGGAAATTCTGCTCGAGCAGATAGCGGATGCGCTCATCGAAATTCTGCGTTCGTGTCAGCACCACGCCATCAGCCAGATCATATTCGATCAACCGCTTGATCGGGGCGAGCTCGTTGTGCCCTCCAAGGGCCGGCGTGATGTTGAGATGATAATCAGAACCGACCAGAGCCTCGGACAGGCCCGCGATCAGACTGTTGCCAAACCCGAAGATCTCGTCGTGAGGATTGAGCACGAGGCTGATGGTCCGGGTCTTGCCCGTCCTCAGGCGTAGGGCAGCTCGGTCGGGCACATAGCCGATGCCCTTGGCGACTTCAGCAACCCGCAACCGGGTCGCCTCGGCGATCTGCGGATCGCCCTTGAGAGCGCGCGAGACGGTCGTCACGGCAAATCCGGTCACATCGGCGATTGTCCGCTGTGTCGGACGCTTGCTATCCTTGGCCATTCCCTCTCCGACGAACCCGGCAACGCGCCCCTTCCGGAGACGCGACTGACAGCCCAAACTGGCGCATCAAAGGCCAACCTTTAACACGTCACTTCACAAAAGTTGGTCCACGATACGTCATAAGATACGGAATTTCAAACGACTCTCCACTTATCCCCCTCGAAATTTACAACGATGTAATTGCGCCGAAACCCTGCTATACTGGCCCGACAATTGCTCCCATAACGAGCAACAACGATCAAGATATCAGACAACAAGGCCCGATCATGAAACGCTCACTGGTGAATGAAATCCTGAAGGAAAGCGATGCCTTCATCCGTTCCTTCGGCTATGTCCTGCCACCCTTTGCTTACTTCTCGCCAGAGAAAATGCAAGAAATCGATCACAGCCTCTATGTGGAACGCACGATGGGCTGGGACATCACCGACTATGGCCTTGAGAAATTCGACGAACTGGGCCTGTTTCTCTTCACGGTCCGCAACGGCATCGCCGCCGATCTCAACAAGGGAACCGGGATGCTCTATGCGGAAAAGATCATGATCAGCCGCAAGGACCAGCTGTCTCCGATGCACCGGCACTACATCAAGGCCGAAGACATCATCAACCGTGGTGGCGGCAAGCTTGTGCTCGAACTCTTTTCCTTTGACGAGAAGGGCGAAATCGACCGCGAAAGCGACGTCACCGTTCCGGTCGACGGGCGCATGGTCACCCTGCCCGCCGGCGGTCATCTCAAACTCGATCCCGGCGAGAGCGTCACCCTGATGCCGGGCGTCTGGCACGCCTTTTGGGGTGAAGGAGCCGACGTTCTGATCGGTGAGGTCTCGACCGTCAATGACGACCGCACCGACAACTGGTTCGAAATGAAAATCGGTCGCTTCTCAAACATCGAAGAAGACGAGGCTCCGGTCCATCTGCTCGTCTCCGACTATGACCACTGGCTGAAATAGCCGCACGCGTGAGCGCCGGGGGAGCCTCAACTCCCCTTGGCTGTCTTGCAGACCCCATCAAGAAAAACCGAGACCACAAGCGACGTGTGCGAAGCAATTTCTGCCTCGGACAGCGGAGGACGATTGCCCATCAGCACCGCCGTGCGCGGCGACGACAGCATGGCGTGAAACAGATGAGCGACTTCGTCTACAGAGACAGTGGCAGCATCAAGCCGGTCAGCCAGAAATGCCGATAATACCCCATGCCATTTGGGCTGGGCTTGGCTGCGAAAAATCTCGCCAAGTTCCGCATGCTCCCGGCTTTCCGCCAGCATGAGGCGAAAAAAGCCAAGATTGCGCGCCGTCATGTGGCGGGTGAGAAACGCGTTGCCATAGCGCAACAGCTCTTCCTCCAGCGTCTCATCGCCGAAGGTGAACCTCGCTCCCTCCCCGTCAAAGCCCCGAACCAGCGCCGCAACCAGATCAGCCTTTGACGGAAAGTAGCGATAGACCGTCTGCTTGGTCACAGCAGCCTCATTCGCCACGGCATCCATAGTTGTCCCGACATAGCCAAGGTCCAGAAACAGACGCTCGGCGGCATCAAGGATGGTTCGAGTTTTGACCCGTTGTTTTTCACTCATTTTCATGGGCAACATATTATCGCTTGAAAATCATACTGACAAGTATTATATTCGCAAAATCTTAAATAAAAATTGGTTCTTTCCCAATGAATTATCATGAAAAAGGTCTCAGCTATCTGCTGATCGCCGCCGCCCTGATGAGCATGGATTCCGTATTCATCCGCCTGTCAGGCCTGCAGGATTTCGCCCCCTCCCTGCTGTTCGGGGTCTTTTCGCTCATTTCCATGCTGGCTGTGACCAGATGGCGTGAAGGCAAGTTGCTGCCCCTGATCAAGACGGGCGGTATCATGCTTGTAATCTCGGGAGCGATCATGGGCATCAGCGGAACCACCTTCACTCTGGCGGTGCAGAAAACGACCGTTGCCAACGTCCTGTTGATTTCCAGCCTGTCCCCCTTCTTCTCAGCCATCTTCAGCTGGGTCTTCCTTAGGGAAAGGATCAAATTGCAGACACTCGCTGCAATCATTCTATCCATTTTCGGGATGTATATCATCGTGCGCGGATCGCTGCAGTCCGGAGGTCTGGTCGGCGACATGCTCGCCATTCTCTGCGTCATCGCAGTCTCGCTCAACTTTGTCGTCTGGCGCAAATATTCCCACCTCAGCAGATCGCTGGTGGTTGGCGCAGGTGGTTTCTTTATTGCCCTGTTCTCGGTCGGCTTTGTTCAGCCGTCCGACTATGACATCGGCGGCGTTCTCATCATGATGATCATGGGGCTTCTCTCCGCCCCGGTTGGCCGCATGCTGATGGCCACTGCCACAAGGCTCATTCCCGCCCCCGAAGTCAGCCTCATGTCCCAAATCAAGATTGTCATCGCCCCGATGGTGGTCTGGGCGATCTTTGGTGAAGTTCCCAGTCAGGCCACGTTCATAGGCGGCAGCCTCATTTTGCTGGCTGCACTCGGACATCCATTGCTGACCATCCTCATGAAGCGCAAGAGTCGTTTAAATGAAGAGCCCGCAACCACTTGAACTCACTCCGGATTTCGTCAAAGAAAAAAGCGCTGCCTTTTTGAAGACAGCGCTTTTTTTCATATCCAATGATTAAGAGAGCAATCAGCCTATAACCGCCTCGATGCGGACAAACGTTACCCCCTCAGCCGGAGGCGGAACGATCTCGCCCTCGATGGCGACGCCATCAACCGACAGGGCAACCCCGTTGCCCGCTCCCTTGCGCGTGACCACAATCTCATAGGTCACACCCCGGAAGGTCCGCGACACGGTGAACCCGGTCCAGCGCTCAGGAATGCGTGGCGCAACCCGCAAGCCGGAATATTCTGGCCGAATACCGAAGATCCACTGGGTGATCGTGTAATAGTTCCACGCCGCCGTGCCCGTGAGCCAGGAGTTCTTTGCCTCACCGTGCGTTGGTGCGTCACGTCCTGCGATCATCTGAGCATAGACATATGGCTCGAGACGATGAACATCAGATATGCCTTCGCGAGCAGACGGGCAAATGCGGGTGTAATAGTCGAATGCCCGATCACCATTGCCCAGCATCGCTTCGCCGATGATGACCCAAGGGTTGTTGTGGCAGAAGATACCGGCATTTTCCTTGTATCCCGGCGGATAGGTTGAGATCTCGCCATACTCGATCACATAGCTTGAGAAAGCAGGCTGCTGCAACACGATGCCATGCGGCGTAGCCAGATGCTTGGCGACAGACTCGAGCGCCGTGGCCGCCTTGCCATCTTCAAGCCCAACCCCGGCCAGCACGCAGAAGCCCTGCGACTCGATGAAGATTTTGCCCTCATCATTCTCATGGCTGCCCACCTTGTGCCCATTGTCATCGTAGGCCCTAAGGAACCAGCCCCCGTCCCAGCCATGCTCAAGGATGGTCTGTTTCATGTCGTTTGAAACGGTATTGTAATAGTAGGAATCCTCTTCGCGCCCCGACGCCATGGCGATGTCGGCAAGCTCTCTGGCGGACAGTACCATCAATCCGGCGATGAAGACCGACTCGGCGACCTTGCCGTCCTTGCTGGTCGTGGTCTGGAAACTTTCCCCCGGCGTATCCGAGAAGCAATTGAGGTTGAGACAGTCGTTCCAGTCCGCCCGACCGATCAGGGGCAGACCATGCGGTCCCTTGCGATCAAGCGCATATTGGATGGAGCGCTTGAGATGCTCATAGAGCGGTTCCTCGGTTCCGGGCTGGCAATCGAACATAACCGGCTCGTCAAGGATCGAAAAGTCTCCGGTTTCCTTCAGATAGGCAGCGACACCAATGATCAGCCAGTGCGGATCATCGTTGAAGTCCCCACCGATGTCATTGTTGCCCTTCTTGGTGAGCGGCTGATACTGATGATAGGCCCCGCCCGATTCGAGCTGGGTCGCAGCGATATCGAGGATGCGCTCCCGCGCCCGCGACGGCACCATGTGAACGAACCCGAGCAGATCCTGGTTGGAATCGCGGAAGCCGAGACCGCGCCCGATGCCGGACTCAAAAGACGAGGCCGAGCGCGACATGTTGAAGGTCGCCATGCACTGATAGGCATTCCAGATATTGACCATGCGGTTGGCATGCTCATCGGGGCTCGACACCTGATAGACATTGAGCAAGCCGTCCCAGTGATGCCCAAGGGCGGCGAAAGCCTCCTCAACCGCGTCAATAGAGGTATATTTCTCGATCAGCGGCAGAACCGTCGCCTTGTTGAGACGCTGGGAGCCCGGCGGGTCAAACTTCTGATCCTTGGCATTTTCGTGATAGCCAAGAACGAAGACGACCGTGCGGGTCTCGCCCGGCCCCAGCGTCAGCTTGACATGGTGGGAGCCCATCGGCGACCAGCCATGTGCAATGGAATTGCGGGAACGTCCTTCAGTGACAGCCAACGGCTTGTCCCAGCCACGCCACGCGCCGAGGAAGTCCTCGCGCTGGGTATCAAACCCCTCGATTTCTTCCGAGCAGGCGAAATAGGCAAAGTGATTGCGGCGTTCGCGATATTCGGTTTTGTGGTAGATGACGCCATCCTCGACCTCGACCTGCCCCGTCGACAGGTTGCGCTGGAAGTTGGTCGCATCATCCAGCGCCTCCCAAAGGCAGAATTCCACCGACGAGAACAGCGAGATATCAGCCGGGACGAGGCGCTCGTTGGAGACGGTGACCTGCCAAATCTCGAGAGTTTCATCAAGCGGCACGAAATATCGGGTGGCGGAACGGATACCATTGCGCTTGGAGGAGATGGTGGAATAGCCCATCCCGTGACGGCAACTATAGTCTTCAAGCTCAGACTGGGTTGGCATCCAGCTCGGAGACCAAAAATCCCCGTCTGCATTGTCGCGCAGATAGATATAGCGCCCGCCAAAATCCGTCGGCACATTGTTGTAGCGGCCACGTGTCAGACGGCGAAGGCGCGCATCGCGATAGTAGGAATAACCACCAGCGGTCGCCGACAGAATGCCAAAATAGCTCTGGCACCCGATATAGTTGATCCACGGAAGAGGCGTGTCGGGTCGGGTGATCACATACTCGCGTGCGACATCATCAAATCTGCCATACTTCATGGGACACTCCCCCTCGCCTGTTATCAACTTGCGCTCACCCGTCCACCAACCGCTCTGACCGGACAGCGCACAAGACCTGTTTTCTTGTTTCGTCCCTATCATACATTGCTTTGCCTGCCTAGCCAAAGCGCTTCGAATTTCCCAACTATCGTATCAAATCGAGCCAGAACCACATCGAAACCAGACACAGAAAATATTCCATCTAACTGATATTTATATGGAATACCAATTCACATAATTCGCCCGAAAATCGCTCCTCTGGGTTCAGTCCTCTGGAAATCATCCAAATGAACTCAGCTTCCATTCGCGCCCACATTCCCACAGACGAAGCGACAGCCAATGCAAATCATCGCCAAAAGAAACAAGGAGATTCATCTAAAGCAATGTTTTCATTAGCTAATGAAAGAACTCCAATGCGCGAAGATTCCTCCTCCAGCAAGACAGTGCGAGAGAAACTTTCGATTTCAGACAATTTCAAAGCGCTTTGAAATTGTCTGAAACGTTGTAGATAATCCACAGAAAGACACGTCTTACACAACAAAAAGGGGGCGCCGCGTTGCGCAGCACCCCTCTTTCAAGGTCACTCGGTCTTGCTGTGAGGCTCAGAACGAGCGCTGGGAAATCGCGATCATGTTGCCGGTCCCCACCTGGCTCATGCTGACGTGATTGTTGTTGCCATATTGCTGAACGGCCGCCTGATTGCCCGTCCCCTCGATGGTGGCTTCAATCGCGTTGTTCGTGCCGTTCTGCAGGAAGGCAAACAGGTTGTGAGACCCGTTTACATCGATGCTCATGCGGTTGTTCGCACCGATCTGGGTCAATTGCCCGGGCACCAACCCACTACTTGCCAGAGGCCCCGAGAAGCTGGCGCCCAGCGGGCCGCCGTTATAGTCCCCTTCAATGGAGATATCCATCACATTGCCACTCAGCGCCCCACCCGTCAGCTCCTGACTGATTTGCAACGCATTATGCGAACCGACAATCATCAGTTCCACGACATTGCCTTCGATGTCGGCTTGATCCATCAGCTCGATTACGTTGCCCTCGGAAGAGGCATGTGCAACCTGTGATGTCAGAAAGATGCTCAACGCCAGAAAATATTTTTTCATATCCCACTCCTGTGCTTTTGTTGAACACATCTCAGCAGGCAAAGATTTCACGCCACTTAATTGACCGCCCAAACCGCCCATGGGGTCGCAACCCGGAGGCGACTTCATGCCAACAAAGTAAATCAATGATTGTTTTCAACAGAATTACAACCAAATGCAACTCCATGAATGCAAAGTCCTGATTTAGGGTCGCAAGGGCCCAATCAAGGCCTTTGCCCGACAAAGGCGTTGCGAGCAAAGGCCGAAAAAACCTTGCCTGTCAAAGGCCGGGATGCAATAGAGAAGTAACTCCGACATATCTTCCCTATAAGGCTCTCATGGCAAGGCGACACATTTTCATCGGCGACGTTCACGGCATGCTCGACATGCTTGATGCCCTGCTCGAAAAGCTTGCCCTGAAAGCAGGAGACAAGGTCATCTTTCTGGGAGATCTAGTGGACAAGGGCCCGGACCCGGCCGGCGTCGTCCGCCGCGTACGCCTTCTGGTCCGAGACGCCCCCTTCCGCACCATCCTTATCGAGGGCAACCACGAAGAAGTCTATCTGCGCTACAGGCGCAACCTGCGCCAGCGCCCTGCGGTTGCCAGACAACAGGCAGAGGACCACCGTGCCCTTGTTGATCTGCATGCCACCCTGTCACACGAGGACGCTACCTTCCTCGCCAATGCCCTGCCATTCTATCGCGTGCCCGAGCATGGCATTCTGGCCCTGCATGGCGGCGTGACAAGCGACATGCTCTCCCTGCCCCAAACCGTCGAGGAAGCCAGAGCGCTCCGTGGCAAGCAGCGAAACGCCTTTCGCAAGATTCTCTACACCCGTTTCATCGACAAGGAAGGAGGCACCTTCATCACCAGAGGCAAGGAGAAGGACGGAGACCCCTTTTGGGCCGAGCGCTATGACGGACGCTTCGGTCACATCATCTTCGGCCACAATCCCTTTCTCGACGGTCCTGCGTTGTTTCCTCATGCCACAGGGCTGGACACGGGCGCCGTCCATGGCGGTGCGCTGACCGCCCTCAGCATTGCCGAGAATGGAAGCCGCGAGTTTGTCTCGGTCCCGCACAAATCCCTGAGCTGATCAAAGATTGAAATAATCCCGGTACCAGTCAACGAACCGGCCAACGCCGTCCTTCACCGGGGTATCCGGGGCGTAGCCGGTGAGTTTTTTCAAAAGGCTGGCATCGGCCCAGGTTGCCGGAACGTCTCCCGCCTGCATCGGCAGAAGATTGCGCCGCGCCGTCTTGCCCAGAGAGGCTTCGATCGCCGCGATAAAGTCTGTCAGCTGGACCGCATCCGAATTGCCGATATTGACGACACGGAACGGCGCGACGGGCGAAAGGCTGTCCCCCTCCTCCACGACACCATCATCCGGACGTTGTGGCACGGCGTCGATCAACAACCAGATGGCATGAACCAGATCCTCGACATAGGTGAAGTCGCGCTTCATGTCGCCATGGTTATAGACATCAATCGGCTGGTCCTCAAGGATCGCCTTGGTGAACTTGAACAGCGCCATATCAGGACGCCCCCACGGGCCATAGACCGTGAAGAAGCGGAACATGGTGATCGGAAGCCCAAAGAGATGGGCATAGGAATGAGCCATGCTTTCGCTCGACTTCTTCGTCGCGGCGTAGAAGGACATCTGGTGATCAGCCTTGTCCGTCTCGCGGTAGGGCATCTCCTCATTGGCTCCATAGGCCGACGAGGTGGAGGCCAGCAGCATGTGCTGTGGCGGAAAGGCACGCGCGGCCTCCAGCAGCTCAAAGGTACCGATTATGTTGCTTTCGAGATAGGCCCGCGGGTTTTCGATGGAATAACGCACCCCGGCCTGTGCGGCCAGATGGATGACAACATCGGGCCTTTCCTCTTCGAACAGGCTCATCAGCAATCCGGGCGTCTCGACCATGTCGTGAATGGAGCGATAGCCTTCGTTCTGCTTCAGCATCGCTTCGCGTCGACGCTTGAGCTGCACATCGTAATAGTCCGACAGACAGTCAAGACCAACGACCCGCCAGCCTTCGCTCAAGAGCTTCTGGCAAACGAAGGAACCAATGAAACCGGCTGAACCTGTAACAAGCGCTGTGGGCATGGCAATCCGGTCAATCCGACCCGAAAAGGTCTCTGGTGAAGACCTTGTCGGTCACATCACGGATTTCATCCGCCATGCGGTTGGCGACAATGATATCCGAGCGGCGTTTGAATTCGTCAAGGTCGGCAACGACGACCGAATTGAAAAAGCTCTCATCCTTCAGGGACGGCTCATAGACAATCACTTCGATGCCCTTGGCTTTGATCCGCTTCATGATGCCCTGAATGGAGGAGCTGCGGAAGTTGTCAGAGTTGGCCTTCATCACGAGCCGGTAAACACCGACGGTTTTGGGCCGCTCCGCGATGATCTGATCGGCGATGAAGTCCTTGCGCGTGGTGTTGGCCTCCACAATCGCGTAAATCAGGTTCTGCGGCACCTGAGAATAGTTGGCGAGCAGCTGCTTGGTATCCTTGGGCAGGCAATAGCCACCATAGCCGAAGGACGGGTTGTTGTAATGATCGCCAATCCTCGGATCAAGCCCGACACCCTCGACAATCTGGCGCGTGTTCATGCCATTGGCCATGGCATAGCTGTCGAGCTCATTGAAATAGGCAACCCGCATGGCAAGGTAGGTATTGGCAAACAGCTTGATGGCCTCGGCCTCTGATGGATCAGTGAAGAGGATCGGCACATCCTTCTTGATCGCCCCTTCCACCAAAAGCTGCGCAAAGGTCTCCGCCCGCGCAGACCGCTCTCCGACGATGATGCGAGACGGATAGAGGTTATCGTAAAGCGCGTGCCCCTCGCGCAGGAATTCGGGCGAAAAGATCACCTGAGTGACACCCAACTCTTCTCGGACCCGCTCGACAAATCCGACAGGGATCGTCGACTTGATCACGATGGTCGCGTCAGCATTGCGCTCAACGACCGCGCGGATGACCGCCTCGACGGACGAGGTGTTAAAATAGTTCGTGTCGGGATCGTAGTTGGTTGGCGTTGCGACGACGACGAAGTCGGCACCGGGATAGGCAACATCGGGATCTGTCGTAGCGGACAGATTGAGCTGCTTGCTGCTCAGATAGTCCTCGATCTCGGTGTCCACGATCGGGCTCTTGCGGTCATTGACGAGGCCCACCTTCTTCTGGTCGATATCGACCGCGACAACTTCATGGTTTTGCGCAAACAGAATGGCGTTGGAAAGGCCTACATATCCGATACCGGCAACAACGATCTTCATTTCAATCACTCTTCTAGCTACAAATCAAATTCGAGCGCATTTGACAGGATCGTCTTAAAGAAGATAGGACGCCCTGTCACGACATTTCGGCCCGGCTGAAACTTAGGGGCAGTTCGGAAGATTCGGTCTCCCGATGCAATTGGCAGAATTGTCCGACTGCGTTTAAAAACAGCAAGCAACAAACACGCCACTTTTGTGATCGAATTATGAAATTCGCGCAGGTTTTCGAGATGTAACAAGAGAATAGCCGCAACCGTCATCGCCCTCCAAAGGCCTTTCGACATTTTTTCTCCGGCAGAAACTGAGGAACAATGTCTCACAAGCTGGACGTGTCCGCCCTGTCAGCATAACTTACACCCCAAAGACTCTGACGAACTCGATACCGTTTGAATAAACCTTTGGGGCCAAAACCAAAGGCGCGTCAATTTCATCAAAGCGAACAAACGGCATTCTGATCATCGAATGGTGCCCAATGTGAAACCAAGAAAAACTGAAACGATCCAGCACACACCGCACCGCGAACTGACAGAAAAGCAGTTTGTCATTATTGGCTTCAGCCCGTGGAAGAAGTTTTTCCTCAAGTGGCTGCCGCACCGCAAAGCCATATGGGGTCCCAACCATCTAAACATCGTGACCTTTTGGATCGCATGGCGCTGGATCATCTTGAGAAGACCGTCCGAAGTCTTCGTCTGGAGTTACAAGTGTCCCAGGTTTCTCAAAGAATTTTGCGATGAGAGAAACATCCCGTTCACACGAGTGGAGGATGGCTTCATTCGTTCGGTCGATCTGGGCATCAGGCACACCGTCCCGCTCTCTCTCTGTTTTGACCGCTCCGGCTACATGTATTTCGACGCCAATGGCCCAAGTGATCTGGAAACATTGATCGAGACCCACGATTTCCAGTCTGACCCGGATCTGATCAGTAAGGCAAAGGAGGGGATTGCCACCCTTCTGGAGACCCGGTTGAGCAAATACAACATCTCGAACGATGCTGAAGTCTTCGAACTCTATGGTCCAAAGACCAGAAAGCGGATTCTCATCATTGGTCAGGTCGACGGCGACATGTCGATCCGGCTCGGGTGCGATCAGCCGATTGACAACAACACCTTCGTCCGCACGGTGGCAGAGCAAAATCCCGACGCGCAAATCATCTACAAGCCCCATCCGGAAGTCTTGAGCGGCATGCGCAAGGACCCACCGCAGTCTGATCCCAACAAGGTAAGGGACATAGCATTGGTACTGGATGGCGACATCTCAATCGCTGATGCCTTCGATACGGTTGATGAGGTGCACACGATCACGTCTCTGGCCGGATTTGAAGCCTTGATCCGCGGCATTCCGGTCCATTGCCATGGCATGCCCTTCTATGCAGGTTGGGGCGTGACAACGGACAGGCAGGTCTGCACCCGAAGAACAGCCCGGCGCTCGGTCGAAGAGATATTTGCCGCAGCCTATATCCTCTACCCGCGTTATCGAAACCCGGAGACCAACGAGGAAATCGAGTTTCTGGAGGCGCTCAAGCTCCTCGCGGACATGAAGGCGGCTGGAGCAAAGCGCTCCTCAACCTAGCCCTGAAAAGCCATGCTCTCCCACATGAACGACATCCGGATTGCGAGAGCGACGCCGATCAGGCGTGCTCCCGGATGACCGCAATGGAAATCGAGACGATGAAATACATCGCAAGGGCAATGATCGATCCCGTCACGATGATGTAGAGCCGCTGCGGATAAAGCGAACTTTCCGCCACAGTCGGCTGTTCAACCACGGTGAGGAAGCGCAGGCGGCGCCCCGTGTCGATATAGGCCTGCTCATACGATTGCAGATGGGATTTGTAACGCAAGGTCTTGTATTCGATCTCCAGCTGGATTTCCCGGAAGATTGAATCAAGCTGACTGATCGATGTACCATCCTTTGATGCAAGACGTTCCGTCTCATTCTTGATCTGCTGACCCAGAGCATCAATCTCGGCCTTGATCCTCTGAACCGTTGGCGCATTCTCCGACAACACTCCGAGACGGGATCTGAGTTCCGCCTGTTTCTGGGCCATTTCCTGTTCCAGCTTGGAGATGGTCTGTGAGATCGTCTGAGACGCGAGTTCCGTAGAATAGATCGCATTCTCGCGCTGGAAGTTTGCCAGCTTCTGGCGAACGGCAATCAGATCATTCTCCGAATCCTTCACCGCAGTATCAAAGAAGGACAATTGCGAAGACTGGATATTTTCGTTCAGCTTGTCGATGAAGGTTTGCGAATAGACCAGGATGGCATCGAGCACTTTCTTTGAAAAGTCGGCATCAAAGGTCTGTACCGAAATCTCGAGCAACTGCGCTTCGTCGTTGAATTCGGTCTGAATGCGGGCAAGATAGTAGTTATAAGCATCTTCAACAGGAGCCCCTTCGCCAAGACGTGAGAAGAAGTCCGCATCATGACTTTCGAAATGCTTCAACAGGCCCAGCTCCTTGTCGAGCTGCAGCATCATGCCTTGCGAGTCGATGTAGGTCTTAAGAACCAGAATGTCGCGTGAAGATCCCGCCCCCGTCACACCGAACAGGGACAGATCCAACGGATTGGTTTGGGTCTGCTCTTCGGTGATATAGACCGACGCGTGGCTCTCATACCGGTCCGTTGCAATCAAGAATGCATAAATCACCAGCACGACGACCGGAACAACGAGCAACAACAGGATAAGGAACCTGCCGAGCGTTAGCGACGACCTGAAGTCCCCCAATAGCTGTTTTGTATCTTCAATCATTCTCTTCAGGCTCTCGTTATCACTCTCGGACGTCAGCACAGGCACGCTTGTGGACCTAGTCTTCCGTCTCTTCCAGATTCTTCAGATATTGCTCAAGCGCATCGGGAAAATTGTCATAGATGGTAGCCGTGCCCTTATTCAGCACGAGGCCCATGTTGCACTCATCGGTCAGTTCTTCAAGGTTATGCGACACCTTGATGAACCCCGACTTCTTGCGCTTTTCCTTGAAGACCGCCGCACTCTTCTTGCGGAAGTTCTTGTCCCCCACAGCGGTCAGTTCGTCAATGATGTAGCAATCGAATTCGAACGACATGGCAATGCCGAAGTTTAGACGCGCACGCATACCAGATGAATAGGTGCGCACCGGCATTTCGAAATACTTCCCGATCTCGGAAAACTCGCGAATTTCATCGACAATGGCCGGAATCTCGCGGTGCGGCACCCCTTGAATCTGACAGGCGAAGCGGGCATTTTCCTTGCCCGTCAGGGAGTTCTGCATCGAGGACGCAAGCCCCATGGGCCAAGAGATTGTCCCGGTCCGGTGAATACGTCCGTGATTTGGAACGTCGACACCTGACAGCAGCCGCATCAATGTGGATTTACCTGCCCCGTTCGGCCCTAGCACCCCGAGCTGCGCACCGTCGGGAATGGTGAAAGACGCGTCTCTCAACACATAATGCCGTCCGTGCGGTGTGGCGTAGAATTTTGATACTTTCTCAAGCCGGATCATTTCATCAACAACCTGAACCGATAAATGAAATAGAGTGCAAACCCGATCCCCAACAGACCGATCGTCACAAACACGGGATAGGCCAGATTATACTCTGGAAACAGCCTGACCCCGAAAGCGCCATGCCGAAACCCTTCGATCAGATGAACCAGAGGATTGTAGGCCAAAAGCTGCCTGACGGTCTGTGGCATTTCGTTCATGGAGAACATAACCCCGGACAGGATCATCAACGGCATCGAAACAATATTGACGAACTTCAGAACGCTCTCGTTGATCGTTCCGAAAATAGTCAGGGGCAAGGACACACCCAATCCGAACAGAAAGGCGATAATCAGGGTCGTCACACACAGCAGCGGATCAGGAAATTCCGGATAATCACCCAAGATCCACCAAACAACAAAAACGAGCAGGATGCTGGCCAGAAGATGGAGCCAGCAGGACAGAATGAAACGCGCTATGATCGTGTCGATCGGTTTGACCTGCGGATAGTTGAGCAGGCCCTGATTTGACGAGATCGACTGGGGGATAAAGTTGATACCCGGCCGGAAGGCATTGAAGATCACAAAGCCCATCCCGATGAAAAGCACGACGTCGATCTGGTGAATTTCGGTGGTCCCAGAGGCAAGGCGAATGAACGCCATCATGACCATGCTCGTCATCGGCTGCACCAGCGTCCAGAACAAGCCGATACGGCTCTTGCCAAGCCTGATCTTGAATTCCTTGAAAACGAGTGCCCAGATGGCGGAGCGCTGGCGATAGGCTCCGCGTTTCAACTGGGGCCAATCAAGATCTACAATCATGTTTCAAATGCTCTCAACGGCGCCCGACTTCGAATCAACATCATAAAGCAATGTATTTTTGGCAAGCTTTGGGCAACCAGACAACCCGGAGCAATCCGTCCACCCGATTCAGGGAAAACAGACCCCATAAGTCTTAACACCCAGAGAGGATAGCCTACAACAGGCTAATCCCACATGGCGCCTTGAGAGCTCAGGTGCCCCAAACCCTAGTTGAACGCCTTGACCGTGCCGGTTACGTTGCCGACCGACGACGTCGCCATTCCGATCAACTGCAGGATCTTCGAAATCTCGACCGCCTTGGCGTTGGTAACAAAGACCGAATCCTTGTCTCTGAGATGGAAGGACTGCGCATAGAAATAGGATTGTGCGTGCTTCATGTTGATCCGATAGATCGTCGGCACCTGACCACGGACAGTGCGGCTGTAAGGCATCCCCAGAGTATCAAGAACCTTGGGATCCTCATAGCGGAACACGAAGACGCCGGTTGCATCGGCACGTTCGTCGATCAGGCCACCGGCAGCGGCAATCGCCTCAAGAACGGAAATAGTGCTTGTCTCGAACGGGTAGATGGACGGAAGCTTGACCGCACCCAGAACCGTGAAGCGTTGCGGCTCATGGGATACATAGATCCGGTCACCGCGCGATACGTAAATGTTTTCTGCAGGCTGCTCGATGATCGTCTTCATCATCTGAATGCCCTGCTGCTTGCCGCGCATCAGCGTGACATAGGTCTCACGAGCAGGATATCGGGTGCCTCCAGCAAGCGCCACGAGATCCATCAGGCGCAGGTTTTCGGAGGTGACCGGATAGATTCCTGGTTTGGCAACATCGCCACTCAATGTCGCAACGTTGCTTTCATTCTGTTTGACCATCACCATGGCCTGCGGCTGAATGGCCTTGCCTTCGAGATTCTCGACAATCAGATCCTGAATTTGCAGCGGTGTCTTGCCCTTGACCTTGATCAGGCCAGCATAGGGGATCGAGATGTCGCCATTGGCGTCGACTTCCACACTGGGGAAACTTGCACTCTTGCCATTGTCGCTCGAAAACAGACCGCCGCGATCAGCCTCATGCACGGTAACCGTAAGAACGTCGCCCACCCCAACGGTCGAAACCGTGTGACGGCGGCGCGAGTTTGAAAACTGTTTGGACAGGCCGACCGGTTGGAACGCGGACAGGCTATCGACCACCTCTGCGTTCACGTCCACGATGACGTAGTCCTGCTCGTTGCTCTGCTGCTTAATCTCCCCGCTCGTAGGCCCTTCACGAGGAGTGATGGCGCATGCGGAAACCGCGATGGAGAGTAAGAGAACACTCAAAATTCTAAACATCGCAAGGACACTCACGTTCTGAATTCGGACTTTTCGAACCGGCAGCAAAGCAGGCCACGAAACTTGTTAGCAACTGTCTAACCTTTTGTACAGCAAATCAGCCTAACAAAATTGCCTTTCTAAAACCACAAAATGAAGGAGCTTGGGAAAAGTGGCAACAAGGCCACAATTCACAGTCCCGTCTGTGAAGAACCTTGTCCCATGAAATCAACGGCATCCGCATAAGTTTGGAATCAATCACAACACTCTTGGGAGCTCCTTGATTCTGTGTCGCAAGGTGTCTGGAAACACCAAAATGCACATCTAGGTCTTTTGGCGATGGCTCTCGATCATTCGCTGAAGCAGACCGAGAGCCTCCTCGATGGAGATCAACTCGCGTTTGACAGGGTCAAAATATCTCGGATAGAGAATATAGCAAATCGCAAACACCTGTTCGATCGTCAGCGTCCGATTGCGTCGCCCCGTGAGCTGTCTGTCATCGGTCAGCCCCCAGCCGGAATAAAAGGGTGCCCCCAGACAGGTCACCGACAGACCGCGCATCAAAGCCTCAAAGCCTGCGAGAGATGTCATCGTGTAGACGTGATCGACCGCGGCAAACACCCTTGAGAGCTGCCAGGGCTCTCTGAGGATCAAGGCAATATCCTTCACCTCCTCCGGATCGCTCATTTGCGAGCGGTAGCCATAAAGGACATCCGGATGGGGCTTGTAGATGATCAAGCAATCCGGGTTTTCTTCATGTGCGATCCTGACCAGATCATTGTTGGTCATTTGCCTATTGCATCCAAACCGGATTGAGGCATCATCCTCGACCTGACCGACCACGAGAATCTTTTTGCGCCCCTCTGCGATCTTGTCAAAATCGACAATATCACCGGAACTGCTATTGTATTTGCTGATCCCTGCTCCGAGCACAGTCCCCATGACCGCTCTTGCCCGTTCAACAAGATCGGGATCCTCACCAAAATCATAGCTGTTGAGAAGATCCTCAAGATCCGTGCGGCTGCGGGCATCGAAATAGAGGGCCTGACGATCCGCGACAATCGACAGCGGCGGTGTGATCGCGCCCCCCAGCTTGACCGAGCGAATGAAGCCGTCCTCGACGAACACCACAGGGTTTCCGTTGCGCTGAGCCGCATCGAGTATCTCGGGATGAACCTTGTAACCCCAGACAAGGATCTCGTCGCCGGGATGGCGTTTCAAATGCTCGATGAAGCGTCGACGTGTCGAGCCCAGCATGAAACGACTGTGAAAGCATAGGTTCTTGTCGGGAAACCAATTCGGAACCAGACCTCTCCAGGTCGACAGCCCCAGCACATGGGTCATGATACCATTCGCGGGATAGGTTCCCATGATTGTCGATGGCTTGAAGACATTGGTCACAGAAATCCAGGTATCTTTCAAAAGGCTGTCTATTTTCATGGGGTATTGACCCGTCTTTGATTTCTGGCATTGCCTGCCCTCGTTCCTCCCCTTCTATAGCGAACCAGTGAAGTGGGGAAGTCGGACATAGTCCGGTTGTGGTTAGTCCCTGTGTGTTTTCGACCCGCTATAAGAGAAATTACCTATGTGGATCAATCGACTAGCTTGACCAGACCACCCAGCCATGTAAACACAAAATTTACCTGACGCGACAGCCTGTCGTGATCAGAAAATCATAAGAAAAGCGCAAAGAGAGGAAGTCCATGGAAGCGTTGAATTCAATAGTAAATAGTATCAATGGCATTGTCTGGGGACCATTGATGCTGGTTTTAATCCTCGGCGTCGGCTTCTTTCTGCAAGTCGGTCTGAAATTCATGCCGATCCTGAATCTCGGGACGGGATTTCGTCTTCTGTTCAAGGGTCGGGAGGAACAGGGCGACGGGCAGATCAGTCCCTTCAACGCCCTCATGACGTCCCTCTCCGCAACCATCGGCACGGGCAACATCGCCGGGGTGGCCACAGCTGTCTTCCTTGGTGGACCGGGCGCCCTGTTCTGGATGTGGATGACCGCCCTCATCGGCATGGCCACCAAATACGCGGAGGCTGTCTGCGCGGTGAAATATCGCGAGCAGGATGCCCTCGGCAACTTCGTTGGCGGCCCGATGTATTACATCAAGAACGGCTTGGGCCAGAACTGGCGCTGGCTGGGCTTTGCCTTTGCCCTCTTTGGAGCCATAGCAGCCTTCGGCATCGGCAATGGTGTGCAGGCCAACGGTGTGGCTCAGGTGCTTGAGACCAACTTCGGCCTTAACACCTCCATCACCGGCGTCATCCTGATGGTTCTGACTGCACTGGTCATCTTGGGTGGCATCACCCGCATTGGTGCCGTAGCGGGCAAACTGGTGCCCTTCATGGCTGTCTCCTACATCGTGGCTGGCCTGCTGGTGCTGCTCCTCAACATTGGCGAAATCGGCTCGGCTCTTGCCCTCGTCTTCACCCATGCCTTCACACCGTCTGCTGCCGAGGGTGGCTTTGCCGGTGCAGCGGTCTGGGCGGCCATCCGCTTTGGTGTAGCCCGAGGCGTCTTCTCGAACGAGGCAGGTCTCGGCTCCGCGCCGATCGCTCATGCCGCAGCCGCCACCAAAGGCCCGGTCAATCAGGGCCTCGTCGCCATGCTCGGCACCTTCATCGACACGATCATCGTTTGCTCGATCACCGGCCTTGCGATCGTCACCACCGGCGCATGGACCAGCGGCGAATCCGGCGCGGCCCTGACGTCCCTTGCCTTCGAAAGCTCCCTGCCGGGAGTTGGTGGCTATGTGATTGCCATTGCCCTGTCGCTCTTTGCCTTCACCACCATTCTCGGCTGGTCCTTCTATGGTGAGAAATGCGTTGGTTACCTGTTCGGTGCCAAGGTGCTGATCGCCTATCGCATCGCCTGGATCGTCATGATCTATTTCGGAGCGACGGCTGATCTCGGCTTTATCTGGCTGCTGGCTGACACATTGAACGCCATGATGGCTATTCCGAACCTGATCGCTCTGGCTCTGCTGAGCCCGGTCGTCTTCAAGCTCACCAGAGACTATTTCGCCTCGGACGGGGCTTCCGACGAACTCTGACTGGAGCAACCACAGTAAATGCGAAGGGGGCCGCAAAGCCCCCTTTCTTTTGGCCTCAAGAACAAGAAAAGCGGCCTGAGGGCCGCTTTTCAGCAATGTCGAATGTAGTCGGTCGGGATCAGCGTTTGCGCCGGAACAAATCCACCAGAATGGCGATCATGACCACTATACCGATGATGACACGCTCCCAGTAGCCCGAGACGTTCATCAGCACGATACCGTTGGCAAGAACCGCCATAAGCAAGGCACCAAAGACCGTACCGATCACGGTACCCTGCCCGCCACTCAGGCTCGTCCCGCCGATGATGGCAGCGGTGATGGCACCCATCAGCCAGCCTTCACCAACAGAGGGCTGCCCAGAGTCCATGCGGCTTGCATAGAGCATACCTGCCAGCGCTGCACACATCCCGGCAAGGCCGAAGACGATGAACTGCACCCGCCAGACACGGATCCCCACCAGCGTCGCTGCATCCTGGTTGCCGCCAACTGCGTAGATGTTGCGGCCAAAGCGGGTCCGCAGCAAAACGAACGTCAGGACGGCACCGATTGCGAGAAAGATGATCACCGGAACGGGAACACCCATGACGCTGCCCTGCCCGAACACCCGGAAAGTCTCACCAAGCGGGCGGATCGGGTAGCCTTTGGTAATCACCAGCGTCGCACCAGCAAAGACCTCACCAGAGGCAAGCGTAACGATGAAGGGATTGAGTTTCAGCTTGGCAATGAAGAAGCCATTGATGCAGCCCAGAAGGAAGCCGAAGCCCGCAGTCAGCGGCAGAACCGCATAAGGGTGAATGCCGGTAGTGGTCAGCATCAGTGAGCCAACGATGGCCGAGAGACCGGCGGCTGTACCAACCGACAGGTCGATGCCACCGGTCAGAAGGACCAGTGTCTGCCCCAGAGCCACAAGACCCACAAAGGATGCCTGACGGGCAACAACGCTGAGGTTATATTGCGACAGGAAGGACGGCGTCGCAAAGGACAAGATGATACAGAGGACAATCAGGGCGACCAGAATACCACTGGCTTCCCAGTTCCAGAATTTGAGCAACGGCGTTTTCCAGCTGAAGCCTTCCTGACGAGACGTTGACGTAGCTGCTTCGTTCATTTTTGATCTCCTAAATTCAGCTCATAGCCAACGCAAGCAGAGATTCCTGCGTCGCTTCAGTGGCACGGACGGTCCCTTTGGCATGGCCCTCGTGCATGACAAGAATGCGGTCAGAAACGTCCAGCACTTCCTGCAGTTCAGACGAGATGTAGACAATCGAGAGGCCTTCATCGGCCAACTCCCGAAGCAACGTCTGAATTTCAAGTTTCGCATTGACGTCGATACCGCGCGTCGGTTCATCAAGAATAAGAATTCGGCTCTCCCCCATCAGCCAGCGGGCGAGAATGACTTTTTGCTGGTTGCCGCCACTCAGACTGGTGATGAGGTCACTGGTTTCGCCGATCTTGATCGGGATTCTCTTGACGTAGGAATCCACTTCCTTGAGCATCGAGGCAAACTTGATGCCCAGAATGCTCCGCCATTTTTCCAAAGTGGCGATGCCCATGTTCTCGGCAATCGTCATCAGGGGAAAGATGCCATCGTGCTTGCGCTCTTCGGGGAGATACACAAGCCCGGCAGCAATGGCGTCTGCGGGGTGCTTAAAGGTTTGTTTCTTGCCAAAGACCTCGACAGTCCCGGCAGTGGCTTTGGTCACACCGTAAAGGCAGCGACCCAGTTCGGTCCGGCCTGCGCCAACAAGGCCGGCAACACCGAGAACTTCTCCCTTGCGCAGCTCCAGACTGATATCCTGAAACTCGCCGGGTCTGGTCAGGCCATCGACTTTCAGCACAACCTCGCCAAGCTCACGCTTGCGGCGCTGAATGACACGTCCGCCAACATCGCGGCCAGCCATGAAGTTGACCATTTCGTCCTTGTTGGTCTTGTGCGGATCCAGCTCGCCGACATACTGGCCATCGCGCAGAACCGAGATGCGATCCGACAGCGCCAGAATTTCGTCGAGACGGTGAGAGATGTAGAAGATCGCTCCACCATCCGCACGGAACCGATGAATGAATTCGAAGAGACGGTCGGATTCCCGCTTGGTCAATGCGGCAGTCGGCTCGTCGAAAATCAGGATTTCGGCATTGGTTGCCACAGCACGCGCAATCTGAACGAGCTGCTGTTGTGCCTTGCTCAAGGTATAAACCGCAGCATCAGGATCGATGGTTTCATCGATCTGCTTGAGGCTGAGAATCGCCTTCTCGCGGGTCTTCTGCCAGTTGATGCCCTTCACATCGGAGACCTGAGCCCCCAGCAGAACATTCTCGGCAACACTCAAGAGAGGAACAAGGTTGATCTCCTGAGGAGCGATGGCGATGCCTGCATTCTGTGCATCGATGGGTGTTTCGAACGAGACCTTGTTTCCATTGCGGAAAAGCTCGCCAGTGGTCGGTAAAAGGCGACCACAAAAGAGGTTCATCAGAGTGCTTTTACCAGCACCATTTTCCCCGATGATCGCGTGCACTTCGCCAAGGCCGACATTCAGGGACACTTCGCTTAGCGCCTGAACAACGCCGAACGATTTGGAGACATTGCGCGCCTCAAAACAAATCTGCTGCATAGCTTTCCTCACAACCAGGGCATGGCGGCGAGAAGCCGCCATGCAATTCGCCACGGATTAGTCTTTCAGCAGCTCTTTAGTCATGATCTGCGAACCCGTTGCATGTTCATGCGGCACGGTGTGGTTCTGGTTCATGGCGACCATGTATTTGACGCACCAGTAACCGATTTCCCACTGACGCTGCGCTTTCACACCTGCAATCACGCCATCTTTGACGAACTGGAGGGTTTCAGGCAGGTCGTCCATGCCAACGATCTGGACTTCGCCGGTTTTGCCAGCATTGACCACGGCGCGCGCTGCACCGATCGGGTTGGAAGCGTTGGCACCGAAGAGACCTTTCAGGTCCGGATTGGCCTGCAGAGCATTCTCGGTCAGGCTAACGGCTTTTTCGAGATCGTCATCGTCAGGCTGTTCGAACACGACTTCGATGTTCGGATGCTTGGCCATTTCTTCTTTGAAGCCACGAACGCGGGAAGCATGGTTTTCAGCGGTCAGGCTGCCTGCAAGAATACCAACTTTGCCTTCATCACCGATTTTCTCGGCAAGGAATTTGGCAAGGTCGGCACCATCCTGAGCGTCGCCCTTGTGACCGACGAAGTTGAAGTCGTCGGAGCAGTAGGTATCAAAGGTCACGACATTGACGCCAGCAGCAACGGCTTCCTTGAGGATCTGGGTGTTGGTGGACGGATCAAGGCAGGACACTGCAAGGCCATCAGGCTGACGACCAATGTTGGTTTCGATGCGGCGGTTGTGGTCCGCAACATCGGCTTGCGGCGGCTCGTCCCAACGCACTTCAACGTCGATGTTCTGAGCCTTGAATTCATCGGCAGCAGCCTGAGCACCGGCCTTCACCACTTCGTACCACGGATGGATCACTTTCGGGATGAAGACAAAGGTCAGTTTTTTGTCGATTGGCTTGATCAGATCAGCCTGATCGAAGGCAAGTGCCATCGGAGCCGTCAAGGCAACTCCGGAAGCGATAAGGCCGGCAGCGGCCCACTTGAGATGTTTTTTCATGCGGAAGTCCTCCCTCGCAAGATGGCCCCCAAGGATAGGAAGGGGGTGAGATCCAAGCACTGAATATTTATTCAGTGTCTTGTAATTTTGAATTTTTGCTCATTTAACCTCTCTCGTCAAGATTCAAGCCCGGGAATAGTCGAGCACCAATCAATCTTTACGAGCGAGAAATTTCGCAAAAATCCTCGAGTTTTGGGTATCAAAAATTGTGAGACTGAATAACCCAATCCTTGGTACCGTTAGATGAATTAATATTCATCTCAAAATAATTATCTCACAAATCGGACCGAACCAATATGTAGGATAATCCCTTGACCAACCTCCAAGTGTTGCCTTTGCAAACCACTGAAGGTCGAGCTTTGCGGCCAGCTTGAAGACCTCCCCTTCCGAGTTCATATTTCAAACAGACCATACCAATTTGGAGTGCCTTTAAATTGATCTGTCCCTGAACCCGGGAGGGAAGGACGGCCCCACAGCCTTAACTCTTTCGCTTCATGAGCTCCTTGGCATGGTCCGCAATTCCTTCTGGCGACATACCGAACTCATCCAGAAGGAAGTTCGCGCTTCCCGTGGGAACGAAAATTCCCGGCACACCAAGGCGCTTCATGGGAACCGGAGAGGTCTCGACGACCACTTCGGCCACAGCGCTCCCAAGGCCACCAAAAGTCGTGTGTTCTTCGCAGGTGACAATCGCGCCGGTCTCTTCGGCAGCAGCGACAATCGCGTCCTGATCGATGGGACGCACGGTCGCCATGTTGATCACTCTGGCCGAGATGCCGTCAGCCTCCAAAAGCTTGGCTGCCTTCATGGCGCGATGCGTCAAGGTCCCGTTGGTGATCAACGAGACGTCCTTGCCGTCACGCAACACCACTGCCTTACCGAGCTCGAACTTGTGATCGGCAGGGAGCAGATCAGGCACGCCATCACGACTGAGGCGCAGGAAGATCGGACCTTCATGCTCAACCGCATAGGCAACAGCCGACGCAGTCTCGACAGGATCACAGGGAGCCACAACCGGCACGTTGGGCAGGGCACGAACCCAGGCGAAATCCTCAGTGGAATGGTGCGTCGGACCAAGCGGCCCGTAGGCCATGCCCGAGCTGATACCAACCAGCTTCACATTGGTATTGGAATAGGCGACATCGGCCTTGATCTGTTCGAGCGCCCGTCCGGTAAGGAAACAGGCTGCACCGCAGACAAAAGGAATACGCCCACCATTGGCAAGACCCGCACCGACACCGATCATCGTCTGCTCGGCAATACCGACATTGACCAGCCGCTCGGGGAATTTCTCCTTGAAACCATTCAGCTTGGATGAACCGACGGAGTCGTTGCAAACAGCAACAATATCCGTATTGCCAACCGCCATCGCTTCAAGAGTCTGAGTGAAGGCGTCACGGCAATCATGAAGTTTTTCTGCCGACTGACTCATTGAATTGCCTCCTCCAGCTCGGCCATAGCCTGCTTGTATTGCTCTTCGTTTGGCACCTTGTGATGCCAGGCCACATTGTCCGACATGAAAGAAATGCCATTTCCCTTGTTCGTGTGGGCGACGATGCAGCGGGGTTTGCCCGCAACGACACGGGATGGATCCAGCGCATCGCAGATCTCCTGCATGTCATTGCCGTTGATTTCCTGCACAACCCAGCCAAAAGCCTCAAGCTTGGGAGGCAGCGGCGCAAGATTGTTCGTCTCAGCAAGGGTCGCCCCCTGCTGAAGGCGGTTGTGATCAATAATGAGGGTTAGATTGTCGAGCTTGAACTGGGCTGCCGACATGATCGCTTCCCAGTTGCTGCCTTCCTGCATTTCCCCATCGCCGGTGATGACATAGGTCTTCCAGCTGTCACCGGCGATCTTGGCTGCCTTGGCCATGCCAACCGCAATTGGCAGTCCATGACCGAGCGGGCCGGTGTTGGTTTCGACGCCAGCAACCTTGTTGCGGTTCGGATGGCCGTTCAGGTTGGAGTGCGGTTTGAGGAACGTCGAGATTTCTTCAGGATCGATAAACCCGCGCTCGGACAGCGTGACATAAAGAGCAAGCGCCGCGTGGCCCTTGCTCAGAATGAAGCGGTCGCGCTGCGGGTCCTTCGGATTGGTCGGATCGACATTCAGAACCTTGAAGTAGAGAGCCGTCAGAAGGTCAGTCACAGACATCTCCCCACCGACATGCCCTGCTCCTGCCTCAAAAACCGCTCGCAAATCTCTGCGGCGAATTTTGTTTGCCATCTTACGCAGTTCCAAGATGTCCATTTTAGGCTCCAGCTTTGGTATTTGCATATTTATTCAGTTCTAACTTTTTTTTCTTGTTGATCTATTTGATGCCGATTTTCTCGCCAAAAGTCAACGGAGAATTTCTAAGTGCCATCTGCAAATGGCAGAAATCAGCCAATCCAATTCAGAAAAATAGCTGTGATTTATTTTCTTATATGAATTTTTATTCAATTTTGGTAGCCACTGGTACCAGTTTTGAACGGGTACAACAGAATTTTCAGCGTCGGATTGCATACAAAAATGATGCCGTACCAACAAAAAAGTGCCGACGCAAAAGCGCCGGCACCTGATCACATTCGTTAGTTGCTATTGCTTCAAGGGCTGCCTTGACCGGCCTCAGGCCTCAAGGCCAGCAAGAAAGGCAGCGAACTCTTCCGCAGTGGCATAGGATTTCTGGGTTCCTGGCCGGGTGATCGCATCAGCGGCATAGCGCACCGCCATGTTGAGTGCAGCCTCCAAATCCCCGTCCCGGGTATAATAGTGAGCAAAGCAACCAATGAAAGAATCCCCTGCCCCGGTCGTGTCCTTGGCGGCAACCTTGATCGGCGAGATATGCTTGCGCCCGTCAGTGGTGAGAAGAAGCGCACCCTTCGAGCCGAGCGTGACGATCACCGTCTTGATGCCCTTGTCCATCAGGCTGCGGGCAGCGGCCTCCGCACTGTCTTCATCCGTCACTTTCATGCCTGTGAGCAGTTCCAGCTCACTTTCGTTCGGCACAAGGAAAGTCACGTCCGTGATCTTCGAGACATCGAGCCCCGGTTGGGCCGGAGCCGGATTGAGAAGCGTCGGAATACTGTGCTTCGCTCCGAAAGCGATGGTGTGATAGACGGTTTCGAGCGGCACCTCGAGCTGCATCACGATGAGATCGCACTGCTTGAGGTCTTCGGCGGCCTTGTCAACCTCCGCCGGTGTCAGTGCCTCGTTGGCACCCTTGACGATCAGGATGCTGTTCTCGCCGGTTTCCTCGACGAAAATGGGAGCAACGCCGGACGACGTGTCTGGCACCTTGACCGTGTGCCGCGTATCGATGCCCAGATCCTCGAAATTGCGAATGGTGTTGTCGGCAAAGATGTCATCCCCGACGCGCGTCACCATCATCACATTGGCGCCGAGCTTGGCCGCAGCCACTGCCTGATTGGCCCCCTTGCCACCACAGCCAAGACTGAAGGTAGGTGCTTCGAGCGTCTCGCCCGGCCCGGGCATCCGGTTCACATAGGTGATCAGATCCACCATATTGCTGCCGACTACGGCGATTTTTCCTGACATGGTTTCTTCCCTTGAATTGCGTGTTGTCCTGATCCACCATCCCGCTCAGAGGCTGCGGATATGCGCTTCGGCCTCGTCGGCTTCGGGGCTGGTCATATAGCCCAGGCGCACAGCAAAGCTCGCCCCCTCGCCGGGTGCCAGCTGGCGCACGTTGCCCTTCTTCTTCTCCGCAAGATAGCCTTCCGGCTCGCAAGTGGACGGCAGGGCAAAGGCTGCGACCTGCTGGTCGGAATTGACGAGTATCCAGCGCACCGTCTGCGGGAAGTCTTCCCGATTGTAGGCGATATGAAAGCCATCTCCTTCGCGGCGGCGCATCAGCGAGGCCGTATTACCATCACCATCTGCGCCCACGCCCTTGACATAGAGAACCTGTTCGGGATTGTACCGTTCCGGCTCATCCAGCACCTCAAGCCCGGACGGATCCTTTGCCAAATCATCAATGAAGGAGAGATACTCCGGCGTCGTCTGCACATGCCCCGGCACAGCCGTGCGCACAATGGTGCGATCCGGCGTGAAGGGCGCAGGTTGAACGATCCGTGCGCCGTCATAGAAGGCGAAGTTGACATGGCACATATACATCAGGTCCATCGGAGCACCACCAAGGTTCTCGACATCCATGCACATGTCAAAAAGGGTCATGTCCGGCCGCAAGACCACCTTGGGCCGCACCAGATAATGATCGCCAAAACCCATGACATATTCGCAGCTTCCGACCACCGCGAGATACGGCCCCTCGGCATCCTCACCAAAGGAGAGACCGGCACTGTCCATGGCGGCAACCGGCATTTCCCCATGCAGCGCATGCGTGTCATCAGGGGACGGACAGCCATTGCGCAACAGGCCGGAATGGAAGGCAAAACAGCCATAGGTGCCTGCGATATCGTGAGCAGGCTTTGGCTGGGAAAACATGTTCTTCATGGTCAGATCGACCCCGTCGAACACCGCATCCCAGATCATCTGCCCATAATAGGGAAGAATGACCAGATGCCCCCGGTCGTTACTGAGGCGCAGCGCCTCGATGCCGCTATCATATCGGAAGCTCGAAGCCGTCATGCCCGCAAAGCTGGCGAGCATCTGTTCATGGCTGGCAAAGTCCACCTTGCGAAGGGATACTTCTACCGGTGTCATCGCATTTTCCTCCATCTGTCCGTGAACACTGGCCAATGGCAGGAACGAGGTGGCCACCATCCACGGTGTCTTTTGATTAGATTGAAGCCGCCGCCCGTTGATCCACAAGGACAGGGCGGCAAGCTTGAGTGTCAGTGGCGCTAGCGTGCCCTGTTCTTGAAAGCGTTGATCGCAATCACCAGCAGCAGGAAAGCCCCCCAGATGAAATCGATCAGATGGTTGCTGAAGCGAAGAATCTGGAACCCGCTCGACAGCAGCATCAGGGCCACCACCGCGATGGAAACGCCTGCGACCGTCCCCTTGCCGCCCGCAGGGTTCGTGCCGCCCAGAACGGCAATCAGAACCGCCTGCAACAGATAGGAGGTGCCATAGTCCGACTTGGCCGCATTGGTACGCCCGGACAGGATGATCCCCGCCATGCTGGCCAGAACACCCGACAGCATGTAGCTGTAGAGAATCATGCGTGACTTCTTCAGCCCGGCAAAGACCGCCGCCCGAGGGTTGGAGCCGATCAGCATCAGGTTCACCCCGATGGTCGTCCGCGTCAGCAGGAAGGCCACGCAGCCCGCAACAAGCAGGAACAGCAGGAACGGCACAGCAATCCCGAGAATCTTGCCATTGCCTAGCCACGCCCATGCCTCGGGGAAGCCGACAATCGCCGGACCGCCAGTCAGCACCAGAGCCAGCCCGACAAAGACCTGTCCCGTCCCCAGCGTCGCCAGAATGGGAATGATGTTGAGCTTGGTGATCAGAAAGCCATTGAGCGCCCCGGCAACAAGACCGACCCCCAGCGACAGACAGACCCCGAGCACAACCATCGCCCCATTGGCTTCCATGCCCATCTCGCCAGTGAGATAGTGGAACAGCACACCTGACAGAATCCCCGACAGGTTGGCGATCCCGACCACGGAAAGGTCAATCCCACCGGTGAGCATGGCAATCATCATCGCAATGGACAGAAGGCCGAGCTCCGGGAACAGATAGGTGATGGATTCAAAATTGTAGTAACGCAGGAACTTGTCCGGGCTCAACGCCGTCATGATGACAAAGATCAGCACGGTCATCATGATCAATTGCAGAATGTTGTTCTCGCGATTGACCATGCTGCGAAAATCCATGGAGAATTTCATGATCTCTCTCCTCACACGTTACGTTTGCGATCGCGCCAGGCCGTAATGGCCGTGGCTATGAGGATCACGATACCGACCACGACCCTTTGCCAGGTGGTTTCCACCTTCATGATGATCAGGCTGTTCTTGACCATAACCAGGATGAAGACGCCAAGCATGGTGCCAAGCACCGAGCCGCGCCCGCCGAAGATACTCGCCCCACCCAGAACGACGGCGGCAATCACGTCAAGCTCAAGCCCGACGAAATCACGCGGGTTGGCAAGCCAGATCATGCCACTGTGCAAGAGGCCCCCGAACCCGGCAAGCATTCCGGCAAAGCAGTAGATGAAGAAAATCGTCTTGCGCATGTCGAATCCGACACGCTTAGCCGCTTCCCCGTCCCCACCGAGCGCATAAACGCTGCGACCGATCATTGTGTAGCGCAGCACCAGATGCACGAGCACGGCAAGACCGACATAGATCAGCACCATGGCCGTCAGACCGAAGTGGGTGCCATCGGGCTTGGTCATGGAGATGACTTCCGTCTTGGCAAACTCGATCAGCGCATCAGGCATCTTGTTGATGTTGATCATGCTGGTGCCGACGACACCGAGCAGGAAGCCCTTGACCATGCTGCCTGTGCCCAACGTCACGATCAGCGGGATCATGCGGAACTTGTAGACGAAGAAGGCATTGAGGCAGCCAAACAGCATGCCCATGGTTGCCGCTGCAAGGAAGGGAATGATCACCCCGTCATAGCCGAGATAGATCATCGCCTTGACGGTGAGATACATCGCCGCCACAGCAAAGGCTGGAAAGGAGACATCGATGCCGCCGGAGATCATCACGATGAGAACCCCGAGCGCCATGATGCCAATGATCACGTTGCTGCGCAGAAGTGAGAAGATATTGTCGAGCTGCCAGAAAGCGGGGTTGATCAGTCCGATCAGGACCATGGCAAGCAGAAGGATGGCCGCAATGACAAATTCAGATCTTTTGAAGAGTTTCATGGCTTTGTCCTTACGTGAACGACTTCAGCTTGTTGCTGATCACATCTTCGAGGATGGCATCGCCTTCCAGTTCCTCGACGAACCGTCCGCGGTGCATGAGGACGACCCGGCTGCAATTCTGCGCAAGCTCGAGCACGTCATCCGAGATCATCAGCACGGCAAGGCCATGTGACCTGACCAACTCCCTGATCTTCTTGTGGATCTCCGCCTTGGAGCCGACGTCCACTCCAACGGTGGGACCGTTGAGGATCATCACCTTGGCGTTGGTCAGCAGCCAGCGCCCCAGCACAACGCGTTGGGCGTTGCCACCCGACAGCTCGCCGACCATCTTGTCGGCACTTGGCGTCGCGATCTGCATCGAGGCAATGGTCTCGTTGGCCACCGCATCGCTTCGGGCCATGTCGATGACACCGCCCTTGGCCATGCTGTCGAGCGAGGTTGCGATAATGTTGCGCTTGATCGACTGGGTGAGGAACAGCCCTTCCGTCAGGCGATCCTCGGGCACATAGGCAATCCCCTGCTCGATGGCATCCTGCACGCTGTCGAGTGAGACGCTGTTGCCGTCAATACGGATCGAACCGCTCTTGGCCGGCAGCATCCCGAACAGGCTGAGCGCCAGCTCCGTCCGACCAGAGCCAAGCAGACCGGAGACACCAACGATTTCACCCGGATAGAGCGAGAGATTGATGTCCTCATAATTGCCCGGCAGCGTCAGACCGCGCACGTCAAGCCTTGGCGTCTCGTCTTTGGCAGGCGGTGCCTTGCGATAGGGTTCGATGGCGATATCGAGCCCCGTCATGTGACGGATCACCGAGGCTTCGTCAAATTCGCTCGTCTGGCCTTCGGCGACTTTCTTGCCGTTGCGGATCACGGTCAGACGTTCGGAAATCTCGAGCATCTCGCGCATCTTGTGCGAGACGAACAGGATGGCAATACCGCGGCTCTGGATGTCCCGCACGATCCGGAACAGCGTCTCGACTTCCTTGCCCGTCAGAGCCGTCGTCGGCTCGTCCATGATGATGAGCTTGGCATCGGACATCAGGGCGCGCGCAATGGCGACAAGCTGTTTGCTTGAGGTCGGCAGGCTCTCCACATCGGCATCAAGATCGATATCGACCCCCAGCCGGTCCAGAGCCTCACGGGCCAGCTTTCGGACCCGACGCCAGCTGACGAGTTTGGTCTTCTCGCGCAGCTCCGTATTCAGTGCCAGATTCTCCGCTACGGTCAGATTGCCGAACAGGGAGAAGTCCTGATAGATCACCTGAATTGCGCGGTTGACGGACTCGATGGGAGAGAGGTGTTCAACCGTCTCGCCATCGATGACGATCTCACCGGATGTGGGCTGATAGACCCCGGAAATGATTTTGATAAGGGTGGACTTCCCCGAACCATTTTCACCGGCGAGACAATGTATCTCGCCCTTGTTGATGGTCAGGGAAACGTCGTCCAGTGCGCGCAGACCAAGGAATTGCTTCCCGATGCCGCGCAGTTCAATGAACGCTTCAGGCATGTGCAAACCAGGCGGTTGAAGTTTGGAAAGGGTAGAGGCGAGGAAGATGCGCATGCAACTCCCTCGCCCGAGGCGTCATGGTTAGAAGTTATATTCGTCCATGTTGTCCTTGGTCACACCGACCCAGCCAGCGCCATACAGCAGGTTGGGTTGATCCGCCACCGGAGTGATCAGATCGGTGTAGCCCGGCAGACCCAGATCAAGACCAGCCTTGATCTCGTCGGTTTTGCCTTCAAGAGCCATCACTGCGACCACGTTCATCGCATAACCGGCAACAGCAGGATCCCAGAACTGGATATACTGGATATCGTCGTTGGCAAGATATTCACCAGCCACAGACACAAGGCCGGTACCGGCAAAGAAGAGCTTGTCTTTGAGACCACGTTCAGCAATCAGACGACCGGCGCCAGCAGATGTTGGCATCGGGCCACCGACGATCCCTTTGAGATCGGGATAGGTGGTGAGGGTTTCTTTGAGCTTGTTGTAGTCAGTGTTGGCGTCGTCATAGGTTTCCAGACGCTCGGTGACCAGCTCCATATCAGGGAAGTTTTTCTTCTGATAGTCGATGGCGCCGTCAATCCACTCGTTCTGGGATTTCGAGGTCAGACTGCCAACGGTCGCGGCATACTTGCCCTCACCGTTCATGTAGCCACCAAGAACTTCCATCAGCTTCGCACCATAGGCATGGTTGTCGAAAGCTTCCAGAACAAAGTCCGCATTCTTGATGTTGGACGCTTCGTGAGCAACGACAACGATGCCGCGATCACGTGCTTTTTTCAGAACAGGCTCGACAGCCTCAACGGAGAAGGGAACGATAGCGATGGCATCGACGCCCTGTGCGATGAGGTTTTCGACGATCTGCACCTGTGCGGCAGCATCAGCCTGACTTGGGCCAAGCATCCAGGTGTCATGTCCGGTTTCCGAGCCGAACTGCTTGACACCGTCACGCATGCGGTCGAACCAGGCAATACCATCAACCTTGACGACCGTAGCAATGGAATATTCCTTGCCCGTTTCGCTCTTGTAGATGTCCTTGCGCACTTTGCTTGTGTCGACAGGACCGTCAGCCAAAGCAGGCCCGGCCACAAGCGCAGCCGCGACGAGCATTGATGAGAACAGAGACTTCATATATTCCTCCCTAGGATTGTCTAAGTCTTCTCTTGAGTGGTGGGAAAGATGGCACCGCTTTCCTCCAAGTCTGCGGTGCCTTCCCTAAAAGGGCATCAGCCGGAAATGATGGCTATGCTGGCGCTGGCGCCCAGACGCGATGCGCCTGCCTTGATCATTTTGAGGGCGTCTTGTTTGGTGCGAACGCCCCCCGATGCCTTGACCCCGAGATCGGGACCGACTTCAGCGCGCATCAGGGCAATGTCCTCGGCAGTTGCCCCTGCGCTCATGAAACCGGTCGATGTCTTGACGAAGTCGGCGCCAGCCTTGACGGAAAGCTGGCAGGCAAGTTTCTTCTCGTCGTCGGTGAGAAGGCAGGTCTCGATGATCACCTTGAGTGCCGCATCACCACAGGCTTTCTTGACCGCCGCAATGTCCTCAAGAACATAGTCAGAATTGCCAGCCTTCAGATCACCGACGGAAATCACCATGTCCACTTCCTGTGCGCCGTTGGCCACAACCCACTTGGTTTCCTCGCATTTGAGGGACGTCGGAATGGCACCAAGCGGAAAACCGATGACCGAGCAGGTCAGCACGGAGCTGCCCTTGAGCTGCTCTGCGACGAAAGGAATGTGAATCGGATTAACACAGACCGAACAGAACTTGTGCTCGAGCGCTTCCTTGCAAATCCGCTCCACCTCTTCGCGCGTCGCCTGCGGCGCAAGAATCGTATGATCGATATATCCTGCCAGTTCCTCCGCTGTCAGGTCGGCCCCGTGAGATGCCATGGTGAGTGACTCCTGTATTCCAACATGCAAAAACAACGAGTTGTTAACACATGTTACAATTATAACATTTACTGAGAGCATATTCACATATTGACGTCAATAGTGTCAATTTGTAAAAATACCTTGTGAAGAATATAACACCATTGAGACTAGCCAGCAGACGCAGATCGGCTATAAAGAGGCTCGGCAACTGGCAATATCGATAAGGGCTCAACCAAAAAGCAGACCGCTATGCAGACCCGACGACAAACCCGACTGAACCAACTGGCAAATGCACTCGAAGAGGGACGCGTTCTTCATCTCAAGGAAGCGGCTGGCATGTTGGGCGTGTCCGAGATGACCGTCCGCCGGGATGTCGCCTCTGCCGAGGACCGCTTTTCCTTTTTGGGTGGGCATATCGTCAGCACAGGAGAGCCCTCCTCCAGCCGCGCTTATTTTCTGCATCGTGAAAACAGCACGAACGTCGAGCAAAAGCGCGCAGCCTGCCGGGTAGCAGCGAGCCTCATCGAGCCCGGCGACGTGATCTTTCTGGATTGCGGCACTACCATGCCCTACCTCGCCTCGGCACTCTCGGCCACCATGCCACTCACCGTGATCTGTTATTCCGTCAACGTGGCGGAAATCATCTGCAAGAAACCAAATCTCAAGGTCATCCTGCTCGGCGGCGAATATCACCCCTCGTCCGCATCCTTTGCCAGCGATGAGTCGCTCGAGATGCTCTCCAAGATCGGCATCAACAAGGCCTTCATTTCGGCGGGTGGCCTGCATTTCCAGAACGGCCTCAGCTGCTCGAACTTTCACGAAGTGCGCATCAAACAGATGGTCATGTCCCGCGCCGAGTCGCGCATTCTGGTGCTCGACTCGACCAAGATCGGCAAGGTCAAGGCCGCCTCCTTCTCAGCGCTCGACGGCATCGACACCGTGGTCACGGACCCCGGCATCACCGCAGATCAGCGTGCGGAACTGATCCGAGCCAACATCAAATTGGTGGCTTGAAACAGCCTTTTTCATCCAGAAAAGTCTGGCTCGGAACGGAAGTGTCTTGCGTAGGAGTAAGACACTTCCTAGCCTCTGACGCAGATTTAGCTCGTTGAAGCCCAACGACGCGCGGCCCACAACACTTGGCCAACAACGCAAGGCCAGCAACATAAGGATTGACACGTGACCAAGTTGACCGAACTGAATGACACCGATCTGCTGGCCGCGATCACGACGCAGGAAGATGAGCTTCGCTTTGAAGACTTCTCGGTCGCGACCGCCCACACGCTGGGCAACAGGTTCGTGGCGCTCGCCAAAGAACGGTCTCTGCCCATCGCCATCGACATCACTTGCGCCGGGCATTGCCTGTTCCACATGGCCATGGAAGGCGCCACCCCCGACAATGCCGAGTGGATTGAACGCAAGAAGCGCGTCGTGGGCCGGTTCCATCACAGCTCCCTCTACATGGGCCTGTTGTGCAAGCTGTCCGACACCGTATTGGAGACACGCTTTCACCTGCCGCCCAACCAGTTCGCCCCTCACGGTGGCTGCTTCCCTATCAGGCTCAAGGGTGGAGCGGTGATCGGCACGATCACGGTGTCCGGCCTGCCACAGGTGGAGGACCATGCGCTCGTCACCGAAGTCATAGCGGAATATCTCGGCGCGGCCTGATACCGGTTCACTTGTTCGGGCGCAGAGGCGGCAGACGGTTTGCAAACAGCGACGATTTGACGATCGAGGTATGCGTCTCCGCCCGTTCATGGAACGGGATCAGGATGTCATCGAGCTCCGAAACATCCGCAATGGCCAATCGCGCCACATAGCAGTCGTCACCTGTCACGCGATCACAGGACAGAAACCGCGGCTGTTCCTCGATCATCTTCTCGACCATGTGAATCTGGCCACTGCGGGGCTTGATCCGCACCAGCGCTTGAATGGAGTAACCGAGCGCACGCAAATCGACCTTTGCGCCAAAGCTGGCAATATAACCCTGATCGCGCAAGGCCCGAAGGCGTTCCCCTACCGCAGGGCCGGTTAGATCGACCTGCTTGCCAATATCGGCAAGGCTCATCCGCCCCTCGGTTTCGAGAATCTCGATGATCTTGCAATCAATGCTATCCAGCACTTTTGACATGAAAGAACTCCAAACCCATAACCGACGAAGCAAAAGCAATTCGTCAAATTTGCCATCGGCATCGTGAGGACGCAACCCCGGCCAACCGCTAAACTCCGTCCAAACACAGACAGGAGATTTTCATGAACATACAAAGAATCGCAGCCTTCAGCCAAGGCACATCAGGGGGCAACCCCGCAGGCGTGGTCCTGCTCAACGAAACGGCTGACGAAAAAGACATGGCACGCATCGCCGCAGATGTCGGCTATTCGGAAACGGCCTTCGCCGTCCCTGAAGATGACAGCGGCTCCTCGTGGCGGGTACGCTATTTCTCGCCCGAATCCGAGGTACCCTTCTGCGGTCACGCAACGATTGCCCTCGGCGCGGCGCTTGGTGAGCGCAAGGGTGCGGGCACCTATGCCCTGATGCTCAACAACGCCTCCATCACGGTCGATGTCGAAGAGACCTCTGAAGGCATGTTTGCGACGCTCCAGTCCCCACCAACCAACAGCCAGCCGGTGTCAAACGCGGATCTGCAGGCTCTTCTCTCCCTGTTCGGCTTGACGGAAGCCGACCTCGACCCGCGACTCGCTCCGGCCCGCATTCATGGTGGTGCGGATCATATCCTGCTGCCGTTGAAGGACCGCTCAAGGCTCGCCGCCATGACCTACGATCTGGACGCCGGGCGCAATCTCATGCGCCAACTGGGCCTCATCACGGTGATGCTGGTTTTCATCGAAGACACTCGCACATTCGTCGCCCGCAATGCCTTTGCATCCGGCGGCGTGCTCGAAGACCCTGCGACCGGTGCAGCGGCCGCTGCCTTTGCCGGCTACCTGCGTGATGCGGGTTGGCCTCACGGCGGACAGTTCACCATCCGGCAGGGCGAGGATATGGGCAGCCCATCCCTGATCAAGGTTGAGCTCGACGACACACCGGGAGCACCCGTCCGCGTTTCGGGCCGCACCCGGCAGATCACGGACTGATCTTCAGGACACCAACGGGACGGGAAGTCCTCAACGCACTCCCGTCCGGTTTTCAAGCCATAGCTGGCGATTGGTGGCGATTGGTGATTGAAACCTTTGCTCCGAGGACACAGATTACAGACACGGCTGACGCCAACTCAAAACCCGCCCGCCGCAGGAGCCTTCAATGCAAGACCAGAAGCTGTTCTACCCCTCCACCCTGCGCAACCGGGAGCCGATCCTCGCCGTGCTCCGCGAGGTCCTGCCGGAGACGGGAACCGTTCTGGAAATCGCCAGTGGCTCCGGCGAGCATGTGATCCACTTTGCCGCCAACCTCCCCGGCCTCATCTGGCAGCCATCCGATCCGTCGCCAGAGGCCCGCGCCTCCATCGCAGCCTGGTCCGAGGAAGCCCAGCTCGACAATATCAACCCGCCCTCGACATCGATACAACGGGTGACAACTGGCCCGTAATCAAGGCCGAGGCGATCCTCGTCATCAACATGATCCACATCAGCCCGTGGGCCGCGACAGAAGGCCTCTTCAGGCAAGCCGGATTGATGTTGCCAAAGGGAGGCCAGATCATCCTCTATGGCCCCTATCGTCAGGAAAGCCGCCCCTTTGTTGCCAGCAATGTCGAGTTTGATGCCTCGCTCAGATCCCGCGACCCTGAATGGGGCATCCGCCACCTTGAAGACGTGGTGGACGCGGCAGGGCGCAACGGCTTGGAGCTCAGCAAGGTTGTCGATATGCCCGCCAACAATCTGATCGTCATTTTCAAGCGTTCGTAGCAAGCTCCAGCCACGCACCTTATCCCGACAAGCCGTAGCCCAGCCTGCCCTCTGAGGCTGTCACGGCACTCCCAACCTGCGACAAAACTTCGCTCGGGCCTGAAAAGCATCATCGTTACAAACCGTTAGATGAACGCTTCACGCACCACCAACACAAAATCGCTAGACACAAAAAGTTGAGTTATTGACTCAATTTTGCTTATGTATATACATGAGTAAAAAACTCAAATTATCAGTGTGCCGGTGCCTTGTCCATCCGGGTTTTTAGCGAAATAGTGATCGGAAATCAGTGTTCATCATGCGGCCATCGGACCTCCGGAGCTCCGCTGAAAGGCGCAGCATACGCCCCCCTGCTCTGGCGACTATTCTGATCCTGCCGGGTCTGCTTTTGCTGGTCTGGCATCTTGGCTCGACCCATGGCTGGTTCAACGCCTATCTGTTGCCGCCGCCGATCGAGGTCTGGACTGCTGCGGTTGATCTCTGGGGCAAGGGCCTGCTCGCCGAACATCTCGGCGTCAGCCTGATGCGTGTGCTGATCGGCTTTGCCCTCTCTGGCCTGTCCGCTCTGCTGCTCGCCGCGCTCAACTACCGCTTCCCTCTCGCCCGACGCATGACCTTCCTGCCGCTCGAAGCCATCCGCGTTATCCCCCCTCTGGCGCTGGTTCCGGTGCTCATTCTCTGGTTCGGCATTGGTGAAGGCTCAAAGCTCGCCGTCATTGTGCTGGCGAGCTTCTTCCCGGTCTATTTGTCGGCCCTGACAGCGCTGCAGACCGTCGATCCCAAACTGCTCCAGATGGCGCAAACCCTCAATCTCAGCCCCCTCGAGCGCGTCCGCTTCGTGCTCATCCCCGGTGCCAGCGCTGGCCTCGCAACGGGATTGCGCCTCGGCTTTGGCTATGCCTGGCGCGCACTGGTCGGCGCCGAGCTGATCGCCGCCAGCGCGGGCCTTGGCTATCTCATTCTAGACTCAGAGGAGTTGGCCCGAACCGACCGGATCTTCGTCGGCATCATCGTCATTGCGCTGACGGGGATGATCCTTGACGCCATTTTCCGCCGGATGCTGCCAAGGGATGACCGGCAAAGGATGCTCGGGGGGATTTTCTGATGGACATGATCAATCATCAAAACCCCGTCGAAATCCTCGGCCTCAGCAGGAGCTTTTCCCAGACAGGCGACACCCGGAACCGGGTGCTTCACAACCTGTCGCTTTCCATTGCCGAGCATGAGATCGTCGCTCTCGTCGGACGCTCCGGCTGTGGCAAGACAACGCTGCTGCACTGCCTCGCCGGACTGGTTTCGCCAGAAAGTGGGACCATCCTCCCCCGGATCTGGCAACCCACTCAGCCGTGGTCTTCCAAGATCATCGACTGCTGCCATGGGCAACTCTCGAGCAGAATCTGCTGCTGGCCCTTCAAGCAAACAGGAACATGGCAAAGGCGGAAAAAATCAGGCGCGTTGCCCGAATGATTGCCGCCCTTGACCTCACACCTTTTGCCAAGAGCAAACCGGCAGCCCTCTCCGGCGGCATGGCCCAAAGGGCAGCACTGGGCCGGGCCCTGCTGCAGGAGCCGCGGCTTCTTCTGATGGATGAGCCTTTTGCATCCCTTGATGCCCTCACCCGCATGGACATGCACGATCTGTTGCTTTCCCTCCATGACAATAACCCCTGCACCATCCTGTTCGTCACCCACGATCTCGAAGAGGCGGTGAAACTCGCCGACCGCGTGGTTGTGATGGAACAGGGCGGGATTGTTGAGGACTGCCCGATCAGGCTCGCCAAGCCAAGAGATCCGGACGACGCGGACATCCGCACCATTCAGCGCCATTTGCGCCAACTGGTCACCAAACGATCCGAACCCACACACCAATAACAGCCATTCAACAGCACCAACGGAGAAGTCAGTTCATGCTGAAGTCACTACAACGCGGCCTCGCCGCAACCCTCGCAGCAACGGTCGGCCTGACCATGTTCGCTGCAGCAAGCTTCGCCGCCGACGTCAAGGAAATCAACGTCTCTTACGTAACCTCGCCTTTCAACCTTCAGGTCATGGTCACCAAATTGCAGGGCCGCCTCGAGAAGGAATTCGGGAAGGATGGCATCACCGTCAACTGGCACGAAATCACCTCTGGTGCCAAGCAGGCACAGGCCATGGCCGCCGGATCCCTCGATTTCGGCATGGTGATGAATTCCACCTCCGTGCTGATGGCCAATGCAGCAGGAAACCCGGTCAAGATCGTCTCAGCCGTCTCCCGTCCCTCCGAAACCTTCGCACTGGTTGCAGGCAAGGACGGCCCAAAAACCATTGAAGATCTGAAAGGCAAGACCGTCGCCGGACCCAAAGGCACCGTTCTGCATCAAATGCTGGTCGCAGCGGTCGATAAGGCAGGCCTTGAACAGAACGATGTAAAGTTCGTTTCGATGGATCTACCAAAGGCCCGCGCCGCGATGCTCTCTGGCAACGTTGATGCCGCTCTTCTTGCCGCGTCGCTGGTGATCAAGTCCGTCGAAGAAGGCGCCCATGTGGTGACCACAGCATCCGGCCTCGTCACCCCGAAGCTGGTCCTCGCTTCTTCCGCCGCGTTTGTTGAAGCCCATCCAGATCTCGTCGAACGTGTGATCAAGGTGCACAAGGAAGCGCAAGCCTTTATCGATGCCAACCGCGATGAGGCCATCGCACTGGGAGCCAAAGAGAAGAATATCTCCATTGAGGACGCCACCAAACTCGCCGACTGGGCAGGCTACACCACCAGCCTTGCCCAGGACGATCTCGACAGCATGAAAGCCGACATGGATTTTCTCGTTGCCAATGATCTGATTAAACAGGTCGTCGATCTCGATGATGTCGTCATGCCGAGCGCAATGGAGTAGGCCCATGACCAACCCTTATGGTATCGAGAAACGCCACGAGCCAACCATTGATCTCAAAGAGGCCGACTGCCCCCTCGCCTTCACCCGCGCCGACTTCGTGCGCTATGCAGGCCCCGACCAGATCATCGCCTCGGCCTTGATGTTCCAGATGCTCACTTGCGCCTTCGAAGTTCTGTCGCCTGACGCGCTGGCGGAACGCAACGAAGTGAAGGTTCAGGTTGGCTTCCCCGGCCCGGGTGTCACTGACATCATCGAGCTAGTCCTGCGCGGCAGCACTCGCAACGCGGCCAACATCACGGTCAAGACGGAAGATCTGCCGATGGAAGCCCCGGAAGCCCTGATTGGCCGCTTCTATTTCGAGTTTGAATATGGTGGCAATCGGATCGGTCTCTGGCCGGTGGAAGGCTATTTCACCGACGAATTCCGCGACAATGTGAAGGCCTTCCAGCCCCGCAAGGGCGATGCGGCAAGTCAGGCCGCCTACCAGAACTTCAAGCATGGCATGGTGGCCAAACTGATGGCCGCAGAGCCGAGCGCCCTGTTCAACGTCAAGATTGTCGCCAACTGAGCGTTGAAACAACAAAGAAATCCCGCAAAGCCCGTCCAGTATGGGCTTTGCACCTCCCCACCACACAGTGCGGGTCTGAGACAGAGCCGCTCACAGATTGGCACATAACAGGCATCTTAGGTGCGACAAATTGCTCTTCCCTTAATTGAAGCGGGTCAACGCGCCGCAGAGGGGGATGCCGGACACTATATGGACAATGAGAGACCATCTTCGGAAACCAAAGGTTTCAACCATGTCCAACACAAGCACCATCGCCAATCTCAACAAAGCCCTGCAAATGGAAATGAGCGCGGCCCATCAGTATCAGCTCAATGCCCAACGGCTTTGATGACTGGGGTTTGACCAAGCTCGCCGACCAGATGCGCGAAGAAATGAAGGAAGAATGGGGCCACTCTGATCGCTTCATCGAGCGTATCCTCTATCTTAAAGGCACCCCGGAACTTGCCTTCGAAAAATCCCCCATCCTTCACGACTCACTGGTCGAACTGTTCAAGGCCGATCTTGCAGACGAGGAAGACGCCATCGAGACCTATGCCAAGGCCTCAAAGGAAGCCTACGATATGGGCGACATCGGCTCGAAGGCCCCTGTTTGAAGAGATCGTTCTTGATGAGGAAGGCCATAAAGGCTGGCTGGAACTGCAGCTTGACCTGATCGAACGCCTTGGTGAGAAAACCTACAGCGCTAAACTCGTCTCTATCGGTGAGGAACCCGAAGGCGACGATTGATTCTCGCTCTTTGTGAGACATGGACATGGCTTCCAATCGTCAGGAGCCATGTCCCTGACGTCCCGATTTGCACGCTGGCGCAGTCACTTGGCAGACTTTTGGGCAGCTACGGTTTTAGCCTCGCTCCAGCGCCTCATCGCCTGGACCCGTTCAGCCGAAGCCATGATGGCATCCTCACTCAAACGCCCGTCCCGGATCGCCTGCCGGATCCACCGCACCGCCCGTTGCGGCAAAAACGGATCATATCCGAACAGATTCTTGATCATCACGATGTCGCTGCCCGCCGCAAGCGCCTGAATGACGGCATCCTTCCGGTCCATGAAATGGCGAACCGCATCCATGTCGATATCGTCGGTAACGATCACGCCCTGATAGCCAAGCCGCTCCCGCAGCAAACCGGTAACGATCGGCTTGGATACCGTTGCGGGCAGATGGCTCGGTTCGATCTGGTCAAGCCGAAGATGCCCGGTCATGATCATCGGCGGAGCATGAGGCGACTTGATCAACCGCACAAAGGGCTCCAATTCAAGCTTGGTCCATGTGTCGGAAATATTGGCTGCCCCGAAATGACTGTCATCCACCGCATGGCCATGTCCGGGGAAATGCTTCGCAACGCACAGCACACCAACGCTTGAGAACCCCTCGACAAATGCCTCCCCGTATGTCGCAATCACCTCGGGATCAGATGAGAAAGCCCGCGCCCAGCGGCCAATTGCGGGATTGTTCGGGTCGTCGACATCCAGAACAGGACCGAAATTGATCGTGAAACCGGCACGAATGAGGTCCTCGCCAGCCCGCGCATAGATGTCGCGAGCCTCCTCCGGGCTGCGCTGTAGCGCTGTCGTTCGGGCTGCGGGCACACGGACAAAATCGCCATGCCCTGGGCGCAATCGCTGCACGGCTCCCCCCTCATGGTCAACGGCGAGCATTGGTCGTGCCGGGCCTCCGCTGAAAAGGCGCACAAGCGCAGGAAAATTGCCCTTGTTGCGGATATTTTGCGCGACAAAAAAGACGGCTCCCACCTGCCCTCGGGCTGCCTGTCGGGCAAGTAGCCGCGCTGACGGGGAGTTGATGTCCGTCCCGTAGAAGCCAATCATCAGGAGATCCGCAACCGCCCGAGCCAAAGCATCCTTGGGGCTAAAGCAAAAATACCAAGCAATTGGATAGGTCGCCATGCCGATCAGCATGCCAACCCCGGCTCGCAGGATGCGCACCAACCTATGAAGAGTGATTGAGACCTTCATCGATCAGAGGTCACAGTAAAAACTCGAAGGGGACGAGCTGAAACAATCACTCGGTGTATTGAGAGGGCAATAGGATAAAACAATCAAAATCCACACAATCAACTTATCATTGAATTATTCAGGTCTGCCTCAAATAACCATAGTTGGAAGTTGGATAAAACGAAAAAATAATTTTCCTCTCGATACCTCGTGCATCTGTGGCGGGCCTGATCGGCGGCATACATGATTTTCAAACAGAGCGGACAGTTTGCCCCCTCACTCCATTCGACATAAAAACGCCTCGGCAGGACATCTGAAGATGCCCTGCCGAGGCGATAACACTCATACTTGATAACGGCCCGATACGGGGGAATGGCCGTCGTCTAGGCTTAGTCGATGGAGTCAACCGAGCAAGTGAAGCCTACCTGAGCAGAGCTGGAGTCTGCGGTCGGAACATATGCTACAGAAGCGGTCTGACCTCGGAAGCAATCACCCGGATTGGCAACATAACGGTCGAAGGTGTTTGCACTGGTGGACAGAACGACAGCACCATTTTCCTGAATGAGCTGTTTGACCTGAGCAGTGCTCAGGGACTGGGTGTTGGTCTGGCTAGCAGCCATTGCAGGAGCGCTCAGAGCAAGAGCAGCAAAAGCGAATGCGGAAAGAACGGTAGCTGATTTTTTCATTGTTTTCTTCCTTTTAGATTGTTTGTTTCGTCACTCGTTTGTCTCGGTGACAATGCTGAAATAGCCATCCAAACCCGTTCATTCAAGGAACGAAAACTCCCATTTCATTCAACAAAATGTGAGATCAAAATCACATAAAATTCAACACCTTACTATTGAAATCGCAACCACAAATCACCAACTGAAACCAACAAGTGCAAAACGCAATTTTGTATCAATTTTATGCTGTGTTTTTCCCGCTGGGATGGATTGGTTTAACCGCCACTTAAAGCAAAAGTTGCAAATTTCAGCTCATAATCCAGATCGTGTACAGGCGCCAGCCAAGTGGTCGTCACAAAAACGACACAAAATTTTCTCGACAGGCGCGAATTGTCAAATCACAGCGGTAAAAAAGCTCATGCGTTTTGCTGAAATATTTCTGAGAAAAACTTGCGCAGCTGTTGAAATGTCGGCCGGAAAGGCCGGACAAAAGGCGCCCAGCGCCCCCCCTGATCTCCTCGACTCTGCGCATCGGATGACTACAAGTGCCGTTTGAAGGGGAGTGATCAGGTGCCACTCCCCCTCATTTAGAAGACAATGTCGGCTTCAAGATGCCTGTCATTGACGACAGCGGCATTTCTCAAATCATTCTCTTCTGCCCGCTTTTCCGCCTGTTCAGGCATCAAGCCATGGACAAGCCAGCGCTTGATGAGCCGCTCGCGCAGGACATCAAGAGGGACATCAAGCCGGACAGACAGAGACCAATAGTCCTTCAAGTCACGCCAGCCCGGCGCATCAAACAACAGATAGTTGCCCTCCAGAATGACCGTCTGGCAGTCTTCCGGCACCACCTCCGCCCCGGCTATGGCGATATCCCTGTCCCTGTCAAAGACCGGACAAATGATCTCCCGCTTCTCCGTCAACCTCATCACAAGAGCGACGAATCCAGCAACGTCGAAGGTTTCGGGTGCCCCCTTGCGCGACAACAGCCCCCGATCAAGCAGGATCTGATTGTGAAGGTGAAAGCCATCCATCGGTACCACCTTGGCGGAGTGGCCCTGATTGCGCAGCCTCTCGGCCAGATACTCGGCAAGGGTCGACTTGCCACTCGCCGGCGGTCCGGCAAGAGCGACAAGACGGCGATGGCCATTGGGACGGGCGGCCAGAATCTGCTCCAACAGCCCATCCGCTTCCTTTTCCCGATCGATCGTCATGCGGCCTCGGCAGGAGCATCCATGGCTCCGGTCATGAAGGCTACCGCATCGGACATGGTGTAGTCCTTCGGGTCAATCACACAAAGGCGCTTGCCCAGACGATGAACGTGGATGCGATCTGCAACCTCGAACACATGCGGCATGTTGTGGCTGATCAGGATAATCGGAATGCCGCGCGCCTTGACATCGAGGATCAGCTCCAGCACTCGTCGGCTTTCTTTCACCCCGAGTGCAGCCGTCGGCTCGTCAAGGATGATCACCTTCGAACCGAACGCCGCTGCCCGCGCAACGGCCACCCCCTGCCTCTGTCCACCTGACAGGGTTTCGACGGCCTGATTGATGTTCTGGATGGTCATCAGGCCAAGCTCGCTCAGCTTCTCACGGGCGATCTCTTCCATTCGGGTTCGGTCGAGCTGTCTGAGCCATGCTCCCCTGAACCCCGGTTTGCGAAGCTCGCGCCCCATGAACATATTGTCCGCGATGGACAGCGCCGGAGACATGGCAAGGGTCTGATAGACGGTCTCGATGCCCGCTTCCCTTGCCTGAATGGGCGAGGTGAAGTTCACCTGTTGCCCTTCCAGCGTGATGACGCCCGCGTCCGGGATCATCGCCCCGGAAATCGCCTTGATTAGCGAGCTCTTGCCCGCTCCGTTGTCACCGATGACCGCGAGGATTTCACCGGGCATCAGATCGAAATCGCATTCGTCGAGCGCCGTGACGCGGCCATAGCGCTTGCTGAGACCACGAGCCTTGAGAATAGGGTCCATTATCCCGCTACCTTTCTGATCCACTGGTCCACGGCCACGGCCGCAATGATGAGCGCCCCGATCAACAGGAAGGTCCATTGTGCGTCAGCCCCGAGCAGGCGCAGTCCGAGGGTGAAGACGCCAACGATCAGTGCGCCAAAGAAAGTGCCGAGAATCGAACCACGCCCGCCGAACAGCGAGATCCCGCCGATCACCACAGCCGTGATGCTTTCAATGTTGAGCAACTGCCCGGAGGTGGGAGAGACCGAACCGATACGCCCGATCAGGGCCCACCCGGCAAAGCCACAAATCAGGCCGCACAATGCATAGACCGAGATCAGGGTTTTGCGGACATTGACGCCCGAAAGCTCCGCCGCTTCCGGATCATCACCCACCGCATAGACATGGCGCCCCCAGGCCGTGTGCCTCAGCACATAGGCAAGCAGTATCACCAGCAGCAGCATGAAGATCACGCCATAGGTAAAGATGGCGCCGCCGATGTTGATCTTCTCACCGAGGAACTGCAGCAAGGGCGCGTCCTTGGCGATTTCCTGACTGCGAATGGTCTCGTTGGCCGAATAGAGGAAGTTTGCCGCCAGCACGATTTGCCACATGCCGAGCGACACGATAAAGGGCGGCAGCTTCATGACCGCCACCAGCCAGCCGTTCACCGCGCCGATACCAGTACCAAAGATGAGACCACACAGGATCGAAATCTCGGTCGGCAAACCATAGCGAAAGGCAAACTGCCCCATGATGACGGACGAAATGACCGCAATGGCCCCGACGCTGAGGTCAATCCCCGCGGTCAGGATCACGAGGCTCTGCGCCGCCGCTACGATACCGACGATCTGCACCTGCTGCAGGATCAACGTCAGGGCAAAGGGCGAGAAGAATTTGCTGCCGAGCAGAAGCCCAAAAATGACGATCGACGCGACAAGCACGATCAGGGGGACAAGCGCTGGCGTCGTATGCAGGGCATGTTGAAAGCGTTCCGCAGGCCCCTTCTTTCTTGCATTGAATGAAGCGACCTCAGACTTCGCGCCGGAGGCAATGGCTTCAAAATTCTGGGTTTGGGACAAGACTCTCCTCCTCCCCGGATTACACCAAAATCAACCGCGTTCGGGGTGGATTGCGCCACCCCGAACCGGCTCGTTTTCAAGAGATGGCATCAACCCCAGCAGAGATTGGCGCCCTCTTTGGTGTCGATGCTTTCAACGCCGTCAGCCGGTTTGTCGGTGACGAGCGACACACCGGTGTCGAAGAAGTTCTTACCTTCAGTTGCCTGTGGCTTGGTGCCGTCCTTGGCCCATGCCGCAATGGCTTCGATGCCCTTGGAGGCCATCAGCAGCGGATATTGCTGCGAGGTCGCGCCGATGATGCCGTCCTTGATGTTGGCCACGCCCGGGCAGCCGCCATCAACCGAAACGATGAGCACGTCATTCTCGCGCCCGATGGCCTTCAGCGCTTCATAGGCCCCGGCAGCGGCAGGCTCGTTGATGGTGTAAACCACGTTGACCATAGGATCCTTGGCGAGAAGGTTCTCCATTGCCTTGCGGCCACCTTCCTCGTTGCCAGCAGTCACATCATTGCCAACGATCCGAGCGTCGGTTTCATCGCCCCATCTGTTGGGATCACCCAGATCAATACCAAAGCCCTTCAGGAAGCCCTGATCGCGCAATACACCAACCGTCGGCTGGCTCACAGCAAGATCGAGCATTGCGATTTTGGCATTCGCAGCGTCGTCACCCAGAGACGCGGCAGCCCATTTGCCGATCAGCTCGCCCGCCAGAAAGTTGTCAGTCGCGAAAGTCATGTCGGCGGCGTCGATCGGATCAAGCGGCGTGTCGAGCGCAATCACCAGAAGCCCGGCATCGCGCGCCTGCTGAACGGCAGGAACAATCGAGCTGGTGTCAGAAGCGGTGAGCAGTATCCCCTTCGCGCCATCTGCGATGCAGGTCTCGATCGCAGCAACTTGAGTTTCATGGTCACCATCGATCTTGCCCGCATAGCTGTTGAGCTTGATGCCGAGTTCCTTGGCCTTGGCTTCGGCCCCTTCGCGCATCTTGACAAAAAACGGGTTGGTATCGGTCTTGGTGATCAGGCAGGCGCTGACATCTGCGGCCTGCGCTCCGCCGCTGGCAAGCAGGGTTGCAAGCGCAATACTGGTGGCAAGTTTCTTCATGAGTTCCTCCGAATATTCATTTGTCCTCCTGGACATGGCTCCTCCCAGTCCAGACCTGTGCGGCCTATCGACCTCAGGTTGCTCCCCAGCAAGCCACATGATTTTGCTCGTGTCAATTAATAAATAAACTTTATTTATTAAATAGTGACATGCTATCTTCCATATTCCTGCAGAGTTGAATATGGTCATCTCCATGCACAATGAGAAAGTCATATCGCTTCGAAGCGGCTTCAATCAGAGCGGTGTCCGCGACTATAACGAGCGGCTGATTTTGTCGATGATTCAAAGGCATGGTGCCATGCCTGGCATCGAGCTCTCGCGATATGTAGGTCTTTCAACGCAAACCGTTTCGGTGATTCTGCGCAAGCTCGAGCGGGATGGTCTGCTCATGCGCGGCAAGCCGATCCGTGGCCGGGTTGGTAAACCATCGATCCCCATGGCGCTCTGCCCCGATGGGGTCTTTTCCTTCGGCCTCAAGATCGGGCGTCGCAGTGCCGATCTGCTATTGTTGGACTTTGCAGGAGCTGTGCGGCAGCAGGCAAACATCACCTACGACTACCCCCTGCCCGACCAGATCTTCAGCTTTCTTGACGAAGCCATGACGGCCATTCTCGACACGCTCGACCCACTGATGCGCAAGCGCGTCTGTGGCATCGGCATCGGGGCTCCCTTCGAGCTCTGGCGCTGGCATGGCCTTGCCGGAGCCCCGGCGGAAAAATTCCGGCTCTGGAAGGACATCAACTTTGCAAAAGAGGTCGCCCGGTTCTCCAACCTGCCCGTTTTCGCCCTCAATGACGCGACAGCGGCCTGTCAGGCCGAGCATCTCTACGGCGACGACAAGTCCTTCGAGGACTATGCCTACTTCTTCATCGGCTCCTTCATTGGCGGCGGCGTGGTCATCAACAACACGGTATTTGAAGGCCATCAGGGCAACGCCGGAGCTCTCGGCTCCATGCGCAGCACCGGTCCCCTGGGTGAAAGCCGCCAATTGATCGACGTTGCTTCGATCCATCTGCTCGAGGCGCGACTGGTCGAGGCCGGGCTTGACCCACTTCTCCTCTGGCAGGAACCTCAGGATTGGGAGGCCATCTCGCGCTATGTCGATCCATGGCTGGGCCAGACGGCACAGGAGCTGGCCAAGGCGGCCCTCTCCGTCTGCTCCGTGATCGACTTCGAGGCCATCATCATCGACGGGGCCTTCCCCGCCGCAGTTCGAGAAGAGCTCGTCAATCGTGTCCGGCGCTATCTGGTCAATCAGGATACCCGCGGCCTCATCGTTCCACGTATTGAGGCGGGCAGTGTCGGCAGCAACGCCCGCGCCATTGGCGCAGCCAGCAACCCGATCTTCAGGCAATTGTTGCTGAACACCAACTCCGGCCTGTCCGCAACGTAAAAAGCCGCCTCGATACGAGACGGCTTTTGCATTTTCTGAAAAGCAGATTGCTTTGTCTTAGTGATGACCGCCACCCTCAGCGCGTGGCGCAAGCCATGGAAGGCACGCGGCGAGCATGAAGACAGCGGCAATGATGCCGAACATCTCCAACGTCGAGAGCAGAACGCTCTGATGATAGACGGTGCCCGTAAGGCTGCCAACCGCAGCATCATAAGGCATTCCCTGCTGCATCATGTCACTGATCACACGATCCGTATTCGGCATCGCATTGACAAGCTCATTCTGCTTGACGCGGGCAGCGTTCTGCCATCCGGTCTGCACCAGAGAGGTCGCGAAGGCACCAGCCAGCGTCCGCATGAAGTTGGATAGGCCAGCAGCGTTCGCCATCTCGTGCGGCTCAACAGTTGCCAGCGCCAGCCCGGTCACAGGGACAAAGAACATCACCATGAAGGGACCGGTGAGCAACGTCGGCCATGCCATCTGCATGAAGGTGACATCGCCGTTGAAGGTCATTCGCCAGACCATCATCGCCCCAAGACCGACGATCCCGGTCGACAGGATGATCCGTGAATCCATCACGTCATTCAACTTGCCTATGATCGGTGCCGAAATGAAGGCAAGAATGCCCATCATTCCCGTGGCGTAACCCGCCCAGGTGGCCGTGTAGCCCATATTCTGCTGCAGCCACAGTGGCAAGATCACCACCGAGGCAAAGAAGGCCCCGAACCCACCGGCAAAGGTGATCGCCGCAGCGGTAAACCCTCGATGCCGGAAAATCCGCAAATCGACGATAGGATTGTCGTCGGTCAGCTCCCAGATGAGGAAGGCAAGAAAGCCGATCAGTGAGACCACGGCAAGGGCACAGATTTCAGGCGATGAGAACCAGTCCTTGTTGCGCCCCTCTTCGAGCAAGATTTGCAACGCCCCGACCCAGACGATCAGCAGTCCGAGGCCGACCACGTCGATGGAGGCCTTCGCCTTGGGATCCGGCTGGTGACGCAGCAAGGCCCAGACGATGAACCCGCCAAGCAGCGCAATTGGCACCTTGATGAAGAAGATCCATTCCCAACCATAGCTGTCGCAAATGATGCCGCCCAGAATGGGCCCGGCGATGGGGCCGATGAGCGATGTCATGGCCCACAGGACGGAAGCCGCCGTTGCCTTTTCCTTGGGGAAGATTCGCACCAGTAGCATCTGTGAGAGCGGCATGATCGGACCGCCAACAAGTCCCAGAAGGACGCGCCCGGCAACAAGCGTGGTCAGAGAGTTGGCCATGCCGCAATAGAGCGAAACCAACGCGAAGGCAAAGAAACAGAAGATAAAGGTGCGCATGGCACCGAATTTCTGTGACAGCCAGCCTGTCAGGGGCACGGTGATGGCCTCCGCCACCGCGTAGGATGTGATCACCCAAGTGCCTTGCGACATGGACACCCCGAGAGAGCCCGCAATGGTTGGTGTCGAAACGTTGGCAATCGTGCTGTCGAGGACGACAAGAAAGTTGCCGGTGCCGATTGCCAGAGCAGCAATCAGCAGGCGAGCCCCCGTAAGGGGCTCGGATTTGCTGTCATCAAATGTCATGTCGATCTATGCTCCGCCCTACTCGGCGACATGGATGTCGGCGGTCATCGACAGGCCGACTTCCAGCGGATGATCCTTCAACTCGTTGGGATCAAGCTTGATCCGGACCGGCAGGCGCTGGACAACCTTGATCCAGTTGCCCGTGGCATTCTGTGCAGGGACTGCCGAGAACGCCGCTCCGGTTCCGCCAGAGAAACCCTCGACCGTGCCGTTGAACGTCACTTCGTCACCATAGAGATCGGAGCTAAGCGATACAGACTGACCCGGCTTGACCTTGGCAAGCTGCACTTCCTTGAAGTTGGCGTCTACATAGACCTCCTGCAGAGGCACAACGACCATCAGGCGCATTCCCGGCTGAACCCGCTCACCAATCTGAACCTGACGGCGCGAAATCACCCCGTCAATCGGCGCACGAATGACCGTGCGATCAAGATTGACCTGAGCTTGATCTCGCGCCGCCTTGGCGGCGAGAACCTGCGGGTTATTCTCGGCGCTTACTCCTTCGATCATGGCGGCATTGGCCTGCTGTGCTCCTTGGGCAGCCTCAAGCCCTGCCTGAGCGGCATCCAGAGACGCTCGAACGCCATCCAGATTTGCCTGAGCGGTCTTGAAAGCAGTCTCGGCGGCCGTCAGCTCATCGCCGGATACGGACCCTCCTTCGGCCAGCGTCTGCCGACGTTCGAGGCCAATCTTGGCTTGATCGAACGTCGCCTTTGCCGTCTCGAACTGAGCCTCAGCCCTCAACTTGTTTGCCTTGCTGACTTCGATCTGGGCCAGCAACGTCTTGTCAGTGGCCTGAAGGGCACGAACGCCTCGCAGGGCCTGCTGATAGGCAGCATCTGTCTGCTGAAGCTGCAGCGACGCATCCGTGTCATCAAGCGTCACCAGCACATCGCCCTTGGTGACATGCTGGGTGTCGGACACCTTCACTTCCCGAACCTGCGCGGCAACCAATGGCGTGATATTGGCGATATCAGCTCCGACATAGGCATTGTCGGTGATCTCATGCTTGGAAGCGTAGAGAACATCATAGGCGTAATAGCCGCCACCGACCGCAGCAACGGCGACAAACAGGCCCAGAAACAGCGGTGCCCGTTTGGCTTTCCTGTCTGTGTGTCCCTGATCCAGCTTAGGGTTGCCGGGCAATTTGGTTACATTTTCCTCGTCGGACTGGTTAGCAATCTCACTCATATCTTTCACTTCTTTTTCTCCAGCGTGCGAAAGCCTCCACCGAGGGCACGAACCATCTGTACGTCGAGGGCGAAACTGCGCGCTCTCAAGGCGGCACTCGCGCTGCGGGCGCCGATCATGGCATCCTCTGCGGCTAGGACTTCAAGGTAGGTGGCAAGCCCGCCGTTATAGCGCTGCTTGACAATGTCGTAGGCCTTGCGTGCGGACTCTTCCGACTTCTGTGTTGCGTGAAGGCGGGTCCGAAGCTGGCGTTTGCTAACCACCGCATCGGCGACCTGCTTGAGCGCCTGAACCAGCGTCTGGTCATAGGTCGCAACCGAGAGGTCATGCGTGGCGCGCGCCATGCGATAGCTCGCCCGCAGACGGCCACCATCAAGGATCGGCAGCGACACGGCTGGCCCGACCGAGCCGAAGGTGGAGTTGGTGCGGGTCAACAGATCAAGCCCCAGCGACTGCTTGCCAATGACGGCGACGAGGTTGACGTTGGGATAGAAGGCCGCATTGGCCTCATCCACCCGATCAAGCGCCGCCTCAGCCCTCAGACGCGCCGCAACGATATCCGGCCGACGGCCGAGCAGTTCGAGCGGCAATTCTTTCGGCACCCCTGAATAGCGGCCACCGCGCACCTTCGGTCGTTTGATCGACTGCCCACGGTCCGGACCTTTGCCCAACATCGCCGCCATCTGGTTGCGCGCCAGACCAATCTCTTCGTCAATGGCGGCAAGACGGGCCTCTGTGCTCATCTCGGCGGACTTGACCCGCTCAAGAGCGCTTTCATTCTCGAGCGCCTGATCAAAGCGCGACTGGATCAGCTTCACTGTATCCTTGCGAACCCTCAAGGCCGTCACTTCGGCATCGCGGCTGGCGTATAGCGCAGCGAAACCGGCATAAACCTCTGCGATCCCGGAAGAAATCGCCAACCGGGCCGCTGCAGCTTCCGCTTCGGCGGCCTGTCGCTCACCCTGTGCTGCAGCAAGGGCAGCACGGTTCTTGCCCCAGAAGTCGATTTCCCAGTTGAAGTTGAGTGTCGCGATCCCGGCGTCGTTCCAACCTTTCGGGACTACGGCTTCATTGATCAAATAATTGTAGCTCTGGCGTTCCTGCCGCGTATTGACGCTGCCGCTCAGGTTCGGCAACAGGCTGGATTTCGCCATGCTCGCCTGCGCTTGCGCCAGCTTCAGTCGTGCGGCGGCAATTCGCATGTCATTGGCTCCAGCGATCCCCTCCTCCATCAACTCATCGAGCTGACTGTCGGCATAGACCGTCCACCATCGATCAGATGGCCACTGGGCGAAGCTCCCCGGCAGCGACTTGTCCGTCTGATAGGCCGAGACGGGCTTCATCCGGGACAGCTCCCCGCTTTTGGGAGGTATGGCACAGCCCGCGAGCAGACTGAGAAGAATGACGGCCAGAGCACTGGCTCGTTGAGGCTTTTGCTGGAATGACAACATGTTCAGGAAATCCGGAATTTCTGGGCCCATATGGGAGCGAACCGCACGACAATATAACCGTACCGTACGTTACCGTTTACATTCCGAACTTGCATTCGTCAAGCTAAAACCGTACACTTCCGTTCACTTATGGAGGAGTTTGGTAAATGCGCGTCAAAACAGATGAAAAGCGGCAGGAGATCATCGCCGTCGCATCAAAAGTCTTCGGAGAGCAGGGCTATCACAAAGCCAGCATGTCCGCCATTTCCACGGAGTTGGGAGGCTCTAAGGCGACACTTTATGGTTACTTCAAATCTAAGGAAGAACTGTTCGCGGCTGTGCTGACAAACACGCTGGAAGAACCCAGTCAGGTGGTCTTCGACATCATCGATTCCAGACATGACGATGAGATCGAATCTGTTCTGCTGGACTTTGGCCTCAGCTATTTGAAATTCGTCACCAAGCAGGAAGTCTCAACCCTCGCCAAGAACGCAATGAACGGCGAATTTTCCGACAAGCTGGGCCCGGAAATCTACAAGAATGGCCCACAGCGAGGTTGGCAGCACGTCGAAGCCCTTCTCGCAGCTCAGATGAGGAGCGGCGTGTTGGCGTGCCCCTCAGCAAAAATTGCAAGCCTGCATCTCAAGGGACTTCTGGAAAGCGGCATCGTCGAACCGATCCGATACGGACGTGAACCGTATTTCTCCTTTGAAGAAGCCGTCGAAAATGCCGTATCGGTTTTCCTGCGCGCCTATCGCGCCTAACCCTCCCTGCTAACAGCAGAGAGCGGATGGCTAATCAAAGACCGTAGGGAGCAATCCCGAGGGAGGCATCCGCAATGCCCTGACGGATGGCGTCAGCCAGTCTCAAGGCATTGGGCGTGTCGCTATGCACGAGGATGGAATCGATCTTGATCGGGATACTTTGCCCTGTCGTCAGCTTGAGCTTACCGCTTGAGAGCGTCTCGGCCACGCGAACACGGATGTCTTCAGGTTCGTGCAGCAAGGCCCCTTCCGTTCCGCGCGGTGCAAGACGTCCCGGCGCACAATAACCTCGGTCGGCAAGGAACGAATAGACCACCTCGACACCCTCTTCCTCGGCCACGCGAGAGGCTTCGGTGTCGGCAAGACCAATAAATTTGAGCTTGGGATCATAGGCCTTCATTGCCCGGATCAGAACCGTGGCCACATCCACATCTTCAAAGGACAGATTGCCAAGAGCGCCATGGAAATTGGCATGGGTGAGCTTTGCTCCGCGATGGTCGGCCAGCGCTCCGAGCGTACCAAGCTGGGCGATGGTCATCAACTCCAGCTCTTTGAGCGTCATCTTCATCATCCGGCGGCCGAAATTCTGCCTGTCAGGAAATCCGACATGAGCGCCAACCCGAACCTGATTGTCCTGAGCCAGCGACACGGTTTCGTCCATGATCAACGGATCCCCCGCATGGGCACCGCAGGCAATGTTGGCCGACGTGATCAGCGGCATGAGTTCCGCATCCGGAGCGATCCGATAGGGACCAAAGCCCTCACCAAGATCGGAATTGACGTCAATGGATTTCATGAGAAGTCTCCTGAGTGGAGGAAGGGCTCGTCGGAGCAGGCAAATGGATCATCGCGCATTTCCTGACATCCTCAATGAGCTGCCTCTGCGTTTCCCTCGCCTCACGTGCGTCCGCAAGGGAACAGGGCACAAAACGCAAGCTGCTGCCAAGCCTTGCCTGAGCGAGCAGCGACAGATCCTCTTCGATCACGACACCAAGTTTGGGATAGCCCCCCGCCGTATTGGCGTCAGCCAGCTGAATGACCGGCTTCCCTGAGGGAGGGAGCTGAATGGTGCCCGGTAGAATGCCGTGCGACAGCAGCTCCTTGCGAACCTTAGGCACGATTTCCGGCCCGTCGAGACGATAGCCCACCCGGTTGCTGTCCTGTGTGATGGTCCAATCGGACGAGGTGAAGCGCGCCTGATTGTCTTCATCATAATCCCCCCATTCCGCAGCGGGAATGAAGCGCAGCACCGTCGGGACGGCCAATGTCGCGAAGAGGGTTTCCCAGACCGAGGGGCTGAGGCCAAACGCCAGTGGTCGATCTTGTCGAGAACTGGTTCGGGCAGCGAGTCGGTCACCCTTTTTGAGCGCATGGCCATCAAGACCACCAAACCCGCCCTTCATGTCCGTTGAAGCAGACCCAAGAACCGATGGAACATCAAGCCCACCGAGAAATCCGACATATCCGCGCATGCCGGTGGTCGAAAATCCGGTCCTCAAGACCTGACCGGGAAGCAGGGTTTGCACCCACCATCGCGGCAACGGTTTGCCATCCAGCGTGGCCTTGCAGTCGGCACCGGCAAGACAGATATCGACCCGCTCCAGCACCTTGCATTCAAAGCCGCCAACGGTGATCTCAACCGCAGCCGCGCCGCAATCGTTGCCAAGCATCGCATTGGCGAGCTGAAGGGCAAGTCGGTCCATGGCACCGGTGCGACCAACGCCCAGTGAGCCAAGACCCGTGCGGCCCAAATCCTGAATGGTGCTGAGCAATCCCGGAGCAAGTATCTCGATCATGCCTTCACGTCCTTCACAACGAAACGGATCGTATCGCCCGGAACGATCAACGATGGCGCGTCTCTCTGTTCATCAAAGAAAGACAGATCCGTCTTGCCGATGATATGCCAGCCCGAAGGGGACGTGCGGGAGATGACACCCGCCTGTGCACCGCCGATGACGACACTGCCCTCATCGACACTGAGGCGAGGCTGGGTCCGGCGCGGCATCGCCAGCCTGGGATCCATCCCGCCCAGATAGGCAAAGCCGGGCTGGCTCCCAAGTGCATAGGCAACATAGTCCGCCCCGGAATGGAGCGCGATCACCTCGTCGATGCCGAGCCCGCTGTGCTTGACCAATTCGGGGAGGTCAACGCCAGTTTCACCGCCGTAAACCACCGGAATTTCGATGATCCGGCCCTCGATATCCTGTGGCTCGGTGTCGCCCCAAAGGCCTTCAAGCACCGACTGCATTTCAAGAGGATCACAATCGGGATCGAGGCACACAAGCAGGGAATGCATCCCCAGCACCGTTTCAACGACCTCGCAAAGGCCCTCGCAGGCCTTGTCAAAGGCCCAATAGCGGCGCTGGATGTCGTTGGACAGCGGCCCGTCCGACTGCACCAGCAAGGCGGTTGCCCCCATATGGGAGATGGTGATGGGAACCGGAGAAAGAGCTTTCGTCTCAGTCACAATCCTTGCTTTCTTGTGCAGCCGTCATGCGGGGACATGACCTTTGTTGGGCCAATATCAGCCCGTTTTATAGCTTATTTGGCGTAGGCGCCGGTATAGGTTCCGGCAGCAACAGAGGCAAGGATATCTTCTTCCTTTTTCTGCTGGGCACGGGTGCAAACCAAAAGGTCCTCGGCCTCTTCGGGAGAAAAGGCGACAACGCCGTCTGCATCCCCGAGGACGATATCACCCGGATGCACCATCATGCCGCCGATTGTCACCGGAACATTGAGAGCACCGGGACCGTCCTTGTAGGGCCCGAGATGAATGAAGTCCCGCGCGAAAACCGGAAAATCATTGCAGGAGATATTGTCAATGTCGCGGATCGCACCGTCAATCACATAACCGGCAGCACCACGCGACTTGGCAATCGCGACCATGATCTCGCCAATCAGGGCACGATCAACATAGCCGCCACCATCAACCACCAGCACGTCGCCGGGTTTGACCACGTCCAGAGCCCGGTGAATGAAGCCATTGCTGCCCGGAACGACCTTGATCGTCAGGGCTCGCCCCACCATCACGCCGGAACGGTGGAACGGCTTGATGCCCTTCGCACCGCGCAATCGCTCGAGATTGTCACTCACGTTGGCCACGGCGCAAGTTGCGAACTCGGCCATCAGCTTTTCGAGCTTGTCATCACTGACAGGCATTGCTGTTGCGCTCAATGCGGTCATTGGGCAGCCTCCTGATTTTCGTTGGCGTCGGCCAGTTGCAATTTCGCGACGGCCTTGGCGATGGCGTCCATGCCTTCGGCGATGACCGTCTCGGAAGCAGCAAAGCTCAGGCGCAGAAATCCTGGCAGTCCGTAGGATGTGCCATCCATCAGCGCGACATGGGCCTCATCAAGCAGATAGCTGACCAGATCGAGATCGCCCTCAATGACCCCGCCATCAACGGTTTTGCTGCCCAGCAGTGCGCGCACATCGGGGAAGACATAGAAGGCCGCATCGGGAGCAGTGCAGGTGATGCCGGTCGCGGCGTTGAGGCCCTCGACAATGGCTGCACGGCGCTTAGTGTAGATGGTGACCATCTCGTCAACACAGGATTGGTCTGCATTGAGAGCGACAGTCGCGGCAGACTGCGAGAAGGAACAGGCGCAGGTCGTGCTCTGGCCAAGCAGTTTGACCACAGCCTTGGCAAGATCAGGCGGGCACACAGCATAGCCAATTCGCCAGCCGGTCATGGCATAGGCCTTGGACATGCCGTTGACGATCACACAGCGATCGGCAATCGACGGATCGACCGCCATCGGCGACAGGTTTTTCACGCCACCAAAGGTGATGTGCTCATAGATCTCATCGGTCATCACCGCGACATGGGGATGCTTCTTGAGCACCTCGATGAGGCTCAGCCATTCCTCGCGGGTGTATACAGCCCCGGTGGGATTGGAAGGAGAGTTGATGATCAACCAGCGCGTCCGGCTGGTGATCGCCCCCTCCAGCATCTCAGCCGTCAACTTGAAGCCCGTTTCCGGACCACAAGTGACGACCTTCGGCTCACCACCGTTAAGGGAAACAATATCGGGATAGCTCACCCAGTAAGGGGCCGGAATAATGACCTCATCGCCCGGATCAAGTGTTGCCGCGAAGATGTCGAAGATCAACTGCTTGGCACCGTTGGCAACCACGATCTGGCTGGCAGGAACCGAAACACCATTGTCGCGGGCAAGCTTCTCGGCAATGGCCTGCCGCAGGGCCGGAGTGCCTTGAGAGCCGGTATAGTGAGTGTCACCGGACAGCATGGACTGATGCGCTGCTTCGATGATATGGGACGGCGTATCGAAGTCTGGCTCACCAAGGCAAAAGTCCAGAATTTTGACGCCCTGAGCACGCAGCTCATCCACTTTCTGTTTGGCAGCAATGCTCGCGGAAGGCCGAAGCTTGCGGACTTTTTGCGAAATTGTGATCGACATGCGATTAGACCTCATTGACAAATTTGCCGAAAAGGTAGGCGGCATGTCACAGCAAAAAAAGCGAATTAAAATAATTGGAAAGTATCTATTTTAGGAATGCTCTAGTGAAAACGGGCAATCTCGCAGAAAAATAGAGTGCATGGAACAGCTTAGGCCTAAAGACTGGCAATCAAATGCCATCGACGTTTCAGCAGCCCTGCCAATCATTAGTAATTCTCTTGCTATCAATTCCTTTTTCTCATGAATCTAACCGAATTTAATTCGCTTTCTTTTATTGATGAATTTGTCAAGTATGAGTTCCAGCCAACATAACACCAGCACCTGAGGAGACTTTCCGATGATTACCCGCAGCTTGGCACTTTTGCTTCTGGCAACTTCGCCTGCACTGGCAGACAATTGGGATCTGCCGCTTGCATGGCCCGCAGACAACTACATCAGCGTCGGCGCCCAGTCCTTTGCCGATCGCGTTCGCGAAGAAACCGACGGTCGCGTCGACATCACCCTGCACACCGGTGGTTCCCTTGGCTTCAAAGGCCCTGAAATGCTTGGTGCCGTTCGTGATGGCCTCGTGCCGATCGGCGACATGCTGATGAACCAGCAGGTCGGTGACGAGCCGATGCTCGGCCTGACATCCCTGCCCTACTTCCTCTCTTCCTTTGAAGAACTGCAGGCATTCGAGAAATATTTCCGCGCCGATCTGGAAGACATCTTCGCCAAGAACAACCAGAAACTCCTCTACACCATTCCCTGGCCGCAACAGCAGATCTGGACCAAGGATGAAGTCACCGATCTGGCTTCCCTCGAAGGCGTGAAGATCCGCTCCTATGACCGCTCGTCCACCGACGTGTTCGCCTCTGCTGACATGACCCCGGTACAGCTGCCTTGGGGTGAGGTCATTCCGTCCCTTGCTGCCGGCACCATCACCGCAGTGGCAACTTCGTCCCCGTCTGCCGTTGACGGCTCCTTCTGGGAGTTCCTCGGCTATGGCTACCCAACTCGCCAGACCTGGAACATGAACGCCATGACGGTCAACCTCGACAGCTGGAATGCCCTGAGCGAAGACGATCAGAAAGCACTGAGCTCCATCGCGACCGAAATGCAGCCCGCCCTGTGGCAGTCCGCTCAGGACGAAGACGACAAGAACATGAAAGTCCTCGCAGAAAAAGGCATGACCCTTGCCCCGATCTCCGATGAACTGCGTGCCATCCTGACCGAACGCGCCGAAGCACTCCGTGCAACCGCAATCGAATCCATGGGTGACAAAGCCAAAGAAGTTGTCGAAGGCTTCAAAGCACAATAAGAAGACCGACAATCAATAAACCAGCCAATGTTGAGGCGAATGCCTTCGGTCATTCGCCTCAATCCTTTATTATCACTCTCACATCGGGAGTCGTGTTGTGAAAATCTTGAGAGCCATTGATCGGCTGTCCATGGGGCTTTCGCTTTTGTCCGGCATCGCATTGGGATGCATGGCCCTGCTGATCGTCGCTGAAATCTTCCTGCGCAAATTCGCGGGCATCAGCCTTCATTATGTCTGGGAAGTCAGCGTCTTCGCCCATATGTCCGCGGTATTCCTCGGAGCTGGCTGGACCTTGCGCACCGGCGGACATATCCGTGTGTCCCTGCTGATCAGCAAACTGCCGCGCCTTGGAGAATGGGTCGCCACCCTCATCGGCCTTGCCATCTCTGGATATATGAGCAGCGCTCTCATCAAACTGGCATGGACCTATTATGCCAGCGGTCGCACCAGCGGCTCGGTTACCAACACACCGCTGGCCATCCCGGCCACCATCATCGCCTTCGGCGCCACTATGATGACGCTGCAGATCCTCCTGCGCGCCGTGCGGCTTGCCCTTGGCGAGGCTCCTGACCTCGATACGACGGGCGAAGAAAACCCTTCCCCGATTATGGATTGATGCCGACATGCCCGCTTCTGTCATTCTCCCCCTCGTTCTGCTTGTCGTCATTCTCGGGTCCGGCGTCTGGATCGGTCTCGGTCTGGCCGGTATCGGCCTCATTAGCCTTGAGATTTTCCGTAGTGTTCCCGTTGACAAGCTGTTCTCGCAAGCCATCTGGAACGGCCTTTCTTCGGCCGAACTGCTCGCTCTTCCCCTGTTCATCCTGATGGCCGAGCTGATCTATCGCTCAAAATTCATTGACGGCGTCTTTGGTGCCCTCGAGCCGTGGCTGCGCAACCTGCCCGGTGGCCTGTTGCACACCAACATCATCGGCTGCGCCCTGTTCGCTTTGATTTCCGGCTCCTCCGCCGCGACCACAAGTTCCATCGGCCGTATCACCGTCGGCGAGCTGCGCGAACGCGGCTACAACGAACGCATGACCATCGGCACACTGGCTGGTGCAGGCACCCTCGGCTTCCTCATCCCGCCCTCCATCGTCATGATCATCTACGGCGTGCTGTCGCGCACCTCGGTGCTCAAGCTCTTTGCGGCAGGCATCATCCCCGGCCTTCTGCTCTGCGTCGGCTTCATGGCCTATGTCGCCATCGTCACCAAGATGAACCCCTCCATGGTCGGCAAGACCGAGCCCATGAGCAAACCGGACCTCTGGCGCGCCCGCTTCCGGCAGTTGCCGCTCCTTTTGCCGTTCCTGCTTCTCATCGTGGCGGTTCTTGGCTCCATGTATGGTGGCCTTGCCAGCCCGACCGAGGCAGCAGCCTTTGCCGTGGTCGCGACCGTGGTGATCATGGCTTTCGAAGGCTCCCTGACAATCAGCAACCTCAAGGACGCCGCCATCGGCACATCGCGCACGGTGTCCATGTTGGGCCTGATCGTTGCCGCCGCCTCCTTCCTGTCGGTCGCGATGGGGTTCCTCAGCATTCCCACCACGATCTCGCGGATCGTCACGGAAATGAATCTGGCTCCCTTTGCCCTGATCCTCCTCTTGATCGTCATCTATATGATCCTAGGAACCTTCCTTGAAGGCATGTCGATGATCGTCATGACCATTCCGATCGTTCTGCCGCTGGTCCAGTCCGCAGGCTATGACAAGATCTGGTTCGGCATCTTCCTCGTCATCATGGTGGAGCTTGCCCAGATTTCTCCACCGGTTGGCATGAACCTCTTCGTGCTTCAGGGCATCACCAAGAAGCCTCTGGGCGAGGTTGTCAGGGCTGCCTTGCCCTTCTTCCTGATCATGATGGCCTTTGTGCTGCTGTTGGCTCTGTTCCCGCAGATCGTCA
>NZ_OY759850.1 GCF_963662805.1 uncultured Cohaesibacter sp.
CCAAATCGCCGTGATCCGGCACGCCGGGCAGGAACAGGACATTCGAGTAGGCAGCGTTCTCGTTCAGCGCGGTGACATAAACGTTCGACCAGCTGCGTGGATAGAGCTGGCAAGGAAGCTCCCACAGGGTCATGGCATCGCTGATGGCATAGCGGGCTCCGTTGCCGGTCGTCTCACTCGGGCGGCAGTCGGGCGCATCCCGGGCCACCACGTCGAGAATGCCTTGAGGGACTGCCGACAGGTCCGAGAAGCTCCGTGGCGGATCAAGGGAGATGGTATCGCCCACCAGCCCGTCGGGTACCGCAAAGTGATCATCGCTCCCCACCTCGGGCTGGCTGGCGCAGATGATCCCGCCCTTGACCGTGATGACAAAGGGATAGTGATCGCTCCGGGTGATCGTTATCTGACCCTTGTCGACGAGAATGTTGTTGCCCGCTACATGCTGCTCCAGCACCTCGATGAGCGCGGTGTAGCTGCCTTTGGAGGTGCGATAGAGGCGCAAGGGCTCCAGCGCTTGTGTGTTCACGCTCGCACTGTCCTCGCGGTTCATCAAAAAGACCGTGTCGTCAATCTTCATCCAGCCGGGCAGTTCCTCGCCATCGTTGAAGGGTGCGAAGAAGACATAGGAATAGGTGTCTTTCTCCGGATCCCGGTTCGCCTGCCAGAAGGCAAGGCGGCAGCCGTCAAACTCCTCGATGACATTCTTCCCAAACAGCCTCAGATTGATATCCGGGTCGCCCTCTGCCGCTCTGGTGGGAGATCCGGTGGTAACCAACAGAAGACCGACGGCAACCAGCAAAAAGCGGCGAGAGATATCACTGAGAGAGGAAATGAAAGGCAGTGTCATGGAGCTGTCCGCAATGTATGGTGATAAATAGGCAAACAGGCTAAGCAATAATACCTAGAATAGCCAGCGTAAATCTGACGTCAGCAGAGCAGACAAAAAAAGGCGGCCAGCCCGCGAGCTGTCCGCCTTTTTGAAGAGATGTCTATGGGATGTTCCTCAGACGCCGAGCTTGGAGGCTTCCGCAGCACGCCGCCCGATTTCGGCCCAGTCCTTGGCGCGAACCAGATCAAGCGGTGCGATCCACGTACCGCCGATGGCAAAGACGTTCGGCTGGGACAGGAACTCTTCCGCATTTTCCGGTTTGATGCCGCCGGTGGGGCAGAATTCAATGTCGCTCACAGGACCAGCGACCGATTTCAGCATCGAGACGCCACCAAGTACCGCTGCCGGGAACAGCTTCTGCTGGGTGAAGCCCGCATCGCGCAGGGTGAGCATCTCCGAAAGCGAGCCTGCTCCGGGAAGAAGAAACGGCCAGTCGCTCATCTCAAGCGCTTGCAGCAGTTTCTGGGATACACCGGGAGACACGCCAAACTGGCCGCCTGCCGATTGCGCTTCATTGAGCTGAACTTCTGTGAGGATCGAGCCGACCCCGACCTTGGCACCTTCCACCTTGGAGGCGATGGTTTCAATTGCCTGAAGGGCTGCCTCGCTGCGCAGGGTGATCTCGAGGATTGGCAGGCCATTGTCCACCAGACACTGGGCAAGGGGCAGGGCGTCCGCCGCATCCTCAATGACCAGCACCGGAATGACTTTCGCGCCGGTCAACAGCGTGGAAATGTTTGGATGCATGATAAGTCCCTTTGTCTTCGAAAAGGTCACCCGCGTGAAGCGGGAAACAAAATGAATGGAGGCCAAGAAGGGCTGGCTTCATCTCGAGCCGGCCCTAGTGACATGTCTTGAACTCGCCGAAGCCGTTATTTCTGCTTCAGGAACCAGTTCGCGGCATTCTGATAGCAGACATCGCGCACCAGACCATCGAGCAGTGTCCGGTCGTTCGGAATGTGGCCCGCTTCAACCCAGCGCCCGATCATCTGGCAGACGAGACGGCGGAAATATTCATGCCGCGGGAAGGAGAGGAAGGAGCGGCTGTCGGTCAGCATGCCGATGAAATAGGAAAAGAGACCCATCTGGGCAAGCTGGGTCATCTGGCGTTCCATGCCATCGAGCTGATCGTTGAACCACCAGCCAGATCCGGCCTGAACCTTGCCGGGGACAGAGCCGTCCTGGAAGTTGCCCGCCGTGGAGACAATCACTTCATTCATGTTCGGGTTGAGGTGATAGAGCACGGTCTTGGGCAGATGACCGTCGCGATCCATTTCGCCAAGCAGGCCATTGAGTGGGCCAGCCACCGGCTGATCGTTGATCGAGTCGCCGCCCACGTCTGGGCCGAGGCTCGCATAGAGGCGGTGATTGCAGTTGCGGATCGCACCGATATGCAGCTGCATGACCAGATCGCGCTCATAATAGGCCTTGGACAGGTCGACCAGAATGCGGGTCTGGAACTGGGCAATCTCGATCTCGGTGAGGGTGACGCCGGAGAGGCGTTTCTCAAGGATCACATCAAGCGCCGCATCATCGACCGGAGCGGCGAAGCGCAACACGTCAATGCCATGGTCGGTTGCAAGGCAGCCATGGGCAACAAAATGATCGAGGCGCTCGATCAGGCCCGCCATCAGCGCCGAATAGCTCTCGACCGGACGGCCAGTGGTTGTCGTCAGGGTCGTAATGAAATCGGCAAAGCCGGGCAAGTCGATCTTGATTGCCTGATCGGGCCGGAAGCTCGGAGCAACGACCATGTCATTGAGGCTTTCGTCCGCTGCCATCGCCTTATGATGCTCAAGGCTGTCACATGGGAAGTCGGTCGTGCCCCACATAGCGCACCTGCATGCGGCGCAACAGGCCGCGCGCGCTGTGGCTGTCCTCGGCGAGCATCGCCTGCGTTTTCTCCCAGATCGAATCCGCCGTTGCCGGGCTCAGGATCTCACGAATGCTGAAATAGCGCTGCAGCTCCAGATGGGTCCAGTGGTAGAGCGGGTTGCCGACACAGCGTGGCATGACGGCGGCAAAGGCATCGAATTTCTCACGGAAGCTTGCAGAGCCGGAGACCTTTTCCTCATTCACGCCGGCCCAGCGCATGGCGCGCCATTTGTAATGGTCGCCCTCGAGCCAGATCGCGCCGATGTCATCCCACTTCCGGTCGTTGGCGATATCCTGCGGGGGAAGATGGTTGTGATAGTCAACGATCGGAAGACTCTCTGCGACATCGTGATAAAGGTGGCGAGCCGCCGCCGTATCGAGCAGAAAGTCGGGGTTTAGAAATCGGTGCATGTGTCACTCTCCCGTCAGGCATCGCTGCTGTCCCGAACAAAAGGAGATCCGGCCCGATTGCGGGCTCTGGACATTCCGCGTGGCCGACGTTCGGACCAACAAGCGCTTCATGATTGAGGTTTGAACTAAAGTCGCAATCCCTGCCTTGATACCTGTCATCAAACTGCAAATGCAAGCACGATTTTCAGGCGGGCGGGTGCGAAGCGGGCTGGCGGCGAGATTTCCCCCGCCAACCCTGTGTTTGTGATCATGATCCTTTGCAAGCGGGATCAGAAGTCGAGATGCGTCCCCAGGACATAAGGCTTGCCCTGAGCGGTCACGGATCGGGAAGTCTTGCTGCAGAGGTTGATTTCGCAGCCAGACAGAGCCGGGTCGAACTGACCTTCGTGCGCCCAGGTGATATCGAGCGTCGTGGCGGTCTGGGTCACGTTGATACGGGTTAGGCGGTGCATACCGGAAAGGGCATCCACATTGTCCACGCCATCCTCATAGAGTTCGCTGGTGAAGCTGTAAGTCGCCTCATCGGCATAAGGATAGACAACGAGCACGCGGCTCTGTCCGGCGACCGAACCCGAACGATCCACGCCGGGAGACAACGGCAGAATGGCGCCTGCCCGCACGAACAGCGGAATGGAGCCAAGATCGACCGGCACGGTGATCTCCTGTCCGCCAGCGTGATAGTCGCCGCTCCAGAAGTCATAATAACCGACCCCGTTATCCGGCAGATAGACCGTGCGTTCAGTTGCCCCTTCTTCCACAACGTTGGCGACCAGCAGATCGCGACCAAGGAAGAAATCATCGGTCGGCTCAAAACAGCGGGCGTCGTGTTCGTGATCAAGGAAGGTCGGCCGGATCATGGCTTCATCCTCGACAACGGATTTGTAGAGAAGCGTGTAGAGATACGGTAGCAGGGTATAGCGCAGCTTGATCGCGTTGCGAATATGGTCGGTGACCTCTGGATACATCCACGGCTCGTTGACGGTCTTGTCGTCGTTCCAGGAATGGATGGTGAAGCGGGGATGGAAAATCCCGTTCTGCACCCAGCGAACGAACAGTTCCGGATCAGGGCGATCCCCGGCAAAGCCGCCGACGTCATGGCCGATGTTGTAAAGGCCGGAGAGGCTCATGCCCAAGCCCATCGGAATGTTATACTTGAGGCTGTTCCAGTTGGTGCGGTTGTCGCCGGACCATGTCTGGGCGTAGCGTTGAATGCCCGGACATCCGGAGCGCGAGATCAGATAGGGGCGCTTCTGAGGCGCAAAATCGATCTGCGCGTCATTGGAGGCGCGGGTCATCAGGAGCGGTTGAACCGGGCGGATGAGGTCGATGTCAATGGAAACCCCAAAGCCCCAGCACTGGGCCTGACGGTCCCAGATCTCATATTCGTTGTTGTCGTTCCACGTGCTGTTGATGCCATATTCGAGCAGGGCGCTCTTCACGTTGCCCTTCCACCAGTCCTGCGTTGCCGGATTGGTGAAGTCGAGGTGGCTGCCCTCGTCATCCCAGAAGACGGAGCGCTCGGCCCGCCCGCTCTCGCCGTCGCGAACGAACAGCCCAAGGCCATCCGCCTCACCATAGCGGGGATGGTCCTGCAACAGGCAGGGCTTGATGTTGGCGATCAGCTCAATCCCCGCGTCGGCGAAGGTGCGCGCCATGCCATGGGCATCGGGCACCTTGTCGGTGTTCCAGTTGAAGACATAACGTTTCGGGCCAATCGAGGTGTAGCCCGAGGAGAGCTGGAAGCTGTCGCAGGGGATGTCATGTTCCTTGACCAGCCGGACGAAGCCTTCAAGCTGCTCCTGCGCATTGTCCGCATCGGTATATGTCATGGTCGAGCCGGAATAACCCAGCGACCAGCGCGGCAGGAAGGCCGTGCCACCGGTCAGCCTGACCTGTGCCTTGGACAGATCGGAAATGGTCGGCCCGAGGGTGAAGTAATAGTCGAGATCGCCATCATCCGCACGATAGGCGCGATAGGGCAGATGGTAGTTGTCGAGCTCATTGCCGAGATCAAACCAGCACGGCGCAAGGTTGTCATAAAACAGGCTATAGCTCAGGCCGCTTTCAAGCCGTGTGATGGTGAAGGGAATATGCTTGTAAAGCGGGTCCGTTGTGCTGGCATTGTAGCCCATGGCATCAAGGTTGCGCATTTCAAAGCGCCGACCGGAACGCTCCAGCTCACCAGCCTTCTCGCCAAGACCATAAAAGCGGTCGCTCTTGGTGCGGCGCAGGAAGTGACTGTGCGCATGGTCCTTGCGGCCCAGCATATAGGCGCCAGTCGGGCGGTCCTCGGCGATCTGCTCCCATGGGGCATCAACATTGGCGCGGGCTTCCCAGACGAGACCAAGAGGGCTCTTGACGATCACGCGCAGCAGACCGGTGCCGAGACGCAGGGTCTCGCCTTCGTTGTCGAAGTTGAAGGTGGGGCAGGAGAAACCGTCCAGCGAGGCGCGGTTGCGGCCCTCGATCGGCGCATTGCCACCGGGCGCAACGGTCCAACTGCGGTTGAGGCGATACATCCCGTCCTTGAGGAGCTGCACCCGGATGATGCGTTCCTCGAGAATGTCGATATGCATGGCATGGCGCCCTTCAATCAGAAGGATGACGCCGGTTTCGGTCTGGGTCTGCAAAGACCATTGTTTCAACTGATACATGCTTTGTTATCCCGGTTCCGAGCCGTCTTCAGGCCTGTTGCGGGACAGGCGGATGCGGCTCCGTGGATGTCTTTGACTGCGAATGCAGATATTGGAAAGCCGCGCAGCGGGAGGACACTGCGCGGCTTGTAACTGTCAGATTTAGCCGCCGTAGCCCAAGAAGAACTGGGGCAGTGCCAGAGACAGTTGAGGGATGTAGGTCACAGCGAGGAGCAAGACCACGAGCACCGCATAGAAGGGCAGCATGGGCTTGAGAACGCTGGAGATGGGAACCTTGCCGACGGAGCAGCCGATGAACAGGGCTGAGCCGACCGGTGGCGTGCAGATGCCGATGCAGAGGTTGAAGGTCATCATGACACCGAAGTGCACCGGATCCATGCCCAGATCCTGAACCACCGGCAGGAAGATCGGGGTGAAGATCAGAAGGGCTGGGGTCATGTCCATGAAGGTGCCGATGATTAGCAGGGCAAGGTTGATGACCAGAAGGATGACAATCGGGTTGTCGGAGATCGACAACAGCGCATCAGAGATCGCAAACGGGATGTCGGAGAAGGCCATGGCCTTGGACATGCCGATGGAACAGCCGACCATCAGCAGCACGATGGAGGTGGTGACCGCCGATTCCAGAATGATCTTGGGCATGTCGCTGAGCGAGATTTCCCGATACCAGATCAGAGCCAGAAAGAGCGTGTAGACCACGGCAACGGCAGACGCCTCGGTGGCGGTGAAGATGCCGCCGATGATGCCGCCCATGATGATGATGATCAGGCCGAGCGGCAGGATCGCATCGCGGGTCTTCTCCCACATTTCTTGGCAGGACGGACGCTCGGCAACAGCATAGCCCCGTTTCTTGGCAATGATGCCTGCGACGACCATCAGGCCCAGACCCATCAGGATACCGGGCAGGTAGCCAGCCACGAACAGCGCGGCAATCGAGGTGCCGCCGGTGATCAGCGAGTAAACGATGAAGGTGGTCGAGGGCGGGATCAGAAGACCCGTCGGGCAGGAGGCGATGTTGACCGCAGCCGAGAAGGACGGATCATAGCCTTCCTTCTTCTGGATCGGCGCCATGACGCCGCCAACCGCAGCCGCCGATGCAACGGCGGAGCCCGAGATTGCCCCAAACATCATGTTGGCGAGCACGTTGCAGTGCGCCAGCGAGCCGGGCAGGCGACCACCAAGGATCTTGGCGAACTCAATGAGCCGCATGGCGATGCCGCCGCGGTTCATGATGTTGCCTGCGAGAATGAAGAAGGGGATCGCTAGCAGCGTGAAGCTGTCAAGCCCGGACGCCATCTGCTGGGCGACGATGAAAATCGACTGATCGAACGACATGTTGATCACCATGAAGGTGAAGACGGTCGCAATGCCGATCGCGAAGGAGATGGGAACGCTGAGTGCCATCAGAATGATGAAGATCGAAAACAGCGTGATAGTTGCTTGCCATTCCATTGTAGTTAAACCCTCTGTTCGATCTTACGAATCTTTGGTGGCGGCATCAGCGGCGGCTTCGTCGCTGTCGAGCCGTGCGAGATAGTCCGGATCGAGGATGTCCGAGATCAGGGCTGCGCAGTAAAACAGCATCGTCAGCCCCGAGAAGGGGATGGCGCCGTAGACATAGCCCATTGGCAGACGCAGGGCCGGGGTCATCTGACCGGATTCGATGGTTTTGATCATCAGCTCCCAGCCGCCATAGACCATGACGATGCCGCAAAAGGCGGCGATGATCAGGACAACCATGATGCGGATGTTGCGCAGAGCCTTGCCCCTGAGAGACAGGCTGACCACATCGATTGCCAGATGCCGGTTCTGACCGAGCGTGTAGGCAGCGCCCACAAAGGCGACCCACATGAACAGGAAGCGGGCGATTTCATCGGTGGTCGTGCTGGGAGTGCCGAGAATGAAGCGGGAGACGACCTGCCAGACGACGCAGATGACGAGGATGGTAAAGACCGCAACGGTCAACGCGCCGAGCACGCGGTTTACCAGACGGACAGCTTGTTTCATGGCTGCACTTCCTTATCTGATTGTTTTCAGTCCGGCCCGGGCCGGACGCGAATGGTCTGTCTTTGAGGAAATTGGTCGGCCAATTTATCAACAGCCGCTTCCCTGTTCGACAGCGACTGACGCGGCATCCGGAAGAGCCAAGGCTTGTTCCTTGCTGTCGTGCCAGCTTAGTCCCTAAGGGATGCCAACGGGCGGTCATCTGTCTGCAAGCGTGCTTCGAAACAGTTCGAAATCCCGGAAATCCGTGGGTTTCTTGAAGATCTGAAGTCGCTGTGGCGATTGTGCCAGCAGAGTCTCAGTGCCATTCGGCATCTCTGTTGCCCATACACATTGCTCAAAAAACAAAATTGGTCAACCAAAATAAAAATTGATTGACAAAAATTTGGAAATGACCAATTGTTTGGTCGACCAAAAGACGAATTGGTTAGACCGGGCTCGGTGCTAGTGAGAAAACTGATGCTCCAATCGAAGCTCTGTCGCAACAAACAGGGAATCTCCGTCGGTTCGCCGGTCGGATCTCTCATCAAATGAAAACCGACTGACTCATATCTCGGGAGGGAAATGATGAAACGTAAACTTGCAATTCTCAGCGCGGTTGCCGGCGCAGCCTTTGCTATCACAGCGACTGCAGCCAGCGCAGTCACCCTGAAAATCAGCCACAACAACCCCGAAGATCATCCGCTGCACAAGTCCATGAGCTTCATGGCTGATCGTGTTAAGGAGCTGACCAACGGCGATGTGAAGATCCGCATCTATGCCAACGCTCAGCTCGGCACCCAGCGCGAGTCCATGGAGCTGGTTCAGAACGGCACTCTGGCGATGGCCAAATCCAATGCATCAGAGCTCGAAGCCTTCGAAGAATCCTACAGCGCCCTGAACCTGCCTTACCTCTTCACCTCCGAAGATCATTTCTTCAAGGCACTTGGTGGCGAAATCGGCAATGACATCCTGATGGCCTCCAAGGACAAGGGCTTCATTGGTCTGACCTACTACTACGAAGGTGCTCGCTCCTTCTACACCAACAAGGCGATCAACACCCCGGCCGACTTGAAGGGCATGAAAATTCGCGTTCAGCCGTCTCCCTCTGCTATCCGCATGGTTGAGCTGCTCGGCGGCAACCCGACCCCAATTGCTTGGGGCGAACTCTACAGCGCTCTGAAACAGGGTGTTGTCGACGGTGCCGAAAACAACCCGACTGCCATGACCACCGCCCGTCACGGCGAAGTCAGCAAGGTCTTCTCCCTTGATGAACACACCATGATCCCGTCGGTTCTGGTGATGTCGACCGCGAAATGGGATGCCCTCACCGAAGAACAGCAGAAAGCCGTGAAGCAGGCTGCCGATGAGTCCATGGTTTTCCATCGCAAGCTCTGGGGTGAAATCGTCTCCGAAGAGATCGAAAAAGCCAAGAACGAACTCGGCGTTGAATTCGTCGAAGTCGAAAAAGGCCCGTTCGTGGAAGCCGTCATGCCGATGCATGAAGAACTGGCAGCCAAGTCCGAGCGCCTCGCTGACCTGATCAGCCGCATCAAGGCAATTGCCGACTAAGGCAATCGAAGGCGACAAGATCCGTCGCTTGCCTCGTTATCCTGCCAGTCTCCCGCAGTGGCAGTGAACGACAACAAAGTGACAGCATGGCGGGGCCTACACCCGCCATGCGCCCCAAACAGAAAAGACCCACAAGACGACAGGGAAGAGACCGATGGTCCTCGAACGTTCAGAACTGGCCGAAAACGCGCTGCAGTGTCTTCATGACGAAGCCTATGACGTGCCATTCAACACCCAGAACCTCAATCACGAGACGATGTTGTTCGTGGGCGGGCGTGAGGGTGTGAGCCTCGATGGCCCCTGGAACTTCTGTGTCGACTTGCTTGACACCGGTCTGCGCCAGAAATGGTTCGAGATGGAACAGATGGCGCCCGAGGACCGCATCGAGCCCTACGATTACGACCCCTATATGGGTGAGCAGGTAACGGTTCCGTCCAACTGGCAGATGCTCAAGGAGAAATGGTATTTCTTCGAAGGCAGCGCCTGGTACACCCGCCCTCTCACCATTGGCAAGTTGGCTGCTGACGAGCGCAAGTTCCTGCGCATTGGCGCGGCCCAGTATGACTGCAAGGTCTTCCTCAACGGCGAATTTCTGGGCAACCATTATGGTGGCTCGACCCCCATCTTCGTCGAGCTGACCGGCAAGCTCCGCGAGGGCGAGAGCTGGTTGATGCTCTGCGTCAACAACACCCGCACCAACGACCGCGTTCCCATGCGCAACACCGACTGGTTCAACTATGGTGGTGTCTATCGCGAGGTTTCCCTCTTCACCACGCCAAAGACGGTGATCAGGGACCTCTTCGTTCATCTCGTGCCCGGTGCTTATGACAAGATCGCTGTCGAGATCGCCATTGATGGCCCGGCAGCTGGCGACGTTTCCGTTTCGATACCCGAACTTGGTATCGACCAAACTTTCGCACCGGACGCAGACGGCAAGATCGCCGCGACGCTTTCGGCTTCGCCTGAGCTCTGGTCGCCGGAGACGCCGCGTCTTTATGACATTGTTGTACGCATCGGCGAAGACGAGGTTCGTGACCGGGTTGGTTTCCGTCAGGTCGAGCAGAAGGGTGCAAGCCTCTTCCTCAATGGCAAGCCGCTGTTTCTGCGTGGCATCTCCGTGCATGAGGACGATTGCGAAACCGGCAAGGTCACGAGTGAAGCCGATATCCGCCGCCGCTTCGGTCATGCCAAGGAACTCAATTGCAACTTCGTTCGTCTTGCCCACTATCCGCATCACGAACTGGCTGCACAGATCGCCGATGAATTGGGCCTGCTCCTGTGGGAGGAAATCCCCGTCTATTGGGCCATCGACTTTGAAAATCCGGCCACCTATCGCGATGCCGAGAACCAGCTCAGCGAACTGATCAAGCGCGACCGCAACCGCGCCTCCGTGATCATCTGGTCGGTTGGAAACGAGAACCCGGACACCGACGCGCGGCTCGAGTTCATGCGCAATCTTGCCGCAAGGGCCAAGGCGCTCGATCCCACTCGGCTGACATCCGCAGCCTGCCTGATCAACCATGCACAAAAAAAGATCGAAGATCGTTTGTCGGAATTTATCGACGTGATAGGGATCAATGAATATTACGGCTGGTACGAGGAGAATTTCGAGGATCTGATTGAAATCGGAATCAATTCTTCTCCTGACAAACCGGTTGTCATCTCGGAAACAGGTGCTGATGCGGACATCAGCTCGACCGGGCCCAAGAAGGGTCTGTTCAGCGAAGCCTACCAGACCGAGGTGTATGAACGTCAGATCGAGACACTGCGTGCGCTGGACTACGTGAAGGGCATTTCTCCGTGGATCCTCTATGACTTCCGCGTTGAACGGCGACAGAATGTCTTCCAGCAGGGACGCAACAAGAAAGGTCTGATTGCGCAGGACAAGCAGACCAAAAAAGAAGCCTTTCACAAGCTGGCTGCCTTCTACCTCGAGAAAGCAGGCCAAGCTGGGGCTGATCGGTGAAAGGCGGGAAGTGAGGACGTTCAATGATCCCGGAGACAGGCAAACGACGCTATCAGGAAGTTGCTGAAGCGCTGAAAAAGGAAATGATCGACAAGGAGTTCGCCGTTGGTACTCGATTGCCGACCGAGCGCCAGATTGCGGAAGAATATGATGTGTCCCGTTCGGTCGTCCGGGAAGCCATCATCATGCTCGAGATCGAGGGTCTTGTTTCTGTTCGCAAGGGATCCGGGATCTATATCGAACGTCTGCCCAACCAGTCCGAGAGAAATTCCATTGCCCGTCCCGACATTGGTCCTTTCGAGCTGTTGCAGGCCCGTCAGCTGGTCGAGAGCAACATCGCCGCCTTTGCCGCAACCATGGTGACCAAGAACGACATCGTGAAGATGCAGGAAGCCCTCGATATGGAGGTTCAGGCGATTGGAGAGGGCCGTAAGGATTATGATGGCGACGAGATGTTCCATCACCTGATCGCCCAGTCCACCCAGAACAGCGTCCTGATCGAGATGGTCGACAAGATGTGGCGCCTGCGCAAGGGCAACCAGATCTGGGATGGCCTGCACGCTCGCATTTTTGACGAGAGCTATCGCCGGCAATGGCTCGATGATCACCAGCAGATCCTGACGGCGCTGAATCGCAAGGATCCGGGCAAGGCGCGTGACGCCATGTGGAACCACATGGAAAATGTGCGCAACACGCTTCTGGTGTTGTCGGACGTGGAAGATCCGAAATTCGACGGTGATCTGTTCAAGACACCTAAGGTCGTGAAACTGAATATCTAGAACGCGTATCCGCGTTGCCGGTCGACAGGTGGGCAAGGCTCGAGCGCAACAAAATGAAGTCCATCAGCCCGGCGGTTCAAGACCGTCGGACAGATCGGCACTTCGGACAACAAGAGGCAAGCAAATGAAACAGACTTGGCGCTGGTTCGGGCCTAACGATCCTGTTTCCCTTCAGGATGTCCGTCAGGCAGGGGCAACCGGGATCGTGACGGCCCTGCACGATGTTCCCAATGGGGTCGTCTGGAGCCGCGAAGCAATTGCGGAACGCAAGAAGATGATCGAGGAGGCCGGTCTCGTCTGGTCTGTCGTCGAATCCATCCCCTTGCATGAGGACATCAAACTCCAGCGCGGCGACTACAAGACCTACATCGCCAATTGGGGCGAGTCCCTGCGCAATCTGGCTGCCGAAGGCATCAAGATCATCTGCTACAACTTCATGCCGGTGCTTGACTGGACCCGCACGGATCTTGCTTGGGAACTGCCAAGCGGTGCCCGCTGCCTGCGCTTCGATGCTGACCGTTTTGCTGCTTTCGATCTTTATATCCTTAAGCGTGAAGCTGCTCAGGACGAATATTCCGACGAGGAAAAAGCCTCGGCCAAGGCCTGCTTTGATGCCATGAGCGAGGAAGACAAAGAGCTTCTCGTACGCAACATGATCGCCGGCCTGCCCGGCTCGGAAGAGAGCTACACCATCGAGCGCTTTGCCGCCCAGCTCGATCTCTACAAGGAGATAGATGCCGACCAGTTGCGCAGTCACCTTGGTGACTTCCTCAACGCCGTGCTACCGATCGCCGATGAAGTTGGCTCCAAGCTTGCCATTCATCCAGATGATCCGCCGCGCCCACTGTTCGGCCTGCCGCGCATCGTCTCCAATGTCGAGGACATGCGCGCTCTTCGTGCGGTCAACGAAAGCCCGGCCAACGGCTTCACTCTCTGCACCGGCTCCTATGGTGTGCATGAGGGCAATGATCTTCCCGCCATGGTCGATGAATTTGCCGACGTGATCTATTTCTTCCATCTGCGCTCCACCAAGCGCGACGGCAAGAGCTTCCATGAAGCCGACCACTTCGGCGGCAACGTCGACATGGTCGAAGTCATCCGTCGCTACAAGGCTGTCGAGGACAAGACCGGACTGTCGATCCCCTTCCGTCCGGATCATGGTCATCAGATCCTTGATGATCTGACCCGCCGCTCAAACCCCGGCTACCCGGCAATCGGACGCCTGAGAGGCCTTGCCGAGCTGCGTGGTGCAATGCTGGCCATCGGCGGCACCATCGACTAGAACAACTGGCCTTGAAAGCTAAGTCCTTTGAAAGGGCCGCTCCAGCAATGGAGTGGCCCTTTTTGCTGGCATTGATTAAAACCACACCAGAATCGTATCATCGTCCATGTATAAATCGCGATTGCAGATGATTGCCTATAGCCCTTTTTTTCTACGACGTTAGTTTGTATCCGACTGTTGAAACGGTGATAGAAATGCTATTGCCTCAGCACAAGATGTTCTTCAGTGCCCAGCTCATGAGGACCCGTCCGGTTTTGGATTGGCGGCTGGCAAGGAGAGAACAGAGTTGACGACGGTAATTGGAGGAATAGATGCGAGAAATTGATCTCGAAGAGGATCCCCATCGGCGGTACAACCCGTTGAAAGGGGAATGGGTGCTGGTATCGCCACATCGCAACAAGCGCCCATGGATGGGAAAACAGGAAAAGCCACCGGTCAACGAAAAGCCCAAGTTCGACGAGAAATGCTATCTCTGTCCGGGCAATGCCCGCACCTCCGGCGCCGTCAATCCCGACTATCACGGCCCCTATGTCTTCGATAACGATTTTCCCGCACTTCTGACCGACACTACCTTGGGAGAAGGTGGCGACGGGGCTCTCTTCCGTGCCGAGACGGTACGCGGAACGGCCCGTGTGATCTGCTTTTCCGAGCGCCATGATCTCACCCTGCCCGAAATGCAGGTGGAGGATATCCGCAAGGTCGTCGATCTCTGGGCCGAGCAGCTGACCGAATTGGGTGCGACCTACAACTGGGTGGCCCTGTTCGAGAACAAGGGCGAGATGATGGGCTGTTCCCAGCCTCATCCCCACGGCCAGATCTGGGCCAGCAACTTCCTGCCCAACGAGATTGCGCGCGAGGAAGAATGCCAGAAAGCCTATTTCGCGGAAAAAGGCTCCGTGCTGCTGGTCGATTATGCCGAGGCCGAAAGCCGCATCGGTGATCGCACCATCGTCGAGAATGAGCATTTCATTGCAGTGGTTCCCTATTGGGCGACCTGGCCATTCGAAGGCCTCGTCATGCCAAAGCGTCAAGTGCTGAGGCTGAACGATTTGACCGACGACGAACGGGATGCCTGCGCGGATATTTTCAAGCGCCTGACCTGCCGCTATGACAATCTGTTCGAGACCGAATTTCCCTATTCCATGGGCTGGCACGGAGCCCCCACCATGGGCGGCGAGTTCGAGCATTGGCAGCTTCATGCCCACTTCTACCCGCCGCTGCTGCGCTCGGCGACGGTGCGCAAATTCATGGTCGGATATGAAATGCTGTCGGAAGCCCAACGGGACATGACCGCCGAAAGTGCCGCCGAACGTCTGCGCGGCCTGTCGGACGTGCATTACAAGGAACGATGATATGGATTCTGTGATGTTGAAACAGAATGTCGGCGACGCTTTCGAAAGAATTTTCGGATCGGCACCGAGCGCCGTTGTCACGGCTCCGGGGCGCGTCAACCTGCTAGGCGAGCACACCGACTACAACGGTGGTTTCGTGCTTCCCATGCCGCTCAATCTCGAGATCTGCATCGCGATTGGCCCCGGCTCCAAGCCCGGCCATGCAGAGCTTTACAGCCTGAATTTCGACGCTCGCGCCGAGATTGCCCTTGATGGCGACAAGGCCGATGAATGGTCGGACTTCATTCTGGGCAGCTTCCGCTTCTCCCCAGACAAGCCTGACCTTGCCAAGGGCTACAGCCTTGCGGTGGGCAGTAGCCTGCCCATGGGCGCAGGGATTTCGAGCTCGGCAGCGCTGGAAGTTGCCAGCCTTCGGGCCATCGCCGCCCTCAAAGGCGAGGATGAGCCGGATCCGGTGGCCATCGCCATCGCGGCGCGCAGGGTGGAGAACGAATTCGTCGGCATGCCATGCGGCATCATGGACCAGTTCGCCTCCTCGGTTGGAACGCAGCACATGGCGCTGTTCCTTGACACCAAGACGCTGGACTATGAACTCGCGCCGCTCTTCTCCGATCACCGCTTCATCACCCTGCATTCCGGGGTCACGCACAAGCTGACCGACGGCTCCTATGAGCAGCGGGTGAAGGAATGCAACAGCGCTTGCGAGAAGCTCGGCATCGCATCCCTGCGCGAGGTGGGCATTAGCGATCTTGATCGCATCAATGCCATCGGCGGCGTCGAGGCCCAGCGTGCGCGGCATGTGGTGACCGACAACCAGCGCGTTCTGGACGGGGTCGAGGCCCTCAAGAGCGGCAGCGCCGGCCTGTTCGGAAAGCTGATGGTTCAGAGCCATCTGTCCCAGAAAGACGACTATGAGATCACCGTCGAGGAGACGGACACCCTCGTCGAAGTTGCCTTGCAAATGGGAGCTGTAGGCGCCCGCCAGACCGGTGGCGGGTTTGGTGGCTCGATTGTCTGCCTCGTCAAGGAAGATCTCGTCGATCGCTGGTGTGAGGACATGACCACCCGCTTCCCCGAAACCACTGTGCTTGCGATCAGCTGAGCATTGCGCTCATCATTCAACGAAAAAGGGGCCTTCAGGCCCCTTTTGCTTGTTCTCTTTACCTGCCATTGATCCGTTAGCTCAGGCCTGAAGCTGAACATCGGCCAACTGCTTGACCACCACTTGCATCCGCGCGTGGGCGTCCTTGCGAGCGCTCTGGTTCTGGGCTTCGATCTCGCGGGCCTTCTCTTCGGTGTCCTTCAGCTTGGCCGCCATGCGTTCCAAGAGCTGCAATTCCTCTTCGAAGGCACCTTGGCTTTCCTTGGCTTCCAGATAGCTGTCGGCGCTGGCATTCGAGGTGATCTCGCGCAATTCGCGGCTGATCTCACGGCGTTTCTCTGAAGAAGCACGGGCATCGCGAATGGACTTGAGCGCCGAGAGCTGCAACACCGCCTGCTTCATCTGCGGCATGTCGACGAGCAGCGTGTCAATGACATCCGACAGGGCAATCTTCGTGGTTTCCTGAATCTGTCGGATCTGCGGCAGGTTCTGGGCCGCATTGGTGTAGGCCATATGCAGACGCACGACCCGCGTCAGGAAGCTGTGCACGTTGGCCCGGAAGTCGCGATACTGGTTGACGACAACGGCATCCCGGCTCTCACGTGCCTCTTCAAGGCGTACATTGGCCTCATCGACCAGACGAAGCCCTGCCTGCTCACCGGCGGCGATATAGACTTTCAAGTCTTTGAGATTGTTCGCCGTAGCCTCATAATTCATGTCGAGCTTCGTGTTGGCCTTCACCAGCTTTTCACGATGGGTCATGATCTGCTTTTCGATCTCGTCGAAATGCTTGATGATGCCATCCTTGCGATGCTTGAAATAGAGAAAGGCCGACATCTGCCGGGCGATCCATGGGCCGATCAGCGGGATCTGGTTGATGGTGTAGGCAAGGGTAGACCCGCCCGACTTCAGCTCATCACGCATCTCGCGGATCTTGGCTTCTTCCATGCCGCGCGACAAGGCAATCAGCAGGTCGCCGCCCACGTCGGCATCTTCGGTGCTCATGTCCCGCAAAAGCTGATCAAGAACCGAGGAGACCTCCAGCTGCGGCTTGGAGCCATAACTCAGCAACAGGTTGGAATCGGTTGCGTCAACTGCAGCAGACAGCTCCTTGACTCGCGCCCAGTCCTCCGCGCTGAAGTCATCCTGTTTGAAGACGCTCATCTCCTGCGGTACCTCGACCGGGACAAGCTCTGTGCCCGGCTTGGCCATTGGGTCCGGATCGGTGCTCGCTTGTGTCGTCGTCTGTGTATCCTGTGACATCAATGTTCCCCTCAAAATGCCATGACGAACAAGGATCGGCTCGCTGTCATGCCCTGATAAACAAAAGGTTTTGCCTGCGGCTATTTGAAATTTAACTGCCGAACGCCGTGGCCCTAGACAGAGTCTCGGGGTCGAGCAGCTTTATGATTCTTTCCATGACAGAGGCGTTTGGCATGGGCATGACCGAAGTCACCGTTGGTGCAAGACCCTTGATCGCGACGGCATCCGTATCGGTCACGCGATCCTTGAGGCCCGAACGAAAGCCATGCTCAGACCAGGCAATCGACTGGATTTCCTCGTCCAGCAGGGCCTTGGCAAAGCGCTTGCCCTTGTCATTCAGAGTAATGACCGGGTGGGAGGCCCAGAAGGTTGGCAGCGGGTAGAGTGTCACGACCTCCTTCTCGATCAGGTCTCGATAGCGCTCGTTGGCGATGTAGAACTCGATCAGCTGGTTCTCGTAGCCCACGATGATCGGCTTGGCCCCGATGCCCGTGTCGAGATATTTGCGGAAAATGTCGCCCGACGAGCTTTCCATGTAACCCATCTGCTTGAAGAAGCTCTGGATCGCCTTGGCGTTGCTGTCCACGTCGGCAATTGTCGACACCTTGCCACCGGCGAGCATATTGGCCAGCAGTCCGGAGAACATGTTGCCCGAGTTGGATTTGGTCGGGTCGGTCGACTGGATCGTGGCATTGCCCCACAGCTCATCGACGCCCAGCGACTTCCAGTCGGACCCGGCCTGGATCAGCTCGATCAGTTTTTGCGTGTCGATGGTGTAATGGGTGCCACCGGATGATTTGACGAGGCCGCTCTTCTCAAACGCATCCGCAATGGGGCGCCAGGTGTAGAAGACGATGGGAGAGTTAAAGACCAGATCATCGCCCGCCGGTTGGCCATAGCGATGCTGATAGAGCTCCATCGCGATTTCATTGGACGGCCACAGGGCATCGATATCCGCTTCGGGCTTGTTGGTCACCATTTCAATAGAGCCTGCCTTGCGGCCATCCATGGTGATCCCGTACTTGTCTTTCAGGATCTTGACGACTTTCGGGTTCTTGATGAATTCGGACTTCTCGCCTCCCACCAGAAACTTCACCGTGATCGCGTCAGGGCCCTTCGTCCGTGTGAAACTGTCAAGCCCGATCCGGTCCAGCGCGATGACGCCGCCGACGATGACCAGAAGAAGGACGATCCCGATTACAACTCTGTTCATGATGCAAAAACCCTGATCCTGTCTTGCGTAAAAGCGAGGCGGCCCCCCGGTGAAAAGGACGGGATAGCCTCACATCTCTTGTGTCTTGCCCAATATCCTGACCTGCCAAACCGCTAAAGGCGCTTTCGGCGGGTCAGCTCTTCTCGGCCTCTGCTGGCTGGAGCGTCATGGTTTCAAGACCATGCTCGAGACGAAGGGAGCTTTCCAGATTGCGTCCCGCCTGTTCAAGTGCACTCACATCGTTGGCCAGCATGGCGTTATATTGGGCCCGAAAGGCCTTTTCGATCGAGGCAAACCGCTTCCGGGCCATCTCAACCTGTTCGAGCTTCTTGTCATCGGGCAGGCGGCTCGAGGCGAGCTGGGCATAGCCCTCGATCAGACTGACCGCATCTGCCGAATGGAAATCCAGAAAAGCCCGTGCCCGTGGAATGTCGCCCGGATCCTTGTCGAGATTGGCGTAGATATCCCGAAAGATGTCCTCGATGCTGCGCAGCACGTGTTGGGCGGGATCGGCCTTCGGTATTTGCCGGACGGACACTTCGAGGCGGGCGATCTGTTCCTTGCCCTTGGCGTCAGCAGCTTTCAGGTCCGCTCGTGTCACGCCGGGGGCAACGAAGACCTCACTGTCCTCCTGAGCGCGCGGTATGATGACATGCAGGATGCCGAAGACGAGCACCGCAACGCCGAGCACGATCAGCTCATGCAACTGGGTGGCAAAATAGAGCCCGAGCGCAGTGACCGCAGCTCCGATCACGGCAATCATCATCCGGGTATTGTTAAGGGTCGAGGCCACCATCAGTTTGCATAGCCTCGTGCCTGACGGAAGGCATCAACCAGCCCCTTGCGGCCATCAAAGACCCGCGCGGCTGTCGCCTCGGCGATCTGCTTGACCTGATCTTCTGACGCATCCCCGAAAAGGATCGAGAAGACCGGCACATTCTTCGCTGGCGAGGGGTCGAGACGCGGAGCAATATCCCGGAACTCGCCATCCGAGACACCGTCGGTCAACAGAAGAACCATCTGGCTGTGGGTCTGTTTGTTGCCCGATTTGGCAAGGGCATCAAGGCCACTGGCCACGGCCGCATAGATATTGGTGCCGCCATCGGGTCCGATCCGGCGAATATAATCATAGAGCCCGGCCAATTCATCCTTGGAGGCTCCTGTCGCGGTGACAACATTTCCTGCCTGAGAGTTGAAGGGGATGACGTGGAAAATATCTCCCGAAGTGGTTTCAAGAAAGAAACTCCGCGCCTTGTCATCAATCAGAAGATTGCCAAGGGACTCCACCATCTGCTCGTTGCCCTCGCCCTGCATACTGCCCGAATAGTCCAACAGAAAGGCAATCTCGGAAGGGCGGCGGCTGGCGCCCTGATACTGACGCAAGGCCGCTTCGATCACGGTCTGGCTGGGCAGGTTTAGGGCCGTGATGGAGCGGTTGAGATCGATGCACCAGTCGGGCTTGAAGACATCGGCGCTGAGGGTGCTGGAAGACAGACCAAGCGGTCCCACACGGCGCCCGGAGGCAGCAAGCTGGGCCTGCACCTCGTCCGAGAGAAGATGTTCCTGCAGCTTGAGGAAAAAGGCTTCTATGGCTTTGTTCTCATCGCCGTCACCCTTGTCGATATAGGCAAGGGGTGAATCCGCAATGGCTATCCCGTCCACCGGATAGATGGCACAGAGTGGCTCGGCTCCCCGGCGCTCGAGCTCCTGATTGACCTCGATGCCGACAGCCTCATAATTGAACATCGCTTCCATGGAATCGGGATGATCAAGATAGAGATCCCCGAGCCAACCTGAGGAGCCCGAGGTGCGATCCACTCTTTTGAGGAGGCGCTCCACCCGCTCCTGCACCTGCTTGTCTTCGATGTCGTTGAGCGTCAGCACATTCGGTCGACCGGCTGCGGCCGAGAGCATGGCGAAATAGCTCATCGCGCCGGAGTTGGATTGGGTCGCCGAGGTCATCCCGAAGGTGAGACCTCCTTCCGTCGCCGCAACGATGTCTTCAAGACTGGTGTCCGCCCCGATCCAGCCGAGGCTCTCTGCCTTTGATTTCTTGACCCAGAAGACAACCGGCGAGCGCATGATCGATTGCTCATGCTTGACGACCCGTTGGGTGTCGCCAAGCTCGAGCCACAGCGAGGCAGCGGGCCAAACAATGTCGGCCTCTGCCTCGGTGCCATTTCGAATGTCGAGCATGATGTCGACAGAGCCGCGGCCCTTGATATGAATGTCGACGCCCTGTTCCTTGGCGAACTCTTCCACGATGGGATAGAGCGACTTGTTTTCTGAACCGGATAGCAGGGTGATGGACTGTTTGGGGTCGCCATCACATCCCGCAAGACCAACCGCACCCACGAGCGCAAGTGCGGCAAAAAAGAATTTCAAGTTCATAGGCCTGGCCATTTCTTCAACAAAAGCTGGCTTATCTATAAACGTGCTATTTTTGGTTACTGTGACAGTTTATGACGTTTCGTCGATTTTTTCGGACAAATATAGAGGATTGGCAGTTTTCTGCCAATCCTAGGGAGGAAAAATTGCGAATGCAAGGCAAATTGTGGTGCAGGAAGAGGGATCAATCGTGGGAATGGGAATGTTCGTGACCATGGCAATGATCATGGCCGTGTCCGTGATCATGACTGTGCCCATGCTCGTGATTATGACCGTGACCATGCCCTTCGGAGCAGGGTTGCGACGGCAGGTTTTGTCCTTTGGCAAGATATTCCTCGATCGCGCGTACGGGATCGCTTTCGTCCGTCAGGCTGGCAATGATGCCTCTGCGTGCCATGTTGCGGGCAAAGCCTGCGCCGAAAGAATTCGAGATCAACACATCAACCGTGTCAAGCGGATGGGAAGCATCGGCTCCCCCAAGCTCGTGGATGGCCATTTCCTTGGGAAGGTCAAACCGTTCCACTTCGACGGGGGACTTGCCTGCTTCGACAAGATAGACAAGAAAGCGTCTGGCGCGTCCGGCGTGATTGGTCACGTTGCGGAAATTCTGGGATGTCACGGCGATTCTGATCGCAGTGGGCATGGCATGGCTCCGTGGTGAGGCCGCAGGCTCCTCGCGATGAAAGGCCGGGGGAGGGCGACACTTAGCTGGTCTCTCTCCTCTGAAATAGGGTTCGTAAGGGGCGAAGGCAAGATGGCTCTGTGACGCGGGAAGGACAGGCGGAGCGGAATACCTCCGCCTCAGGTGGTCTCGGTCTCGATGCTCAGGCCCTCCAGTTCCTTGGCATAGTCGACAAGGGCCACGTTTCCCTTGGGCGTGATCTGATAGATGCCGGTCGAGACACGCTCGAACCAGCCATAGTGATCATCGGCTAGAATGGGCCTCGCCCGATCCACCCCGGTCATTCGCGCCACAATTGCCGCCTTGGTCGGCCCGTTCTGGGAAAGAAGCTTGAGGCACTTCAAAGCATCCTGACGATAGGAGGTGATGAGGCCGCGCCGCGTGGCCCCGCCGCTGTTTGGGTCACCAACCCGGCGGGCAAATTCCCTGAGCAGTCGAGCCTTGCGTGGCTTCACCTTTCGCGGCTTGTAGGGCGCGGGGTCGAGATGAACCGTCACGAACTCGTCTTTCATGCGCACGGTGATCAGCCCCATGCCGAGGCGCCGGCAAAGAGAGCGGTTGTTCTTGAGGGAGCGTTGAAAGGCGGCTCCCTTTCCTTCCGGCACGGCGATATAGACCGCATCGGTCATCGATTGGCGCTCGATCGCCTGATGAAAGAGGGTGAGGGAAAAGCCGACCTTGAGCTCGACAACGACGGGCTCCTCATCCCCCCGGCAGGCCACCAGATCGGCCGCACCAATCTCGCCCTTGACCTCGTAGCCTTGCGCTTCGAGATAGGACTTTATGGGAGGATAAAGCTCGGTTTCCTGCATGATGTCGTCTGTTGTCTTGCCTCAGGCTGCCCAGGACCATACCGAGACCATAAGAGAGCAAAGAGGTTAACAGAATGATGCCCCCTCAGTGCCCTATAGTGCCCGGGTGCATGATCTGCCCGACGCTCAACCGACCAGAAACGGCACAGGAAGCCCGAAAGTTTCGGCCAGCAGAACGAAATTGAGGGTGAGCACAGCCATCGCGCCAACAAGGGCGAGGGTACGAATCACCGGCCCGGTCGCATAGGGACCCATAATGTCCCGCCGCGAAGTGAAAATGATCAGTGCGATCATCGGAACCGGCAGGGCGATGCTGAGGATCACCTGACTGATGACCAGAGCCTGTGTGGTGTTAACCCCCCAGGCCACCACGGCAAAGGCGGGGACCATCGTCACGAGACGGCGCAGCCAGACCGGGATGCGGAAGTGCAGAAAGCCCTGCATGATCATCTGTCCCGCCATCGTGCCGACAACAGAGCTGGAAATGCCCGAGGCGATCAGCGAGACCAGAAAAGCCGCAGCCGCCGCGCCACCAAGCAGCGGCGTCAGTGTGTGATAGGCGGTTTCGATTTCGGCCACTTCCTCATGCCCCAGATGAAAGGCAGCCGAGGCCATCATCACCATGGCCATGTTGACCATGCCGGCAATCGCAAGGGCAATGATCACCTCGGTGTTGGAATATTTGAGGATCTTGCGCCGTTCCTGCTCGTTGCGGATCTCGGCTCGAGTCTGGGTCAAACCAGAATGCAGATAGATGGCATGGGGCATCACCGTGGCGCCGATGATGCCGATGGCGATGGTCAGCGCCGTGGCGTCCGCAAGCTCCGGTGTCACCATGCCCACGGCTGCCTCGCCCCACGCAATGGGTGCAATCAGAACCTCGACCAGATAGCAAAGGCCAATCACGCCAACCATCGCACCAATGATCAACTCCATGGGTCGAAAGCCGTGACGCTCGAACAGGAGGATGCCGTAGGTGACAATCGCGGTGACCCCCATGCCTGCCATCAGGGGCATCTCGAATAGCAAAGCAAGGCCGATGGCCCCGCCGAGAAACTCGGCAAGGTCGGTTGCCATGGCAGCAATCTCGCTCACAAACCACATAATCCACACAACGGGGCTGGAAAAATTGTCGCGGCAGAGCTCTGCGAGGTTCTTTCCGGTCACGATTCCGAGGCGGGCCGAGAGGGCTTGGAACAGCATCGCAATCAGGTTGGCAAACAGCACCACCCATAACAGCCGATAGCCATATCCGGCACCCGCCTGAATGTTGGTGGCATAGTTGCCCGGGTCCATATAGGCAACGGACGCAATGATGGCAGGTCCGGCAAACAGCAGTTTGCCTCTGAAGCTGCGGTTTTCTCCTGCCAAAACAGCGTTCATTCCCTCGCGGGTCTGGTCGGTTGCGAACATGAAAGGGCCTTGGGGCTGCCAAGTCTGGTCTGACGAAGCAGGACGGGTAAGAAAGTGATGGTGGGCGTCTTCTGGTGGGGAGACTGGTTTGTTGAGCATAGTGTAGCCTTGGCTAACTTTGGTGCCAAGCACTAAAATGTCGCGGCCAGACTATTCAACACAGCTTTGGCTTAGCGGTTTGGCCGGACATCCGCCCACCTGCGTCATTTTCATAATTGCATTTCTGGGGAGCATTCTTTACCCAAGGCTATATTGATTTCTTCAAATGCAGGTTTTGCCAGTGTCCACGGGCGTTCGGCTGACCACGGAAAGATGGACGGGCAAACAGAGCCATGGCAGAGGGAAAACGGGAAAACATCAGTCAGGCCAGACGGTTCGCCCGTGCTCGAGAGGCTCAGGCCAAGGCGGTGATGGAAGATTATGTCGAGATGATCGGCGATCTCATTGCCGAGCATGGTGAGGCCCGCGTTGCCGATATTGCCGAACGCATGGGCGTTGCCCACCCCACCGCGACCAAGGCTATTTCAAGGCTGAAGAAGGAAGGTCTGGCGGTGTCCCGTCCCTATCGGGGGATCTTTCTCACCGATGAAGGCGCGGCGTTGGCCGATCGGGTGCGCGACCGTCACCGTTCGGTTGTCTCCCTGTTGATTGCAGTCGGCGTGCCGCCGGAAACGGCCGAAATCGATGCAGAAGGCATCGAGCATCATGTCTCACAGAAGACGCTTGAGGCCTTTGAGAAATTTCTCACCAGCAAGGATTGAGAGAGTTCGCTCAGAGCAGCTCGGAGAAGGATGTGATGATCCGGGTCGCACCCGCCTCGCTAAGATTGGCTGCATGGGCGTTGCGCAAGCTCTCGTCGTTGAGGTGGCTGGCGCCGACAAAGCCGATGATATGTCCGATCCCGGCTGCTTTCGAGCCCTGCACCCCGGCAATGCCATCCTCGATCACCATCGAACGGGCCGGGCTGACGCCGAGCTTTTCGGTTGCAAAGAGGAACAGGTCCGGTGCCGGTTTACCATTCGGGACCTGTTCGGCACTGAAGCCCGTCTCGGCAAAGCGCTCTGTTTCACCGATCAGCTCGAGGGCATAGGCAACGCGCGGCAGGCTTGCTCCGGTGGCGAGGCAATGGGGGATGCCGTCACGGTCGAACCGGGCGAACAGATCCCTGATCCCATCCACGACATTCAGCTCTTTAGCAAAACCTTCCCTGACACGCTGGCGCCAGGCTTCTGGAAACAGGTCTCCGGTCTCCCTGCTACTTTCCTTCTCGATGAAGGCCTGAATCGCGGCGTCTGAGTGGCCCATGAAGGTGGCGACGAGTTGTGGCCAGTCCATGTTGATCCCGAACTGCGACAGCGACACGCCAAGTTCGCCAAGGGAAATGAGTTCACTGTCTATGACCACACCATCAAAATCGAGAATGACCGCATCAACATCGGCAAGCAGGTTCGTGGTCAAGGCATCGCTCCATGGTTCGAAGAGGCCGCATCAGGGCCGACAGCGTTGTAGACCGTTTATCTCGAGAAATAAAGGAGTTAAGAGGTAAAAATACGCTCTGGATTTCATCGCGCGCGCGGAAATTAGGTAAGGTCGTATAAATGCGTATAATTGCAAAATGCAACCAAAAGTAAGCGGTTGTTAACCATGCTTTGCCTTAATAGAACCAGCGCATCGATGGAGGCTGGGACGGTCAATGCCCTCACTATCTGAAAAACTGATCGATAATGGTCTGACTGCCGGGGAAGAAGACAAATATGTCAAGTTTCTCTCGGGCAAGAATGTTGAATTGCAACATGCGAACAGTGCATGGCAGGCGATAAAGGACGATCTACCCGCCATTCTGGATGCCTTCTATCAGGATGCATCGAGGGTGGAGGAGCTTCGACAGAAGCTTGGAGACAGGCAATCCAACCTCAAGTCTGCTCAGCAGAAGCATTGGGAATATATTCTCACCCATGACATCGATCTGGAGTTCGAGGGACAGGCGATCCGCATCGGTGAAGCCCATGTCCGTTCAGAACTCAATGTGCAATGGTATATGGCATCCTATGGGCGGATCCTGATCGAGCTGATCCCGGTGGTGATGAAGCGCAGCCGTCTGTCGCCATCCAGAAGCGCAAAGCTGCTGCAGGCGCTGGTCTCGCGCTTCTTTGCTGACATGTTGATGTCGATCGGAACCTTTGACGGCAATCTTCATCGTCTCGAAGCCAAGAGAGCCAAGGACGAGGAAAACCTCCGTAACCTTCGCAATCTGGCCCACACGGTGCAGGACATCAACGACATCACGATGAACATGGCGCTGTTGTCCAAGAACACCAAGACCGCTTCGGACAATGGCCAGTCAATCTCGACAGCTGTCGCCGAAATGGTCGCTTCGACCGAGCAGATCTCGAGCAACAGCACCACCACCGCCGAGCACGCCAATCAGGCCAGTACCTCCGTCTCGCAAGGCCTTGAGGCAATGCAGTCCGTGCTGACCGCCATGACCAACATCGCGGAAACCTCCCAGCAGACAGAGGCGAGCCTCACAGAGTTGATGCAGGCCTCCCATCAGATCGGCGAGTTTCTGGCTGTCATCGAGAATATCTCCAACCAGACCAACCTGCTTGCCCTCAACGCCACCATCGAGGCGGCAAGGGCCGGGGAGGCGGGCAAGGGCTTTGCGGTGGTCGCCGCCGAAGTCAAGGAGCTGGCTGCCCATTCCAACAAGGCGGCAGAGGATATCTCGGACCGTATCCAGTCGCTGGACAAGGGCATACGCACCATTCAGAACTCGATTACCGGCTCGCTGGAGGCGATCAAGGAAGGCCAATCCTCGCTTCAGGGCACGAATGAGCTGATCGAGCATGTCGGTGAACAGGTGGTGGAAGTATCCGAACGCATGCAGGAAGTCTCGGATATCCTGCATCAGCAAACCGACGCCAGCCGCGAAATCGCGGGCTCCATTTCGGGCGTCGCAGATCTGACCAGTGACAACGAGAGAACTCTGGCGCAGGTCGTCAACACCCTGCAGGTCAGCAATGACCAGTTCGCTAGCAACGCCGCCAATCTGTTTCAGGCCAACTCGAACCGGTCCCTCTGCGAAATGGCGAAGATCGATCACATCCTGTTCAAGAAGCGGGTCGTTGACACGATTTTGTCCCGTGGAGACTGGAAGGCAACGGAGGTGCCGGATCATCACCATTGCCGTCTGGGCAAATGGCACGACGGCATCGACAATCCCGAAATCCGCTCGCACAAAGTCTTCAAGGATCTGGTCGAGCCCCATGAAGCCGTGCATGCGGCTGCCAAGGTGGCGCTTCAGGCTCATGCCAATGGGGATGCCAATGGGGCCTTCGATGCCTTGAGTAAAATGGACAAGGCGAGCCAAGAGGTGCTCGAGAAGCTCGAAAGTCTGGCTGAAGCCCTGACTACGGGGCCTTTGAGGGATGCGGACAAGCGCCGGGACTTGCGCGAGAAAGTCGAGGGCAAAGTAACGGTCTCCAGCGATGATCGTTCCATTGAGCTGGATATCGTGAACGTCTCGGATGCAGGCATTGGCGTCAAAGGCCTGCCACGAGATCTGTCCGGCAAGACCGTGCGTGTCACATATAACGGCAGGACGCGCATCGCTGAAGCGATCTGGTCGGATGGGGACAAAGGAGGCCTGCGCTTTGCCAATTGATGGCTTGGTGCGGTCTCGGGACAGATTGTCATCTGACAGCCATCCGATTTTCCTATATGCATAGTCACCATTGATTCCAAAGACAAATCAGGAGTGACCCATGCATCTCGACCAATCGGAGCAAAGTGCTCTGCTCGAACTCGTGCGCAAGGCCGCCAAGGCGGAGATCATGCCACGATTTCGCTATCTGGATGGCGGCGACATTCGCTCAAAGAGCGGTCCGGACGATCTGGTAACCGATGCGGATGTCGGGGCGGAAGCCGTGATCACCGCCGGGGTGCGAGCCATTCTTTCCGATCCGATCGTTGTCGGCGAAGAGGCCGCAGCGCTCAATCCCGATATCATCAGCAACATTGGCTCGGCCGAATGGGGCGTGATCATCGATCCCGTCGACGGTACATGGAACTTTGCCAATGGCCTTTCGACCTTCGGGGTCATTCTCGCGGTGACCCACAAGGGGGAAACCTGTTTCGGTCTGCTCTATGATCCTGTGGTGGACGACTGGATTGTTGCCAGCAAGGGAGAAGGGGTGTTTTTCGGCCGACCCGACGCCTCACCGATCCGCTTGCCCAAACTGGAGAAAAGACCGCTGTCCGAGATGCACGCGATCATGCCCAATGTCTTTTTCCGCGAAGCCTTCGGCCCGAAACTCGCCGAGCAGACCAGATCGATCCGGCGCTTTGGCAGCTATCGTTGCGCCTGTCACGAATATCGCCTGACCGCGCAGGGCCGGAATGACTTCATTCTGAACATGACCATGAACCCGTGGGATCATGCCGCTGGCGTCCTGGTGATCGAGGAATTGGGGGGCGCAGCAGGCTTGCTTGACGGGCGGCCCTATAGCCCAACAGAAAATCTCGGAGCCTTTCTGGTCAGTGCCCATGCCGACAATCTTCCCATCCTGCAGGACAAGTTCGGATGGATGGGAGAGCATCTCTACTGAATGACAACAAGATCATGCGGGAGCCCTGAGGTTCCCGGTGATCCATGAGACTATCCGGCGAGGATCTGGCAATAGACATCCGGGTCGACATTTGCGCCAGAGATAGTGAGGGCAATGGCCCCGTCATGATCCGGAACCTTGCCCGCGAGAGCCGCCGCCAAAGCTGCCGCTCCACCCGGCTCTGCCACCAGCTTCAATTTTTCGAATGAGAAACGCACCGCCGACCGGACCTCGTCGTCGGAGACGGCAAGCCCGCCGACATCGAGATGGCGGTTGATGGCAAGGGTCATCTCGCCCGGCAGAGGCGACTGCAGCGCGTCACAGATCGAACGGGCGTCTGGATCATTGCCCACCGCATGATCGCTTCTGAGCGACCGACCGGTGGAATCGAACCCTTGCGGCTCGGCGGCATAGATCATCGCCTCAGGGAGCTTCGACTTGATGGCCGTTGCGATGCCTGAGGTCAGACCACCGCCGCCACAACAGACGACAACGGACCCCACTTTTACGTCCATCTCCTCGGCTTGGTCGAGGATTTCAAGGCCTGCGGTTCCCTGTCCGGCGATGATGTATGGATCATTGTAGGAGGGAACGATCAGCGCACCGCGCTTCTCGGCGATGGCTGTGGCGATCTCCTCGCGCGATTCGGTGTAGCGATCATAGGTGACGATCTCCGCGCCATAGGCGAGGGTGTTGTTCACCTTGATCTGCGGAGCATCGTCGGGCATCACGATGGTTGCCGGCATGCCCAGAAGTTGGGCGGCATGAGCCACCCCTTGGGCATGGTTGCCCGAAGACCAGGCCACGACGCCAGCCGCCCGATCCTCCGGCGCAATGGCCGAGAGGCGATTGTAGGCCCCGCGGAACTTGAACGACCCGGTGTGCTGGGCCCCTTCGAACTTGACCAGAACTCGCCGCCCGACGGCAGAGTTGAGCGGTTTGAACTCGAGCAGCGGGGTGCGAACCGCATGGCCCTTCAGCCGTTCTGCGGCTTGGTGAATGTCTTCGATGGAAATGGCGAGGCGGTCTGTCATGGCAACAGGGTCCTGTTGGTGCGGGGGGCAAAGGAGGGGAGGGACAAGCAGAAGCGGGATTAGTCTTCCGGTTCGCCCGGATCTTCATATTTGACGATCAGTGACAGGAAGCACCAGAAGCCGACAACGCCAAACAGGATAGCCCAGTTGACATTGCCAAGGGACAATTCCAGAAGCGCCCAGGCCGACGGAGCGAATGTGGTCAGAATGCGAACCCACAAGGGACGCAGCATCGGATGGGAAGTGTCGAACAGATTCATGCCAGCGCTCCTCGGGCATCGGGTAGAAAGGGGTTCCACCCTTTTAAGCGCTAGTGGGTGCCTCGCTCAAGCAGGATTGGGTCGAGCATGCAAATTTCTGCCGGTTTTTCAGGGTTTTCCAGCCGCTCCTCCAGCATCCTGAGGATTTCGGTCACGGTCGTCTCCAGCGGGTTGCGGATTGTTGTGAGGTTGAAGTCGGACCAGGAGGCCATGACGATATCATCAAAGCCGATGATCGAAAGATCCTCAGGAACACGCCGCCCGAGTTGGGACCGGGCCGCCGACAAGGCACCGAGCGCCATGGCGTCATTGGCCGAGATGATCGCATCCAGCGGATGCTTGCCGAGCATGATCCGGGCCGCTTCGCTGCCGCCTTCATAGGTATAGTCGGAGTGCACCACCGAGGTGAGGCTGAGGCCCGCTTCCCCGAGCCGGGACGTCAGGCCCAAGAGGCGTTCGTTCGAAGAGGTGCGCGTTTTCGGCCCACCGATGAAGCCGAAGGATTTACGCCCGCGTTTCAAAAGCAGATCGACCGCCATGGATGTGCCCGCCTCGTTGCGACAGCAGATGCAGTCGGTGAACGGAGCCTCAACCACGTGGCCGGAAAAGATCAGCGGAATGCTCAGCTTCTCGCAATCGGAAATCAGCGAGGAGGGAATGCTGCCGCCACGAATGATCAGCGCGTCGAGCGGGTAGTTGAGGATCGATAGGATCGACTGCTTCGTCACCGTATCTTCACCGCCAAGAACGATCGGCCATTTGTTGGCCCCGTTGAGCCGGGAGACCAGCCGCGCGACAAACTCCGCGTCATAATGGTTGTTTAGGTCACCAGCCACGACACCAACCAGATTGGTGCTGGTGCCATGCAGGCTGGCGGCCAGAGCGTTGGGTCGATAACCCAATTGAAGGGCCGTTTGCAGGATGCGCTCCCGTTTGGTGTCATCCAGATAGGCCCCGGGCGTGAAGGCACGGGAAACGGCAGGTCTCGAAACCCCGGCAGCCTTGGCCACATCCGATGCGGTCACTCGTCTCCCACGCTTGCTGCTCGTGGTCTTTTGAGAACTCCCGTCATGATCTGACATGAAATTCGCGCCTCTTTGTGGGTTCAAATGAAATTTTTATGACCTGCCGCATCCGTCACATGGCTGTTATCTTCCGCCTGTAGATGAACACGTGTTCAGTGTGGTGGCAAGTCCAAACTTCTACCAATCGATCCACTTTTTGAATTTTGCAAAAAGGGCCACTTCCGAGTGCGCCGGGGTCGGGGTGTCGGGCCGTTGCCACACCTGTTGGAGCCGGGCATGTCCGGCACAGGGAGCCGTCCGGATCTGACGTTGCGGATGGATGAAAACAGACAAGATCATTTAACGCCGACAAGGCAAATTGTTTGGAGCAAACAATGCATTTCTTGAAACTCGCAGCCGCCAGCGCCGCGCTGAGCCTGATGGCCGGTGCTGCCAATGCCGCAACCGAAATCACCTGGTGGCACGCCATGGGCGGTCATCTTGGTGAAACCGTCAATGCCATTGCAGAAAAATTCAATGCCTCCCAGAGCGACTACAAGATCAACCCGATCTTCAAAGGTGGCTATGAAGACACCCTGACTGCCGGCATCGCAGCTTTCCGCGCTGGCGAACAGCCGAACATCATTCAGGTCTTCGACGCTGGCTCCGCAACGATCATCGGCGCTAAGGGTGCCACTGTTCCGGTGCAGGACCTGCTGTCTGAAAACGGTTACGAATTCAACATCGAAGACTATATCTCCGGCGTTCGTTATTTCTACTCCGACAATGATGGCAAGATGATCGGCATGCCGTTCAACTCCTCTTCGCCCGTCATGTATGTCAACACCGACGCGCTCGCTAAAGCCGGTGTCGAAGCCCCGAAAACCTACGAAGAGTTCGAAAAAATCGCTCCTGCTCTGAAAGACGCCGGTTACATCCCGTTTGTTCAGACACACCTGCCGTGGGAATTCGTCGAGAACTTCTTCTCCCGTCATAACCTGCCGTTTGCCAACAACAACAACGGTTATGCTGGCGCCGAAGGCACCAAGATCCTGATCAACACGCCTGAGCAGAAAATGCACTGGACCAAGGTCAAGGAATGGCTCGATGCTGGCCTGTTCGGTTTCTTCGGCACCTCTTGGGGTGACAACTCCGCCCAGTTCGAAGATGGCAAAGCTGCCATGTACATCGGTTCTTCAGGTGACTTCGGTGGTCTGACTCAGAAAAACCTGCCGTTCAAATGGTCTGCCGTTTACCTGCCTTACTGGGAATCCATCACCAAGGAAGGTTACCAGACCTTCATCGGTGGCGCTTCCCTGTTCGCCATGTCCGGCAAGTCTGATGAAGAAAACAAGGCAACCGCCGCATTCTTCAACTTTATGACCTCTCCTGAAATCCAGTATTTCTGGCACCAGCAGACCGGTTATGTGCCCATCACCACCGCTGCTTACGAGCTGGCCAAGAAAGACGGCCACTATGACCGCTTCCCGGCTGCCGAAACTGGCCCGAAACAGCTGTCTCTGAAAGCTGGCGAGAACACCCGCGGTTATCGCATGGGCTTCTACGTTCAGATCCGTGACGTTGAAAACCGTGAGTTCACCCGTTTCCTCAACGGTGAAACCGATATCGACAGTGCTCTGGCCACCATCGAGAAAGAAGGCAATGCCCTTCTCGAGCGTTTTGCCAAGACCCAGAAGTAACTCCTTCTGACTGTTCCATGGGACGGTCGCGCACCCCGCGCGGCCGTCTCGATCTTTATCGCGCGATAGTGACGAGCCTCAATGATTTGATGACTTGATGCTGAGCGCCAGGATCATGAGGCTCAGACGTGAAACGCGCCGGATTCAACAACAAATGGCTGCCCGTGCTCTTCCTGCTGCCGCAGCTCTCGATTATTTTCGTCTTTTTCTATTGGCCCGCCTGGCAGGCGCTGAGCCTGTCCTTCTATCTCGAGGATCCGTTCGGATTTGGCTCCACCTTTGTTGGCCTTGATAACTACCGGGACATTCTGAGCAACGCCGAATATCTGAGAATTGCAGGCTACACGATCTTCTTCTGCCTCGCGGTGACCTTTCTGTCTCTGGCAATCGCGCTCCTGTTTGCGGTCAAGGCGGACAAGGTGATCCGGGGTGCCAGGACCTATCGCACCCTGCTGATCTGGGTCTATGCCGTGGCCCCGCCGGTCGCGGGTTTCATCTTTCTTGTGATGTTCTCCCAGCGCTGGGGGCCTCTGACCAACTTCCTCGATTTCGCCTTCGGTTATGACTTCCGCGTCGGTCTGGACTACAACGACACCGCAGCGGCTGAAATTCTGGCCTCGGTCTGGAAGCAGATCCCGGTCAATTTCATCTTCTTTCTGTCAGGCCTGCAGTCGATCCCGCGTTCGGTACTCGAAGCAGCGAAGATCGACAACAATTCCGCCTATCGCCGCTTTTGGGATGTTACCTTCCCGCTGCTGGCCCCGACTGGGTTCTTCCTGCTGATCACCAACTTTACCTATTCGCTGTTCGACACCTTCGGCACCATTGACACGATCCTGCGCGGCGAACCGGCCTCCAATCCGATGACCCTCGTCTACAAGGTCTATGTCGACGGGTTCCGCGGCAATGATCTTGGTGGCTCCTCTGCCCAGTCGGTCATCCTCATGGTGCTGGTTCTTGCCATGACAATCTTTCAGTTCCGCCTCATCGAGCGGCGCATTCACTATACCTGAGGTGTTGTTCCATGACTGAAGCCATTCAAACTTCCGATGTCGCGGCCCCGGCCTATCGCAAGCGTCGTTTCAGGATCGGTGTGGTGTTTGATCACCTGATCCTCATCATCGGTGCCCTGATGATGATGTTGCCGCTGCTGATGGTCTTGCAGATGACGACCATGACGGACGCCGAAATCCTGAAATTCGGTCCGTCCCTCACGATCGGTGACCAGTTCTGGTCCAACTTCAACAAGTCGATCTTCGGCGCGTCGGGCTTTTCCGGTCAGAACACCGGCCTGTCGATGTTCAAGAACTCGCTCATTCTTGGTGTCGGCTTTGCCGTTGGCAAGATCATCATTTCCATGATGGCTGCTTATGCAATCGTCTATTTCCGCCTGCGCTTTGCGACCCTTGCCTTTTGGCTGATTTTCACGACGCTGCTGCTGCCTCTTGAGGTGCGCATTCTGCCGTCCTACGAGATCGTCCAGCAACTGGGGCTGCTCAATACCTACACAGGCCTCATTCTGCCGCTGATTGCCTCGGCAACGGCGACCTTCTTTTTCAGACAGTTCTTCCTGTCTGTTCCCGAAGAATTGTCTGAGGCCGCCCGTATCGATGGAGCCGGTCCCCTCAAGTTCTTCATCGATATCCTCGTTCCCCTGTCGCGCACAATGATCGCCGCGATCTTCATCATCATGTTTGTCTATGGCTGGAACCAGTATCTCTGGCCGACCATGATCACCACGGATGAGAACAAGTTCACGCTGTTGCGCGGCATCAAACAGATCACGCAGTCGATGTATGACTCGCAGATTCCGGAATATGGCCGTGGCAACCTGCTGGCATTGCTGGCGGTCATCCCGCCTGTTGCCGTCGTCATCTTCTTCCAGAGCTGGTTCGTCAAGGGCCTGACCGAGTCTGACAAATAAGGAAACCAACAATGACCTCAGTTTCGCTTGATATGGTCCGCAAGATCTATCCGAACGGGTTTGAAGCGGTCAAACCCTGCAACTTCAAGATCCGCGATGGCGAATTCGTCGTGCTCGTGGGACCGTCCGGCTGTGGCAAGTCCACCCTGCTGCGCATGATTGCTGGCCTTGAAGAGGTGACAGGCGGCACCATTTCCATCGGCCAGCGCGTCGTCAACGACGTCGATCCGGCCGAGCGCAACATCGCCATGGTGTTCCAGAATTATGCGCTCTATCCGCACATGACGGTCGAGCGCAACATGGGCTATGGCCTCAAGAACCGTGGCCTGCCGAAATCCGAGATCCATGAGAAAGTCGTCAATGCTGCCAAGATGCTCAACCTGACTGACTATCTCGACCGCCGTCCGAGCCAGCTCTCCGGTGGCCAGCGCCAGCGCGTGGCCATGGGCCGAGCCATTGTGCGCAATCCCGAGTTGTTTCTGTTTGACGAGCCGCTGTCGAACCTCGATGCCAAGCTGCGCAACCAGATGCGCATTGAGATCCGTTCGCTGCAACGTCGACTTGGCGTGACCGCCGTCTATGTAACCCACGATCAGATCGAGGCCATGACTATGGCCGACCGCATCATCGTGCTCAACGAGGGACGCATCGAGCAGATCGGCACCCCGACAGAAATCTACAATCAGCCCGCCTCGACTTTCGTCGCCGGTTTCATGGGTGCACCGCCGATGAACCTGCTCAAGGCCGGCCGCTCGGAAAGCGGCAGGATCACTCTTGGCAACGGCTTCGATCTGGGTCTGGACCTGCCTGCGGGCGGGCCGGGCGACTTCCTGTTCGGCGTGCGTCCGGAGGACATCATGGTCAACACCGGTGGCGATGTGATGTTCGATGTCGAGATCGTCGAGGAGCTAGGGGCCAACCATCTCCTCCATGGCAAACTGGCCGATCAGGATTTTTCGGTCAGTATTCCCAAGCATGTCGCTGCGACAACCGGCCCAGTCTCCGTCGGGGTCAAGCCCGGTGCTGCGCATTTCTTCTCCAACGAGACCGGGGCACGTCTATGACATCAGTGGTTTCTCGCCTTCCCGATATCACCGGGGAGGAACGAACGCGCATTCTGGCAACAGAGCGCGTGCCGGACGCCCATGGAAAATTGCTGGCCGACATCCCGGCCATGACGGCTCTGGAAGCCGGTGGGGCAGGGCAGGCGGGTCGTCTGCCGTCACGCTTCACCGTCGCCGCGTGGAATATGGAGCGCTGCTATTTCCCGGCCCGCAGCGCAGCAAAGCTGGCTCCGTTCAAACCCTCCATTGTCCTGTTGAGTGAAATGGACAATGGCATGGCACGAACCGGCCAGCTCAACACCGCCGCAGAGATGGCCCGGGATCTCGGTATGCACTATGCCTACGGGGTCGAGTTCTACGAGATGGAATTGGGCAGCCCGATTGAGCTTCCCTACTGCAAGGACGATTTCAACGCATCGGGTTGGCACGGCAATGCCATTCTCTCGTCCGTGCCGTTCGTCAAGCTGGCTCTCTTCCGCCTTGACGAAAGGGGTCGCTGGTTCTGTGCCGATCACGCCGACGCGTCCGATGAGCCACGTATGGGCGGGCGGATGGCGGTTGCCGCGATCGTTGACAGCGAAGCCGGATCCGTCTGTGTGGTTTCGACCCATCTCGAAAGCGCGGCAGACTCCGACTATCGCAAGAACGAGTTTGCTTCCCTTCTCGCGTATGTGGACGCCTTCGCGCCCGGCCTGCCGGTCATCATTGGTGGTGATCTCAACACCGGCAATCACGTTCCGCCCGACTATGATTGGCGCGGCGAAGCCCTCTTCGATTTTGCCCGTGACGAGGGATATAGCTGGGATCTGACCCCCGAGGGCATAACCATCCGCAGCAGTCTCATCACGCCGAACAACGACCGGCAGATGAAGCTCGACTGGTTCTGCACACGCGGACTGGAGGGTGAAGCAGGGCCTTTGCTCAAAGCCATCGACGCGCAGGGCCCATTGTCCGACCACGAATGCATACTCTGCACAGTGCGGCTCTGATTGGCCTTTGTGGACACTGATGCACAGGTGTCCAGAGTTGATCAGGTTGGCGCGCGACGGGGCGTTGCGTGTGAGCAGGTGCGAAAAGTGTCTGGAATATCAGACGAATTGAAAAGGGTCGCCCCTGAGGCGGCCTTTTGTGCTGGTGTGCGACAGGACGCACGGGCAAAAAAGAAATTTCCACCCTTTTCATCTGAACCCAAAAGGGTTTACCTTGAGCGCGTGACAGGGGCGCCCGATGCATCGGGCTGAGATTGCACCCTTTGAACCTGAACCAGATCGTACTGGCGGAGGAAGTCGCGGATTTGCCCAGAGTGGCCATTGAGCCCCGGGCGACCCAACGTCATTCCATCCGCCTCAGGAGGATTGAAGAATGACCGACTGGGGCCAACACCTCTCTAAAATGCGCGAAACCGCGCCGCTTATCCAGAACATCACCAACTACGTCTCCATGAACATCATGGCCAACGTGCTGCTTGCCGCCGGCGCGTCGCCCGCCATGGTTCACGCCGAGGAAGAAGCCGCTGAATTCGCCAGCTTCACGTCGGCGCTGACGATCAACATCGGCACCCTGTCCGCGCCTTGGGTGCGCGCCATGGAAGGTGCCGCCGCCGCTGCCAACAAGGCAGGCACCGTCTGGGTGCTGGATCCGGTCGCGGTTGGTGCGACCGGCTTTCGCCGCGCGACCGGAACAAAGCTTCTCGAATACAAGCCGACCATCATTCGCGGCAATGCGTCCGAGATCATGGCGCTCGGCGGCATGGTCGCCAGTGGCAAAGGCGTTGATTCCGCCGACAGCGTGGAAGCGGCAAAGGCCGCAGCCGATGAGCTCGCAAATGCGACTGGCAGCATCGTCGCCGTGACCGGGCCTGAGGATTATGTCACCGACGGCAGCAAGGCCTTTGTCATCGCCAATGGCCACCCGACCATGCCGCTTGTCACCGCGCTTGGCTGCTCGTTGACGGGCGTTGTCGCAGCCTTTGCCGTGGGCCAGCCGCCGCTCGATGCGACTGCCGCCGCGCTGGCTTACTACGGCCTTGCCGGTGAGGTGGCCGCAGAGATGGCTTCCGGGCCGGGCAGCTTCGCGGTCCAGTTCCTCGATGCCCTGCACAACATCACGCCGGAGGCACTTGCCCACGGCGCAAAGGTGCAATTGGCATGAACCTGTCAGTCTACTTTGTGACACCGGATAATCCCGCAGAAGCACTCGTCCTCGCCGCCTTGCGCGGCGGGGCGGGTGTTGTCCAGCTGCGGGACAAGCACGCAACCGATGAGGAGATGATCGCCAAGGCACTCCGCATCAAGGAGATGACCGACGCCCACAAGGTTCCCCTGATCATCAATGACCGGGTTGCCGTGGCCAAGGCGATTGATGCCGCAGGCCTTCACATCGGGCAATCGGATGGGGACCCGGTAGTGATGCGTGAAGCCATTGGACCGGACAAGATCCTCGGTCTCTCCATTGAGAACGAGGACCAGCTGGTCGCAATGAAGGCGCTGCCCGAAGGCACCATCGACTATATCGGTGCTGGCCCCATACGGGCGACGGCAACCAAGACTGACGCCGCCGACCCCATCGGCTTCGAAGCTCTGGGCCGGATCTGTGAGGCCTCTCCCGTTGCCACCGTAGCCATTGGTGGCATCGGCAAGGCTGACATCGCCGCACTCAAGGCGCTTGGCTGTGCCGGTCTGTCGGTCGTCTCGGCCATTTCTGCGGCAGAGGATCCTGAAGCTGCAACCCGTGATCTCGTCAAGGAATGGAGCAAGGCATGATCCCGAACATTCTCTCCATCGCAGGCTCCGACCCGTCCGGTGGGGCCGGTATTCAGGCGGACATCAAATCCATCTCCGCCAACGGTGGCTATGCCATGGCGGTGATTGCCGCCATGACGGCCCAGAGCACGCAAGGGGTCACCGGCTGGGTGCCGACAGAACCGGATTTCATCAAGGCTCAGATCAAGGCCATCCTCGATGACATCCGGGTCGATGCCATCAAGATCGGCATGCTCGGAACATCCGAGATCGTCGAAGCGGTGGCTGACGCGCTCAAGGATTGTCCCGCGCCAATCGTGCTCGACACTGTGATGGTCGCCAAGGGTGGAGACCGATTGCTGCACGAAGATGCGGTCAAGGCCCTCTGCACGTTGTTGCTGCCGCGCGCTCGCATCATCACGCCGAACCTGCCGGAGGCGACAGACCTCCTCGGCGAGGCTGAGGCATCAAGCCCCAAGGAAATGGAACGACAGGCCCGCGCCCTGCTCGCCATGGGGCCTCATTCGGTCTTTCTGAAGGGCGGACATCTTGCCGATGCCGAAAGCCCCGATCTGTTCTTGTCAAAGGATCAAATGGAGTGGATGCCGTCCGTCCGGGTCGAGACCAAGAACACCCACGGGACCGGCTGCACACTGTCGTCGGCGCTGGCGACCCATCTGGCGCTCAAGGGTGATGAGCTCAGCGCAGCCAAAGCCGCCAAACTCTATATCTCAGGCGCCATTGCTGCCGCTGACGGGCTGGATGTTGGACACGGCCACGGGCCGACCGACCACTTCTTTGCCATGAGAACGCAGTGAGCGGCAGCAAACAGTGAACGTGATCGTTTCTGATCGCGACCAAACAAAATGGACATGCAATCCGTCCCCGACCCTCAAGAGGAGCGAGGGAAGGGACTGACGGAAAAGAGGAACTCGATATGAAAAGACTGATTACCGCTTTGGCTCTGGCCGCCTCGCTCTCGAGTGCAGCCGTCGCAGGCGATGAAAACAAGCTCTCGATCATGCTGGATTGGTTCGTCAATCCTGATCATGGCCCGATCATCATTGCGCAGCAGCGCGGCTACTTTGAGGATGAAAATCTCGAGGTGGAGATCATCCCACCCGCCGATCCGGCTGATCCACCGAAAATGGCCGCCGCCGGTCAGGTCGACCTAGCCATTTCCTACCAGCCCCATCTCTATCTCCAGCATCGCAATTTGCCGGTCATCCGGGTCGGGACGCTGGTCAACACGCCGCTCTATTGCGTGATGGTGGATGCCGACGGTCCGATCAAGAGCCTTGCCGATCTCAAGGGCAAGCGCATCGGCTATTCCGTGCCGGGGATCGAAGAGGCTCTGATGCACCGGATGCTGCGCACCAATGGTGTCGATCCGGCCGATGTGGAGCATGTCACGGTGAACTTTGCGCTGACCTCGGCGCTCGCCTCGGGCAAGGTCGATGCCACCTCCGGTGCTTTCCGCAATTTCGAACTGCACCAGATGGAAGCCATTGACCGCAAGGGCAAATGTTTCAATCCCGAAGATCATGGGGTTCCGATCTATGATGAGCTGATTTACGAGACCAGCGACAAGCGCGTGGACTTCACCAACATCCGCAAGTTCCTGAAGGCCACCGCACGGGCGACCGCTGATATCAAGGCCGATCCGGATGGCACTTGGGAAGAGTTCAAGACCTACGCGGATGAGCTCGACGACAAGCTCAATCATGCGGCCTGGTTCGACACCTATCCCACTTTTGCTGATGATCCGGTCAGCCTTGACGTCAAGCGTTATGCCGATTTTGGCGCCTACATGAAGGAAGTCGGCCTGATCGAAGAGGTGCCCGAGGTCAAGTTCATCGCCGTCGATCTCGGAGTGGATTGACAGGAATGAACAAGTCCCGGCCCGTTGGCCTCAAAGGAACGATCTCTCTGGACGGGGTGCCTCTGGTCAAGCCTTTCGTTCTTGACCTCGCACCCGGCTGGACCTGCCTGCTCGGCCCGTCCGGGTCGGGCAAGTCAACCATTCTGCGCCTGCTCGCCGGTCTCGACACGGGAACCGGGTTTGACGGCTCGGTATCCGTGCCCGACCGGGTCGGCTGGATGGCGCAGAGCGATCTCATGCAGCCGCGCCTCACCGTGTTGCAGAATGTCATGCTGATCGAAACCCTTGCCGGGCGTCGTCCCGATGAGGCTCGCGCCCATGATCTGCTTTCCCGCGTCGGCCTCGATGGCTATGGGGCCCGGCTTCCGGCGACCCTGTCCGGAGGCCAACGTCAGCGGGTGGCGCTGGCGCGCACCCTGATGAGCGATGCCGATCTGATCCTGCTCGACGAGCCCTTCTCTGCCCTCGATCCGGCGACCCGTGCGACGATGCAGGAGTTGGCTCACGAGCAGTTCGAGGGACGGACGGTGCTGCTGGTCACCCATGACCCGACAGAGGCCTTGCGCCTTGGCAGTCGGATCTGGCTTCTGGCGGGGGGCGCGCTCGTTTCCGTGTCGCCCATCGCTGGTGACACGCCCCATGATCTCGCCGACCCGGCCCTCTCCGCCGAAGCGGCAAACCTGCTGGTCAGCATAAGAGGCGCCGCATGAGAAAATTGCTACTGCCCGCCTGTCTTCTGGCTTTCTGGGAACTCATCACCTATTTCGAATGGCTGCCGCCCTTCATCCTGCCCGGACCCTATGCTGTCGCTGAAGCGCTGGTCACCAAGGCTCCGATGCTGTTCGAGCATCTGCTCGTCACCCTGGGCGAGGTGGCGCTCGGCTTCGTCATTGGCTCGTCTCTGGGGTTGATCTTTGCTGTGGTGATGATGCTCTCGCCCGCCATCCGGCTCAATCTGCGTCCCTTGCTCAATGCCTCGCAGGCCATTCCCGTCTTTGTGCTGGCTCCGATCCTGACCCTCTGGTTCGGCTATGGCATCGAGCCCAAGGTGGCGATGACCATCCTTCTGATCTTTTTCCCGATCACCTCCGGTCTGCTCGATGGCATGCTCTCAACCCCGGCCTCAACGCTTGATCTTGCCCGCATCGCCAAGGCGAGCCGTTGGCGCGAACTCATCTGGCTGCGCTTGCCCCATGCCCTGCCGCAATTGAGCGCCAGCATTCGCATTGCCATCACCTATGCCCCCACAGGGGCGGTCATCGGGGAATGGGTCGGTGCCTCGAAGGGGCTTGGCTATCTGATGTTGATGGCAAATGCCCGCTCGCGGACTGAACTGATGTTCGCTGCTCTCGTGCTGGTGGTCGCCATGACCCTTCTGTTGCACAAGAGTGCGGATCTTCTGCTTCGGCGCTTCGTTGACAGTCGGTCCTAGGCGACAAGGACACCGACAACATAGGCAACAAGGGCACAGACGCCGCCAACCAGCACCGTCTCGCCAACGCACCGGAGCACATTCTCCCGCGTCGACCACCAGCGCAACAGCCCCAGACAGGCAAGTGCTCCGAAGGTGGAGGCAACCGACAGGAAGAACACGGTCGGCGTTGGATCGAACAAGAAATAGGGCGCAAGGGGAATGGAGCCGAAAATCACGAAGGACACGAAGGTGACAAGCCCGTCCATGGCGGGGGAAACCTGCCGCATATCGTGCATTTCAAGCTCGTAATTCATCATCAGGTCGGCAACCAGCTCGGGGCTTTTCATAAGCTCCCGCGCCACCACCCGAGCGGAGTCCGGATCAAGGCCACGCTCGTCCATCATTTGCAGGAGTTCCTCATATTCCTGCTTGGGATGGGTCTCGAATTCCTTGAAGACGAATTTGCGTTGGGTGATGTAGAGATCATGCTGGGACCGGGTCGAGAGAAATTCCCCAAGTCCCATGGACACCGCGTCGGCAAACAGGTTGGCAAGCCCGAACACCAGAACGGCAATTCCGCCGATCTGCGCGGTGCCGCTCAACTGGGCGCCGGCAAAGCCTGCCACAATGGCGAAGGTCGTGACAATGCCGTCATTGCCACCAAAAACGATCTGCTTGAGAAATTCCTGCACCTGCCCAAGATTGTGCACTTGCCTGCGGTGTTCTTGCCAGTCGATGGCCATCAGTTCCGGTCCTGTGAATAGAGGACGCACCTTGGTCGCTGCCGGTCAAGCCGCCCACCACAGGTGCTATTTGGTCGATAGGGAAACTAGCAGGATTCGCTGGTTACGGGAGTGATGCATCTCAAGCTGCGACCAATTGCGGCTACCGCTCAGGCCCTTTGCTCAACAGGTCTCCTGTTCAACAGACCATCGGCGCTCTGTGCCTTCTGTTTGAGGCCGATGGTTCGGATGAGATCGGCGATTGCCATAAGCTGGTCCTGCAGCGGGTTCGATTTGCGCCAGACCATGCCGATGGCCCGTCTGGGCCGCGGCTCAGGCAAGCGGGCAATCGAGACCGCCGCCGAGCGGCATTCGACACCCACCGCCATCTGCGGGATCAGGGTGACGCCTATTCCCGCTCCGACCATTTGCACAAGGGTGGAAAGCGAGCTGCCCTCCATCAGGTTGCGCGGCAGCGACGACATGGTAGAGCAGTAGGAGATGGCCTGATCCCGGAAGCAGTGACCTTCTTCGAGCAGCAGAAGCCGCATTTCCGTCAGGCGATCCGGAGCGGGCACCGGCTTGTCAGCATCGGCCTCCGAGCGAAGGAGCACAAAATCTTCCTCGAACAGCAGTTCTTCATGCAAGGATGCTTCCGAGATAGGCAGGGCGACGATTGCCGCCTCGAGACGCGCGTCGAGAATATCGCGCACGAGCTTTTGCGTTTTTGCTTCCCGCGGACGGAGGTCGAGCGCCGGGAACGTCATGGTCAATTGCTTGATGATCTCGGACAGCAGATAGGGCGCAACCGTGGGAATGACGCCAAAACGGAACTGGCCGGTGAAGGCGCTATTTGACGCACGCACGAGATCTTCCAACTCGTCCACAGATTGTAAAATACCCTGAACGCGTTCTGCAAAGGCACTACCAAGGGCAGTCAGGTGGATCTTGCGGGCATTTCGCTCGACCAGTGGCGCGCCGATCAAATCCTCCAACTCCTTGATTTGAACAGATAAAGCCGGTTGGGTCACGGAGCAGGCTTCTGCCGCTCTGCCGAAGTGGCCAAAGCGGGCGAGGGCATCGAAATAGCGCAGATGCTTCATGGAAAATTTGTTCATTAGATTTTCTTATCGGAAAGGTTAGAAAATGCAATTTTATTTTATCAAATCAGCTCGGTATATTCAACAGTATAGAACAAACACCAGCGTGTGAGCCTGAAGGGGCCGCTCGCTGGTACCGACTGGCTGAAATTGCGTTTCCGATATAACGAAACCGTCTTCTGGAGGATCAAATGGACCAGAGTGATACCAAATCGACCGGCAAGTGCCCTGTCATGCACGGCAGCAACACCGCCATGGGAACCGGTGTGATGGATTGGTGGCCCAACGCCCTCAATCTCGACATCCTGCACCAGCACGACACCAAGACCAACCCTTATGCTGAGGACTTTGACTATCGCGAAGAAGTCCAGAAACTCGACTTCGAGGCGGTGAAAGCTGACCTGCGCGCCCTGATGAATGACAGTCAGGACTGGTGGCCCGCAGACTGGGGCAGCTATGTAGGCATGTTCGCCCGCGTGGCATGGCATGCGGCAGGCTCCTATCGTCTCGCCGATGGTCGCGGTGGTGGCGGCACTGGCAACCAGCGTTTTGCGCCGCTCAACTCATGGCCTGACAACGTCAACACCGACAAGGGCCGCCGCCTGCTCTGGCCGATCAAGAAGAAATACGGCAACAAGCTGTCGTGGGCCGATCTGATCATCCTGTCCGGGACTGTCGCCTACGAGACCGCTGGCCTCAAAACCTTTGGCTTCGGCTTCGGTCGTCAGGATATCTGGCATCCGGAAAAGGATGTCTATTGGGGCGCCGAGAAAGAATGGCTCGCCGATAGTGACGGTCGTTATGATGACGTTTCGAAACCCGAGACCATGGAAAATCCGCTTGCCGCTGTTCAGATGGGCCTCATCTATGTGAACCCGGAAGGCGTCAACGGCCAGCCCGATCCAATGAAGACCGCCGCGCAGATCCGCGAGACCTTTGCCCGCATGGCCATGGACGACGAGGAAACCGTTGCCCTGACCGCTGGTGGCCACACCATCGGCAAATGTCATGGCAATGGCCGCGCGGAAGATCTCAGCGCAGATCCGGAAGCTTCCGGCCCGGAATCGCAGGGTATGGGCTGGATGAACACCAAGGGCCGCGGCATTGGTCGCGACACGGTCGTCTCCGGTATCGAAGGGGCATGGACCTACAACCCGACCCAATGGGACATGGGCTACTTCGATTATCTCTTCGGCTACGAATGGGAACTGGCAAAGAGTCCGGCAGGTGCCTGGCAGTGGCAGCCTATCAACATGAAAGAAGAAGACATGCCGGCCGACGTGGAGGATCCGTCCATCCGCTGCGTGCCGATCATGACCGACGCCGACATGGCGATGAAGGTTGATCCGATCTACAACGAGATCTGCCAGCGCTTCATCAAGGACCCGGACTATTTCTCCGAAACCTTCGCCCGCGCATGGTTCAAGCTGACCCACCGTGATATGGGCCCGAAAGTTCGCTACATCGGCCCGTGGGTACCCGATGAGGATCTGATCTGGCAGGACCCGATCCCGGTAGGCAGCACCCGCTACGACATTGATGCCCTGAAGGCCAAACTGGCGAGCTGTGGTCTCAGCTCTGCGGACATGATCGCCACCGCATGGGACAGCGCTCGCAACTACCGCGGCTCCGACATGCGTGGTGGGGCCAATGGTGCCCGCATCCGCCTCGCGCCTCAGAAGGACTTCGAAGGCAACGAGCCGGATCGTCTGGCCAAGGTACTCTCCGTTCTCGAACCCATCGCGGCAGAATTTGGCGCCAGCATTGCTGACACCATCGTGCTTGCCGGGAACGTGGGGCTCGAACAGGCGATCAAGGCTGCCGGTTTCAATGTTCCGGTACCGTTTGCTCCCGGTCGCGGTGATGCGACCGACGAGATGACCGACGCAGCAAGCTTTGAGCCGATGGAACCGGTCGCCGATGGCTACCGCAACTTCGTCAAGAAGGACTATGTTGTCAGCCCCGAAGAACTGCTGCTCGATCGCACCCAGCTGATGGGTCTGACCGCGAAGGAAATGACCGTGCTGGTCGGTGGCATGCGTATGCTCGACACCAACTATGGCGGCACCAAGCATGGCGTCTTCACCAGCCAGCCCGGCGCTCTGAGCACGGACTTCTTCGTCAACCTGACGGACATGGCCTACAAGTGGATCCCGGTTGGCAAGAATCTCTATGAGATCCGTGATCGCATGACTGATGAGCTGAAATGGACCGCGACTCGCGTCGATCTGGTCTTTGGTTCCAACTCGGTGCTGCGCGCCTATGCGGAAGTCTATGCTCAGGACGACAACAAGGAGAAGTTCGTCAAGGACTTCGTCGCGGCTTGGACCAAGGTCATGAATGCGGACCGTTTTGACATTGCGTAATCCCCAGGCGCAATGTCAGGAAAGACGCTTTGCGCGGGGCTGAGACCTCGTGCAAAGCGTTATCGCTTTTGCTGCGGGAGCGGACCACTCCCATGATGACCAGAGCAAAAAAGAAACCCCGTCCGGTGTTCCGGGCGGGGTTTTCCATGACAGGATGAAGGGCTGGATCAGCCTAGATCACGACGATTGGCGCGCGGCGGTTGACCCGTTCGTAGAGATCGATGATGTCCTGATTGATCATGCGAACGCAGCCGGAAGAAACAGCGCGACCAATGGAGCGCACGTCCGGAGTTCCATGCAAGCGATAGAGCGTGTCGACCTGATCCTGATAGATATAGATGGCGCGTGCTCCGAGCGGGTTCTTGAGACCCGGCTCCATGCCGCCATTGTCGAAGCTGTAGCTCTTGAGCGAAGGCTTGCGGGCGATCATTTCATCGGGTGGCACCCAGATCGGCCATTCGGCCTTGCGGCCCACATAGGCGCGGCCTGACCACTGGAAACCGGCACGCCCCAGACCAACGCCATAACGGCGAGCAAGGCCATAGCGCTCGACCAGATAGACATAGAAATTCTTGGTATCGACGACCAGAGTTCCGACTTTCTCGTCGGTCTCATACTCCACCGTTCGGCGCAGAAATTTGGACTCAACCTGCTTGAGATTGACGGCAGGCAGCGGGAATTGCTCGTCTGGCATGGCCGCATACATCGACTTGTAGTCTTCCAGCGTCAGCGGCTTCAGGGCAGCCTGACGGGCCGCAGGGCTACATGCGGTCAGAAGCCCGGCCCCAACAAACAGGGAGCCCTTCAGAACGGTGCGTCTGGAAAGGCCAAAAGGCTCGCTATGGTCGTTCTTCAAAGTGTTTTTGTCTTGCGATTTCATAATGTGACCAAACGCTGTGTGCAGTCGATGGCGGTCTGAAAGACAGCCGATCATATGATTAAATCAAGTAACTGTTGAATGGAACGCAATACAAGGGCCGAGGCACTCCGGCAATCAACGGGCGACAGGGCCCGATTCAGGCGGGAGCAATCCGCAGCAACTATCAATCCATGCAATGCAAAGATATAGCCGCAGTCTTCAAATTACGGGAAGCACCATATGCGTTATCCCCAAGCTGTCTCTTCGGCAGTTCTCAGGTGTGACAAATTTGCGACCACAGCTCACTTGCGTACAACCTACCAGCCTTTGCCGGGGCAGAGGGGCACATTTGCTTGAAGGAGCCTGAGTGTTGGCACGGCCGTGAGGCGAGAAAGGATGGCCAGAAAGGCAGCAAGAGAGGCAACAAGAAAGCCCGGCACCTGAGGTGTCCGGGCTTTGATCGTCATCCCCTTTTCAAGGCGAATTGAAAGGCGGGAAGGAAAAGAGGCGGGGAGACCCCGCCTCAAGATGATTAGCTGAACCAGGCGATCAGGTAGCCGGCAACAACAGCAGTACCGATAACACCGGCAACGTTCGGACCCATGGCATGCATGAGCAGGAAGTTGCTGGGGTCGGCGCGTTGGCCTTCGACCTGAGACACGCGAGCAGCCATTGGCACGGCAGACACGCCAGCCGAACCGATGAGCGGGTTGATCTTGTTCTTGGAGAACATGTTCATCAGCTTGGCCATCAGGACGCCGGTTGCGGTGGCGATACTGAAGGCAATGATGCCAAGAGCAAGGATCTTCATGGTGTCGAAGTTCAGGAACCGTTCTGCCGTCATGGTGATGCCGACCGAGGTGCCGAGAAAGATCGTGACGACGTTGATCACTTCGTTCTGGGCGGCTTTGGTCAGACGTTCGGTTTCCAGGCTTTCGCGCAGGAAGTTGCCGAGCATCAGCATGCCGATCAGGGCAGACGCTGCCGGAACCAGCAGGATAACCAGAACGGTTACCATGCCAGCAAAGATCAGCTTCTCAAGACGGGAAACCTGACGCAGCGACTTCATGCGGATCTTGCGTTCCGCGTCGGAGGTCAGAGCCCGCATGATGGGCGGCTGGATCATCGGAACCAAGGCCATGTAGCTGTAGGCAGCCACGGCGATTGGAGCCAGAAGATGGGGAGCCAGCTTGTTGGCAAGGAAGATGGAGGTCGGGCCATCGGCGCCGCCGATGATGCCGATTGCACCAGCTTCCATGGGAGTGAAGCCAATCAGAACCGCACCCAGGAAGGTCGCGAAGACCCCGAACTGAGCTGCAGCACCCAGAAGCAGCGTACGAGGGTTGGCAATCAGAGGACCGAAGTCCGTCAGGGCGCCAACACCCATGAAGATGAGCGGAGGAAAGATCTCGAGCTCAACACCCTTGGAGATATAATAGTAGAGACCCCCACCGTGCTCGCCGACCGGCGCATTGAGCAGACCTTCCGTGGGAAGGTTTGCAAGCAACGCCCCGAAGGCAATCGGGATGAGCAGCAAGGGCTCGAATTTTTTGTAGACAGCCAGATAGAACAGAACGACGATGATCACCCACATCACCATCATTTGCCAAGTGACGTCGCCAAAGGCGGTCAGGTGCCAGATCTGTTCTAGCTTGGATATCTCTGTGGTGGTGCCTTCCATTGAAGAAACCCCCTAATCAGGAAAGTGTGACAAGGACTTGGCCCTCGGTCACGGAAGCGCCGGGGGTTACATTGATGGCGGTAACAGTGCCATCCTGCGGGGCGCTGATGTTGGTGTTCATCTTCATCGCTTCCAGAACAACCAGAGTATCGCCACTGGCGACTTTCTGGCCAACGGAAACGTCGACGCTGATGACAGTACCAGCCAGCGGGCTAGGTACGGCACCATCACCTGCAGGAGCAGCCGGAGCGGCGGCAGCAGGAGCAGCAACAGGAGCCGGAGCAGCAACCGGTGCAGACGCAACAGGAGCGGCGGCAGGAGCAGCAGCAACAGGAGCTTCGGAAGCGAGATCCTCGTCTTCCACCGTCACATCATAGGTGATGCCTTGTACAGTGATCCGCAAACGTTTCATTACTTAAGTCCTCTCAGGATTTCAGGGTCTCGCCACCGAGGGAAGGCCGTGTCGGGCCCCAATCAGCGCGGATTTTATGGGCGGAAAAGGCTGCGATACGGCCTTCCATGGGCCATTCGCTGACTTTGTGTGCAGGAGCCGCAACGCGGGTCACGCGGTAGCCGGGTCCGAGAGTGTCGGCCACGGCCGCTGCGATTGCGGCAAGATGATGAGGCGGAATGCCGGCACGGGAGGCGACTGCCGCCCGTGCTGGAACTTTCGGTGCCTGCTCGGCTTTGGTTGTCTTGGGAGCGCGGGTAAAGAAGTAACCCACGATCGAACAAGCGGCCCAAAGCGAAGCAAGTGCCATCATCACCACTGCGAAGCCCGTCAAGATAAGTTCGATGTTATCGAGCATGAGGGTTCCCTTCGCTTACAGCGGAATGTTTCCGTGCTTTTTCGGCGGCCGGGTTTCACGTTTGGACATCAGGCCGCGGAGGGTCAGAGCGATAGCACTCTTCGTTTCGCGAGGCTGAATGATGTCGTGAATAGCCAGCATGCCGGCAGAGAGGTAAGGCGTTGCAAATTCCTTGCGATAGTCATCGGCAAGTTCTTTTGCTTTAGCTGCCTTGTCTTCTGCTTCTGCCAGTTCCTTGCGATAAAGGATGTTGACAGCGCCTTCAGCACCCATAACGGCGATTTCTGCCGTCGGCCATGCGATCACACGGTCAGCACCCATATCTTCACTGCACATGGCAAGATAGGCGCCACCGTAGGCTTTGCGCATGATCACGGTGATTTTCGGAACAGTGGCAGAGGCATAGGCAAACAGCATTTTCGCGCCATGGCGAATGATACCGCGCCGTTCCTCGTTCACGCCAGGCAGGAAGCCCGGAACGTCAACCAGCGTGACAATCGGAATGTTGTAGACGTTGCAGAAGCGAACAAAGCGAGCAGCCTTGTCGCTGGCGTCGATGTCCAGCGTACCGGCTTTCACGGTCGGCTGGTTGGAAACGAAGCCGACAACCACACCGCCTACACGACCGAAGCCGATCACGATGTTGGCTGCGAAATGCTGCATGACTTCCAGGAAGTCGCCGTCGTCAGCAAGACGCTTGATGACTTCGCGGCAATCGAACGGCGTTTTGGAATCTGCCGGTACAAGCTCGTCCAGAGACGGATCGTCCACAATTTTCAGATCCATTTCGAGATGATGCGGAGGATCCTGCATGTTGTTGGACGGCAGGAACGACAGCAGCTTGTGCACGATGCCGATGGCATGTTTGTCGTCTTCTGCGATGAAGTGGATGTTACCGGAAACGGAGGCATGAGCCTGAGCCGAACCGATCTCTTCCATGGTGGTGACCTGACCGGTCACGGCACGGATCACTTCAGGACCGCAAATGAACATCTGTGCATTTTCACGGGTCATGATCAGGAAGTCGGTCAGGGCAGGGCTGTAGGCTGCACCACCGGCGCAAGGACCTGCGATAACCGAAATCTGTGGCACGACACCGGACAGAAGAACGTTGCGATAGAACACCTGACCGTAGCCGGACAGTGCGCCAACGCCTTCCTGAATGCGGGCCCCGCCGGAATCGTTGAAGCCCACGACCGGAACACCCGCTTTCTGGGCATGATCGAGAGCGTTACAGATCTTCTTGGCATGAACGCCGCCGAGAGAAGCCCCGACAACACCGAAGTCCTGTGAGAAGGCTGCCACGGGGCGGCCATTGATGAAACCAGTGCCGGTAATCACACCATCAGTCGGGATGGATTTGTCAGCCATGCCGAAGTAACGGGTATTGTGCTGAGCGTGCAGACCGAATTCCTGAAAGGTGCCTTTGGAATAAAGCGCATCCAGTCGTTCGCGGGCCGTCAAACGTCCCTTTGCATGTCTCTCATCAGCTTTTTTCTTGCCGCCGCCTTCCAGTGCGACAGCGCGCCGCTTCTCCAACTCGTCTGCGAGCGTTTTGGAAATCGCCATAATATAACCGCTTTGCTAGAGCGCGCCCGGGTTGGGCGCTGCATTTCTTTTCGAGGAACGGCGGGGTATTCCCCGCAGGGTATCCGAAGAATGCCCGGAAAACGGGCGTCCGGATCCTCAACGACTAAAGTATTACCGCCCTTCAAGACCAAGATAAACGATCAAGATCAAACCTATAAATAGACCAAAGGCTAGGAACTGGGCCAATTTGTCCTTCCTTGGTCCAAGATCGGGCAAGAATCGAGGCAAACTGCGGATTCTTGGCATTATTTCCGTTTACGTAAGAGTAAAAGATATTTTTTTTAGATTTTTTTTCAAAAGGCAGTGGACAGACGTTGGATAGGTCCTCAATTGCACTTTTTTTTGGCGAGTGCCGACATTGGAGGCTTTTTACTGGACTGGGATCGAATGATCTCTACAATTCGTCGAAGAGAGCTTTTGGCTAAACCGCAGATGGTTGTTCAATAGATGAGCACGGTGGCATAAATTTAAGCAGCGTCAGTGGGTGGGGCTGGATGAAATCTAGGCAGGAAACGCTGAATGTCTAATGGATAAAGGATTGTAAACCCCATAACATACTGAATATGTGCGGGTTTATCCGAAACGACCGAATATTGGTCCAAAAATTGCTCATAAAGTTAGCCATGGCGACACGGTTGGATCCGTGGCTATCGGGTTTTGTTCAGATGGTGCCGACCGAAAGCTTCGGCTTTTGGGCAGTGCGATGGGAGCAGCAGGAAACCCGGATAGAGTTTACTAGCGTGTCGGCACGCTGTCCGGTTGGACGGATGGATGAAATGTCGAAAGAAAGGTGCATCGCGTGACTCACTATGATCCCGGCGAGTTGTTCTGCGAAATGTCCAGCAACATGTCGGAACGCAGTCCCAAACTCGAAGATATCTGGAGACGCTTTGAAGGTGCGGATATCGAGCATCTCGCATTGCGATCAAAGGAAGCCGATCTGGAGCTGTTCAATCTCGGCGTGACCTTCACGGTCTACAGCGACAAGGACGTGATCGACAGGGTGCTGCCGTTCGACATCATCCCGCGCGTCCTGACGGCGTCCGAATGGGACATTCTTGATCGCGGCGTCATCCAGCGTGTTTCAGCCATCAACGCCTTCCTGCATGACATATATAATGAGCAGCATGTGATCAAGGACGGGATCATCCCGGCCGAACTGGTGCTCGGAAACTCCAACTTCCGCAAGCAGATGATGGGCTTCACGCCCGCTGCCGGTGTCTACACCCATATCGCGGGCACCGACATCATTCGCGATGATCGCGGTGAGTTCCTTGTTCTTGAAGACAATGTGCGGTCTCCATCCGGTGTGTCCTATGTCGTCGAGAACCGCCATCTGATGGAACGCTCCTTCCCCGACCTGATGGCCGACCTGAAATTGCGCAAGGTCTCGGACTATGGTCGCAACCTGTTTGAAAAGCTCTCTGAGTCAGCGCCTGATGGCTGTCGCGACAAGGACGATCCGCAGGTCGTGGTCATGTCGCCGGGCATGTTCAACTCGGCCTATTTTGAGCATATCTTCCTCGCCCGTGAGATGGGCGTGCCAGTCGTCGAAGGCAGTGACCTCTTCTGCGACGATGACAAGGTCTACATGAAGACCATCGCCGGACCACGGCGAGTGGATGTCATCTATCGCCGCATTGATGATGATTTCCTCGATCCCGAGTCCTTCCGTCCCGACTCCGTGCTCGGGGTCAAGGGGCTGGTCAAGTCCATGCTGGCGGGCAACGTCACCATCGCCAATGCGCTCGGGACCGGGGTCGCCGATGACAAGGCGGTCTATGCCTACATGCCGCGCATCATCAAATACTATCTTGATGAAGATCCGATCCTTGCCAACGTCGAGACCCACATCTGCCGCGAAGAGGACGCCCTGCAATATACCCTCGACAATCTGGCCAATCTGGTCGTCAAACCGGTCGGCGAGTCCGGTGGCTACGGCATCACCATCGGCCCCAAGGCGAGCAAGGAACAGCTTGAGGAAGCCAGAGCAGCCCTTCTGAAAAACCCGAAGAATTTCATTTCCCAGCCCATGATCTCCCTCTCTGTCTGTCCGACGCTGGGTGAGAATGATCTGGTTCCGCGTCACGTTGACTTGCGGCCCTTCGCCGTGACCGGCAAGGGAACCTGGGTGTTGCCCGGCGGCCTGACGCGCGTCGCCCTCAAGGAAGGCTCAATCATCGTCAATTCCTCGCAAGGCGGGGGCACCAAGGATACCTGGGTGCTGGCCGATGATCTCGGCGTCGAAAGCGCCCTGACTGCAGCAAAAGGAGATCTCTAATGTCGACTATGTTGCTCAGTCGCTACGCCGAAGCGCTTTTCTGGTTCGCCCGCTACATCGAGCGCTCCAAGAGCCTCGCCCGTATCCTCAACGTGCAGGCCAGTTTCTGGCAGGATCAGTCCAATCAGGAAAACTGGGCGTCGATCCTCAATCTCTACGTCGATCAGGAACGCTATGCCGAGAACTACGGCTCCGTTTCGGCGCAGAAAGTCGCCCGCTTCTATATCACGGATCGTGACAACCCTGGCTCCATCCTGTCCTGTCTGTGGGCCGCTCGCGAGAATGCGCGCCTGCTCCGCCCGCTTATCTCCGTCTCGATGTGGTCCTATGTCAACGTGATCTACAACGAGATGCGGGACCTCGGTGATCGCGACCTTGATGCCTCGCGTCTGTCGCGGACTTGCGAAGCCATCGCCCGCCGCTGTGATGCCATTATGGGTGTGACCGAGGGCAGCTATTATCGTGATGCTGGCTGGCGCTTCTATCAGCTTGGTCTATGGGTCGAGCGCGCCGACCAGACGAGCCGCCTGCTCGACGTCAAGATTGCGCAGGTTGCCTCACACAATGGCGGAAATGGCGTGGTCGCCGTCGGGGCAGAGGCCGAATTCTGGAAGCTGCTGCTCCATTCCTTCGAGGCCTATCACGCCTACCAGCGCACCCATGCCGGGCGCCTCGATCCCAAGAAGGTCGCCGACTTCCTGATGTTCAATCAGGGCTTCCCGCGCTCGCTCGCCCATTGTATCGGCGAAATGCAGGTCGTCCTGAACGATCTTTATCTAGGCTTTCATCTGCGCCATGTGGCCCAATGCTACGAGGAGGTGGAGATGCTGCTCTACGAACTGGAGGCCGCATCTCAGGACCCGCATCTGCATCTGCGCTTTCATGGTTTTAACGATAAAGTGCAAAATCGCCTGATGTCGGTGACGAGCAGTCTTGGTAAGTCATTTTTCGGACATGGTGACCAGTCTACAAAGACCGAACAGACGCAAACACAAAGTCAGACCTAGTGCCAAGCACGCAAGGCCTTTGGTGGACTTGCAACAAACCAATGCAAACGGAGCGGTGCCGGTGGGTGCTGCTTCAAGGCTTCAGACATTGCTCAAGAACCTTTTCCTCTCTGGATCGTTCTTATTCGAGTGTAACGACGTCCAATATCAGGGCAAAAGAACAAAGGCTCATTATATATGTCCATCCATGCCGCTCTGACGCATAGAACGAAATACACCTATGATCGGCCGACCCGCATGGGTCCGCAGATCATTCGGCTGCGCCCCGCGCCGCACACCCGTAACCAGTTGTTGGCCTATTCGCTCAAGGTGGAGCCCGCCGAGCATTGGATCAACTGGCAGCAGGATGCCTTCGGCAACTTCATGGCGCGCATCGTGTTCCCCGAGAAGGTCGATTTCTTCGAGGTAACGGTCGACGTCGTCACCGAAATGGCGGTGATCAACCCGTTCGACTTCTTCATTGAGGAAAGCGCCGAGCATTATCCCTTTAAATATTCAGCCGAAGAGAAGAAAGATCTGGCTCCCTATCTCGAGGAAGGGCCTGCGGCTTCGATCTTTGAAGAGCTGATGAAGGAAGTCGAGCCGATCTGGAAGGACAAGAAGGACCTTAAGACCATTGATCTTCTGGTCCAGACCAACCAACTGATCGAGAGTAAGATCGATTATCTCATCCGCATGGAGCCGGGCGTTCAGAAGCCTGAGGAAACCTTGCAGAATGGCTCCGGCTCCTGCCGCGACAGCGCCTGGCTTCTGGTGCATGTGCTGCGCCGCCTTGGTCTCGCCGCCCGCTTCACCTCCGGCTATCTCATCCAGCTCAAGCCCGATGTGAAGCCGCTGGAAGGCCCGGAAGGCACTGATCACGACTTCACCGACCTGCATGCATGGACCGAGGTCTATATTCCCGGCGCAGGCTGGATCGGCCTTGATCCGACCTCCGGTCTGTTGACCGGCGAAAGCCACATTCCGCTTGCCGCCACGCCGCATCCGATTTCTGCCGCTCCCATCACCGGTGCCCATGACAAGGCCGAGGTGGAGTTCGAATTCGAGATGGAGGTCAAGCGCATCTTCGAGCGTCCGCGCGTGACCAAGCCCTACACCGACGAGCAATGGGTCGCCATCAACGAGATGGGCGAGGCCGTCGATGAACGCCTCGAGCAGGGTGATGTACGCCTGACCATGGGTGGCGAGCCGACCTTCGTCTCCATCGATGACTATGAAGGCGACGAGTGGAACACCGCCGCCGTGGGTCCGAGCAAGCGCTATTACGCGGAAAATCTCATCCGTCGCCTGCGTGATCGCTTCGCCCCCGGTGGTCTGCTGCATTTCGGGCAGGGCAAATGGTATCCCGGCGAGCAGTTGCCGCGCTGGGCCTTCGCCCTCTACTGGCGCGCGGACGAAGAGCCGCTCTGGGAAGATCCGGCCCTCATCGATCAGGAAACACCACAGCGTCCGGCGGACCACAAGATCGCACAGCGCTTCATCTTCAAGCTGGCTGAAAATCTCAAGATCGATCCCAAGTGCGTGTTGCCAGCCTATGAGGATCCAGCCCATTTTGCGCTGGTCGAGCAGAAGCTGCCTATCGATGTGGATCCGGCCACCAACAAGATCGATGATCCGATCGAACGCGCTCGCATCGTCAAGGTGTTCGAGCAAGGCCTTGCCGATCCCGTCGGCTTCGTTCTGCCGGTTCAGGCCTGGAACTCAGAGGTCTATGGCCGCTCCTGGATGTCCGAGGTTTGGAAATTCCGCCGCGACAAGCTCTATGTGATCCCCGGTGATTCCCCGGTCGGCTTCCGCCTGCCGCTCGGATCCCTGACCTATATCCCGGAAGTGCAGTATCCCCATGTCATGCCGCTTGACCCTCATGCGGCCCATGCAGCACTGCCTGCCCGTGAAGCCTTGCTGCGTGACCGCCGCCAGCCCTTCAAGAGCCGCGAAAAGCTCAAGAAGACCGATCCGGCCAAGCTGCTTGAAGCGCCTGAGGTGCAATGGCACGAAACCCAGCACAACACCTTCATTCCGCTCAATGAGGTCTCCGGTCACGTGCGCACGGCCCTCTCTGTCGAGCCGCGCGACGGGCATCTGTGCATCTTCATGCCACCGCTCAACAATGCCGAGGATTATGCCGCAATGGTCGCCGCCATTGAGGATGCAGCGAAGACCGTCGGCCAGCCCGTTCATATCGAAGGTTATGAACCGCCATACGATCCGCGCATCAATGTCATCAAGGTTACCCCGGATCCGGGTGTGATCGAGGTGAACATCCAGCCCGCATCGAGCTGGAAGGAAGCCTCCAAGATTACGCAGATTCTCTATGAAGAGGCTCGCCTTGCGCGCCTCGGGACAGAGAAATTCATGCTCGATGGTCGCCACACCGGTACCGGTGGCGGTAACCATATCGTCATGGGTGGCGTGACCCCCTCGGACAGCCCCTTCCTTCGGCGTCCCGATCTGGTGGCCAGCCTCATCACCTATTGGCAGAACCATCCGAGTCTGAGCTATCTCTTCTCGGGCACCTTCATTGGCCCGACCTCGCAGGCACCGCGTGTCGACGAGGGCCGCCACGAAGGCCTCTATGAGCTCGAAATCGCCCTCAAGCAGGTGCCGCTGCCCGGCGAGGGATATATCCCCAACTGGCAGGTGGACCGTCTGTTCCGCAACCTGCTGATCGACGTCACCGGCAACACCCATCGCGCCGAGATCTGCATCGACAAGCTGTTCTCGCCCGACGGACCGACCGGTCGTCTGGGGCTCGTGGAGTTCCGCTCGTTCGAGATGCCGCCTCACGACCGCATGTCCCTTGCCCAGCAACTGCTGTTAAGGGCCATCATCGTGCGTCTGTGGGAGCGTCCGTGCCGCAACAAGCTGGTTCGCTGGGGCACTCAGCTCCATGACCGCTTCATGCTGCCTCACTATGTGCGTGAAGACTTCCGCGATGTCCTGCTCGATCTTGCCAACCACGATCTGAAGCTCGAAGAGGACTGGTTTGCACCGCACTTCGAATTCCGCTTCCCGCGCTATGGCGAAGTGAATTACGACGGCGTCCAGATCGAACTGCGTCAGGCACTCGAGCCATGGAACGTATTGGGTGAGGAAGGCGCCGTCGGTGGTACGGCCCGCTATGTCGATAGCTCGCTTGAACGTGTTCAGGTCAAGGTCAAGGGTCTCAACCCGGATCGCCATGTCCTAACGGTCAATGAGGTTGCCATCCCGCTGCGCCCGACCGGGCGTCAGGATGAATCGGTTGCCGGTGTGCGCTACCGTGCCTGGCAGCCACCATCCTGTCTGCATCCGATGATCGGCGTCCACACGCCGCTGACCTTCGATCTTCTGGACAAATGGAACATGCGCTCCCTCGGGGGCTGTCGCTATCACGTTGCCCACCCGGGCGGTCGAGGCTATGAAGTGTTCCCGGTCAACGCCTACGAGGCCGAAAGCCGACGCCTTTCCCGATTCGAGACCATCGGTCATACGCCGGGCTTCTTCGATCCGGTTAAACTCGATGAGAGCGCCGAGTTCCCTTACACGCTGGATTTGCGTCTGGCGTCTGTGAGGTAGCAATTACAAGGCGTTAGGTAATTTTAACCGAAATGTTTAAGTGTAAAGAGGCGGCCTGAGCCGCCTCTTCTCTTGTAAAAGTTGCCTTTACCACACAGTGTTAGAATAGTCGCTAGTAGAAAATTCGCTCTGTCTTTGTTTTTTCATCGAAGCGGTGCTAAAAGCAGGGATCCAGCTCCAAAGCGAGGAAAAAACACTCGTAGCGAGACTGGTGACCAAAAATAATAATCAACGAAATGAGTGTAGGGGGGACAACTCATGGTCGCGGAAACGTTATGCAATTGAACCAGCCAAAGGCTGCAGGAAACCAGACTGCAAACAGTGCAAATGCTGCAAGGACCGAGCAGGTCCAGTTGAATATGCCAACACTGCTGTACCAGCCGCAGGCAGGTGTCCATGACGAGATGATGGACGCCAACGGTGCTATTCGCCCGCATTGGCAGCAGTGGTTTCAGTCCTTTTCCAACTGGTCTCCGACGGAACGGGGGACCCATTCCGAGCAGCTCAATCAGGTTGTCCGCGAGACCGGTATTGCCTACGATCTGTTCGCCGATCCGAACGAGGCCAAACAGCCCTGGTCCATCGACCTTGCACCGCTGATCGTGTCACCCGAAGAATGGCTCTGGCTGAAGGCTGCGCTGGCCCAGCGCGCCCGCCTGTTCAATGCCATCAATCTCGATCTTTATGGTCCTCAGAAGCTGATCCGCGAAGGCTATCTGCCCGCCGCGCTCATCTTCAGCGACAAGACCTATCTGCGCTCGATGCAGGGCCACAAGAGCCTATTCAACGGCGTGCAGTTCTTCGCCGCCGATCTGGCGAAGGGGCCGGACGGGTCATGGCGCGTGCTCGACAACCATGCCGAAACCCCGGCAGGCGTCGGCTTTGCCCTTGCCAACAGGATTTCCCTCACCCATTGCGAAGGCAATCTCTTCCGCGACAGCAAGGCCCTGCGGCTAGCCCCCTATTTCCAGCAGCTCCAGACGACACTGGTCAATCGCAGTGGTCTTGATGATCCGCACATCGCGGTGCTGTCGCCGGGGCCGGAGCATCCGGACTATTTCTCCCACGCCTATTTAGCGCGCTATCTTGGCTACATCCTCGTTGAGGGCGGCGATCTCGTCTGCCAAAACAATCAGGTTTGCCTGAAGACCCTTGCTGGTCTCAAGCCGATTGATCTGATCGTCCGCTGCATCGAAGGCGCCAAGGCCGATCCGCTCGAGCTGGATCCTACCGGCTTCGATGGCGCGACGTCCATGGTGCGGGCGGTTCGCGGCACCGGGGTGAAGATCGTCAACCAGCTCGGCACAGCCATCGTAGAGAACCGTGGCATCGCGCCCTATCTGCCGCGTATCTGTCAATATCTCCTCGGCGAGGAGTTGAAGCTGCAGGAAGCCCCTCGCTGGTGGCTGGGTGATCCGTCCTCGAAAGCCCATGTCCTTGAGAATCTCGACCAGATGCTCATTTCCGACGCCCACGAAGGCTCCGGCCGTCCCGGCGAAGCACGCCCGGCCGTTGATGGTGCGCTGCTCGATGAAGCTGGCCGCGCTGAACTGGTCGAACGCATCGAACTCTTTGGCAATCAGCTGGTCGCCGAGCAGAAAATGGGCTTTGCGACGACGCCGAGCTGGGATGGCGATAGCCTCAAGCCCCAGTCTTTTGCTGTGCGTTTCTACACCTTCCGCCGCTCGCAGAATTATCAGGTCATGCCCGGCGGGCTGTCGATGTCGCTCGGGGCGCAGCAGGCCATTGGCCTCTATTCTCCGGACGGGATCACCCGCGACGTCTGGATCCAGTCGGAAACGGCCCCCGCTCCGTTTGAGAGCATCTGGGCGAGCCGCGAATCCCCGTCGGCCTATTCCCGCGCCGGACGGTCCTTGCAGAGCCGGATTGCCGACAACCTCTTTTGGCTTGGCCGCAACGTGGAACGGGCCGAATGGCAGTTCCGCCTCTGCCGACAAGCGCTCAGCCGTCTCAATGAGGACAGCGGACCGGAGGAAGATCACCGCACGGTCACCTCTGCGCTCAACAGCCTGATCCTGCGTGCGCCCAAGGCGCCCATCTTTGACGCGGGCTTTGGCGGCATGAACGAGATCGAACGTCTCGTGCGCACGATCCTTTATGGCAAGGGCCGGGCCCACGGTTTTCAGGAAAGCCTGTTCCACATGCATCGTCTGGCCGGGCTCACCCGCGACCGGATGTCGTCCGATGCCTGGCGTATTCTCAACGACTTCTTCACCGACCGTCGCTGGCATCAGCAGCCCGGCTTCGTCCATGCTGGTCAGGTCGTCGACCTATTGGACCGGGGCCTGATGAGCCTTGCGGCTTTCTCAGGTGTTGCCATGGAGAACATGACACGCAACTACGGTTGGCGTTTTCTCGACATTGGCCGCCGCATCGAGAGGGCAGAGAACCTGTCTTCGCTGTTCAACCGTCTGGTTTTTTCCTCGGGAATGGCAACGGATGCGCCTCGCCGGATGATGTTCATCCTTGAAGTCGCCGACAGCTTCATTACATATCGGTCTCGGTATCGGATCATGCCATCACTGCCCGCAGTGATCGATCTGTTGCTGCTCGACGAAGCCAACCCGCGCTCTATCGTCTTCCAGATCGCGGCTCTTCACGAACATATTCATTCGCTCCCCAAGGAGCCGGAAATCGGTCAGCGCAGCGAGGAAAACCGCCTCGTGCTCGGGCTGCTGTCACAATTGCAGCTGGCCGAAGGACACATCCTTGCGCAGATTCCTCAAGTGGATGAGACCAAGGACCTTGAACAGATGATCTCCGAAGAAACCGCACTCGAACGCTTGTTGCAAGATCAGATGCACCAACTGCCGCAGCTCACCGAAATTCTGACGCGGCGCTACTTCACTCATACCGAAGAACAGCCCTATCGCATCTGATCCGACGAGAGGCCAGGCCACATTCATGCGCTATCGCATCACGCACAAAACGGACTATCGCTACGCCAATTCGGTGGCCCAGTCCAACCATCTGGTCCATCTGGCCCCCCGGCAGACCAAGGGGCAGCTTGTGGAGAGCCATGAGCTCGTCATCTCGCCGCGCCCGGCAACGCAGCGTGAGTTCTTCGACTATTTCGGCAACCCGACGGTTCATCTGACCATTGAGGAAGATCATCATCTGCTCTCGATCCACTCCTTCTCGACCATCCGGGTCGAACGCGACCATGCAGAGGCAGTCGAAACGTCTACGGCCAATTGGGAAACCGTGCGGGATCTCATGCGGGATCCTGCCCACGCGTCAGAGGCGGAATTCGCCTGCTACTCGGGCTTTACCACTCCGACCAATGCGATTGCCAAATATGGTGCCCAGTCCTTCACGCCGGGCCGAAAGTTGCTCGAGGCGGTCAGCGATCTGACGGCCCGCATTTTCAACGACTTCGAATATGACAGCGTCGTCACCGATGCCTCGACCCCGGTGGATCGGGTGTTCGAGCTGATGGCCGGGGTCTGTCAGGATTTTGCCCATCTCGAACTGACGTGCTTGCGTGCACTGGGGCTTCCAGCCCGTTATGTGTCGGGCTACCTGCGTACCTATCCGCCCGAAGGTCAGCCCCGGCTGATCGGTGCCGACGCATCCCACGCATGGATATCGGTCTGGTGTCCGGAAGCCGGTTGGGTCGATTTCGATCCCACCAACAACAAGATCATTGCCGATGAGCATGTCACGCTGACGATCGGTCGGGATTTCGACGATGTCAGCCCCATCTCCGGCATCGTTCTGGGGGGAGGCAACCACTTCGTGGATGTGTCCGTTGACGTCATGCCAATCGACGACAACGGCAACGAAATCGGAACATCCGTCAACCCGGCTGCCCCTGCCGAAGCGGCGGCAGCGCCGGCGGCCCCCAATGGCCAGGCTCAGGCTCAGGCAGCATCCCAGCGCCCCGATCTGACACGGCAGAACCAGCAGATTCAGGAACAGTCGCAATCTCAGGCGCAGACGCAGCCTCCAATGCAGACCCTCGACATGCTGGAAGATCCCGAGGCAACTTCGCAGCCAGTACTGGGCGATCGCACTTACTGATCTCTTTATCACTTGAGACCCACTCAAGGCACTCTCCGGAATTTGGCCGTCCCGGTGCGATCCTGTCTGTTCAATTCCGCTCTGCCGGATCGCGAATTCGGATCAGTCAGGAGGCGGAATCGCAGCCGGGCAGGGTGAGTTAAATCTCCTCTAGATGGCAAAGATGCCGCTTCAGAAGCAATCAATTTCAATCCTTGAAATAATTGCAGGGTGCGTTTCATGCATGACGCGCTTGTCGATACTGCATAGCTTTTGGAAGTGGTATAATGAGTTTTTGCAGTGCCGCAACGTTCATAACAACCACTTTTTGCCCCATATTTTTGAGCTAACCATCTGGGGTTTCAAAGCAATCCCTCCAATTGTACCAATTAGTATATTCACTCAATTAATGATTGTGCTCTTAGGGAGCTATAAACTTACGTAACGGAAGGAAAATGGGCCGTTGATGCAGGTCAACGTATGTTTCGTGAAGGTAGACTATTGGATAGGTGACCAGATATTGGGAGGACCAAGTGCATGAACTCGAAGCCTCGAGGCGTACGGCCGTGGTAGTTGAATCCAGGGCACAGTCTTTTCACAACAGATAGGGAAATTCACTCATCCTGCTGGCCTTTCCGGGGCAGTGGGCTTTAGCTGTTTGTACCCAATGATGTCTTTCTTTCTTTAAGTTGACTGGCGGAGGAGAACACCGGTCGGCTGTAACTAGGTGGAGAATATGAACGACAAACTTCCTAACACACCGGTGTATCCCGGAATAGCAACGGTCATTCACGGCAACGGCGCGATCGCTCAGGTTATGGGGCAAGTGTGCGGTGGCGTGATTGGCTACCCCATCACGCCTTCGACAGAGATTGCCGAACTTTATGAATCCTTCCGGGCAGCAGGTGGCCAGAACCTGTGGGGCCGGCATCCATTCTTCTTCGAGCCAGAAGGTGAGCATTCCGCCCAGTCCGGTGCCCTTGGTGCGGCACTGACCGGTGGTCAGTATATTTCCAACGCCTCTTCCTCTCAGGGCGTTCTGTACGGTCTGGAATCGCATTATGTCACCGTCGGCAAGAAAGTCGGCGGGTTTGTCATGCAGGTCGCCGCGCGTTCAGTCTCCCGCCATTCACTGAACGTCATGGCCGGCCATGACGACGTTTATGCCTTGTTGCCCTCCGGTTACACGATCCTTTTCGGCTCCAACCCCCAGGAAGCCGCTGACCTGGCCGCGATCTCCTATCGCGCAAGTGCCATGTCCATGATCCCGGTTGCCAACTGCATGGACGGCTTCGTCACCAGCCACATGATGAGCGAAGTGCTCATGCCGGAAGACGAACTGCTCGCAGACTTCATTGGCGACCCGACCGAAAACATTCCTTGCCCGACCGTCGCTCAGGAAATGCTCTATGGCTCCAAGGGCCGTGTCTTCCACCTGAAACGCTATCTCGGTCGTCACAGCTCGGACATGGAACAGGATGTCTATGCCAAGCTGATTGCCTTCCTTGACGCAAATGCAGATGCCATTGAGGAAGACACCGCTGGCGACCTCATCGCCCAGACCGTTGGCCTCGTGCCTGCCGAGTTGCATGCCCAGTGGAAACGGCAGTGGACCAATGCCGCTCCCAAAGGCACCCGTCAGCGCGTTCCCGCTCAGGTCGACGTCAACAACCCCGGCCTCACCGGCGGCGTTCAGAACCAGCCCGACTATCAGGCAGGCTCCGTTGACCATCGCACCCACTTCGTGCGCGACGTTCCCCGCTTCGTCAAGGAAGCGATGGACGAATACACCGCGCTCACCGGCCGCTACTACGCGCCGATCAAGACCTTCGAATGCGACGATGCAGACACCGTCGTTGTCGGTCTCGGCTCTGTGACCGATGACGCCGAAGCTGTCGCTTCCTATCTGCGCCGTCAGGGCAAGAAAGTCGGCGTCATCTCCGTCAAGATGCTGCAGCCGTTCCCGGAAGCCGAAATGGTCGCCGCTCTGGCTGGCAAAAAAGCCGTTACCATCCTTGAACGTTCCGACGTCACGGCCCTCACTGGCCTTGTCAAGGAAGCACTCCTGAAAGCGGTCGAAAACGCCTCTGGCGAACGCTATGCTGGTATCCCGGCCCTCAAGGAATTGCCGAAACTGACCACTGCGATCTTCGGCCTCGGTGCCCACGACCTGCAGCCTCGGCATCTGGTTGCTGCCTTTGAAAACATGGAAGGAAAGAACGCCCCGTTTGTTTATCTGGGCAGCCAGTTCTTCTCCAAAAATCCGACCCCGGCCATGGCCGAGTTGCAGGAAAAGCTCCGCGCCGCCTATCCGGAAACTGAATTGATGGCGCTGGAGACCAAGGAAAACCCGCGTCTTCTGCCCGACGATGCCCTGCGCATCCGCTTCCACTCTGTGGGTGGCTACGGCACCATCGCAACCGGCAAGCTGCTCACCGACATCCTCGCCAACGTGCTCAACCTCTATTCCAAGGCAGCACCGAAATACGGCTCGGAAAAATCCGGTGCGCCGACCAACTACTACATCACCCTGTCGTCCGAACCGGTGAAAATCACCAACGCGGACCTCGAGGATGTGGAAGTGGTTGTCTCTCCTGACCACAAGGTGTTCGTCCACTCCAACCCGCTGCGCGGCCTTATCGAGGGTGGTACCTTCATCCTCCAGTCCAACCTGTCTCCGCTGGAGGTCTGGAAGGAAATGCCGTCCGCGATGCGCGACACCATCATCAAGCGCAAGATCCGCTTCATGGTGATCGACGGCTTCAAGATTGCCAAGAAACACGCACCGAGCCCCGAACTTGAAACCCGTATGATGGGCATCGCCTTCATCGGCTCGGTTTGTGGTCATGTGGATCGCGTGTCCAAGGGTGCAAGCCAGGAAGCGCTGCTTGAAAAAGTCCGCAGCCAGATTTCCTACAAGTTCGGTAACAAAGGTGCCGCCGTTGTCGATGGCAACATGGCCGTCATCCGTGATGGTCTCGAAGCTACGGTGCTGGTTGACTACACCACGCCGGAATTCGAAGCCATCAGCGCAACCGCCGACGCCGAGCCGGTCTTCTCACCACAGATCTCCGCGCACATGTGCCGCATCGCCGAAGATGCCGCACCGAGCGCTCTCTTCGATCACGGCTATTATGAAGACACCATGGCTGCCTCCTATCGTGATGGCACCATCGGCGAAGCTCCGGTTCTGCCCGGCTCCGGCATGTTCATGCCGTCCGGCACCGCAGCAGGCAAGGACAAGGGCCTGTTCCGTCGCTCGGTCCCGGTCTTCAATCCCGATATCTGCACGGGCTGTCTCGACTGCTCCATGGTCTGCCCGGATGCTGCCATTCCGCCGAGTGTCTTCGACATTGACGAACTGATCATGTCAGCCGCCAAGACCGTCGACATGCCATCGGCTCAGCGTGAGGTTATCCGCGAGCACATCCGTGCCGTCGGCGACGCCGTTCGTGCCAAGCTCAATGGCGGGGCCGAAGCCAGCTTTGCCGAGCTGACCAAAGCCGCTGTCGATGAACTCTATGTCGAAAGCGCCGTGGTCAAGGGCAACCTTGCCCGCATCGTTGAAGCCGTTGCGATCCTGCCGGTCGCCAAGACCCGGCCGTTCTTCGATACTCCTGAGAAGGAACATTCCGGTCAGGGCGGTCTCTTCACGGTCGCGATCGACCCGTGGAAATGCACCGGCTGTCTTGAGTGCGTGGACATCTGCGGCCCCGGCGCTCTCGTCGAAGCCGAGCAGGATGCCCCGCTGCTTCAGGACCTTCAGGCCAAGTTCAACTTCCTGTCGAAAACCCCGAACACGCCGGCCCGTTTCGTCGAGCCTGCCTTCGAGTCCGACAGCGAAATCAAGCGCATGATGCTTGACCGCAGCACCTACTATGCCACCACCGGTGGTCATGGTGCCTGCCGCGGCTGTGGTGAGGTCACCGCGATCCGTCAGGTTGTTTCGGCAACCCACGCGATCCATGACCGCCGCCAGAAAGCACACATCCGCGAACTGGAACAGCTGGTCCAGCGCCTCGGTGACAAGCTTGCCGAAGTGAAAGGCGACAAGGACCGTGAGGACCGCATCGCGGCGACCCTCAAGACCCTTGAAAAACGGCTCTTCCTTCTCGAAGGTGGCCCGACCGGCAATGGCCCGTCTCCGCTGATGGTTGCCAACGCCACCGGCTGTAGCTCGGTCTATGCATCGACCTTCCCCTACAACCCCTACAACGATCCGTGGGTCAACAGCCTGTTCCAGGATGGTCCTGCCGTTGCCAAGGGCTTGTTCGAAGGCATGACGGCCAATGCTGCCGCCGACTTCCGCGCCATCCGTATCGCCAAGCTGGAACTGGCCAACGCCTATGATCCGGCAACCGACGATCCGTTCCTGAAAAACTTCGAGTGGCACAGCTTCTCCAAGGAACGAACGTGACCTGCTGCCGACGGTGATGAACATCTCCGGCGACGGTGCGGCCTACGACATCGGCTTTGGTGCCCTGTCCCGCCTGCTGGCCAGCAACTCGCCGATCAAGGTGATGGTGCTGAACTCGGGCGTCTATTCCAACACCGGTGGTCAGGCCTCCACGGCTTCCCTCTCCGGTCAGGACAGTGACCTCGCCCGCTTCGGCAAGGCCAGCCCCGGCAAACTCGAAGATCGCAAGGAACTGGGCCTCATCGCCTCCTTCCACCCGAAAGTCTTCGTTGTGCAGAGTGCAACAGCCTTCCCGGGCCATTTCCTCAAGAATGTCATGGCCTATCTGGAGCACTCGACCTCGCCGGCCCTGCTTGATGTCTACACCCCATGTCAGGGTGAGCATGGCATCGCCGACGACGCCGCCAACCGGCGTGCACGACTGGCCGTGGAAGCCCGCGTCAGCCCGCTCTTCGTCCATGATCCGAAGGCCGGTGAAACCCTCGCCGAGCGCTTCTCGATCGAAGGCAACCCTGCCGTTGATCAGGATTGGGCAAGCATGACGCTGGAATATATGGAAGACGGTCAGCTCAAGCTGATGGATGTTCCACTGACCCCGGCTGACTATGCCCACGACGAAACCCGCTTCAAGAAGCAGTTCCGTCCGCTGCCGCAAGGGGCAGAAGGGGTTCCGCTTCATGACTATATCGACCTTCCGGTAGTGGAACGTGGCCGCGTGGTTCCGTTCGTCTACAAGACCAACGCCAAACGCGAACTGGTCAAGCTGGAAGTCGGTGCCATGGTCGTCCATCTGGTCGAGGAACGTCGTCACAACTGGCGCACGCTCCAGCATCTGTCCGGCCTCGACATGGTCAAGGTTTCCTCCAGTCACAAGGCGGAAATCGCGGCGCTTCAGAAACAGTATGATGAAGCCGTCAATGATCGTGAAGCCACCATGGACAGCATCGCAACCGGCATGAGCGAACTTGCCGCTGCCTCCGGCGCCCCGGCTGCCGTCGGCTTCGGTGGAGCTCTGGCCTCGGCACCAGCCGCTGCCGCCGCTCCGGCTGCGGCACCTGCTGCCAACGGCTCGGCCATCCCGCACATTCATGATGAGGATGTCACCCTCTGCACCGATTGCAAGACCTGCTATCAGGAAGTGCCCGAACTGTTCGAACTGACCAAGGTCATCGTCGACGGTCAGGCCAAGCAGGTGGCGCACACCATCCCCGGTGCTCTGGATCAGGTCGAGGTGACCCCGCAGCTTCAGGCTCGTCTTGCCAAGGTATCCGCGACCTGTGATGCGGAGATCGTCAAATGAGCGTTGAAGTAGCAACCCCTCAAGCGGATCTCTTCAGCCTGCAGCTCGATGTACTCAAGAAGCATCTGGCTGCAGACCCCAGATCCCTGCGCAACATCTTTGTTGCGGACGGCACTCAGGCCATTGCCTGGGAGTTTCAGCAGGAAGAAATCGGAGAACGCTTCATCAGCGTTCTCTGGAACCTCCTTCTTCGCAATGACGACATGGCCATTGTGCTGCAGCGCTTCCTCTGGGGCCTGCCGCTCAAGTTCAAGCGCAAGTTCGTGCGCGCGCTTGATACCCACATGTCCGAGCGCTATCCCATGTTCAAGGGCCTGTCGAAAGGCTGGCCCGCGGACAATTTCATTCCGCCCTATGTGCGCCCACCCGAAGATCGCAATAAGGACTTCGAGTTGGTGAACACCGGCTATCTCGGCTATCAGGCGCTCGGCTATAGCCTGCGTGAGGTCGAACTCTTCGTCTGGCTCGAAGTGATGCGCGACAAGCAGTGCGAGGACAAGCCCTGCGAACTCGGCGTGATCATGGAACGCCACAAGAAAGAGCAGAAGGTTGGCGGCTGCCCGGTCAAGATCCACATCCCCGAGATGATCGATCTGATCGGCAAGGGCAAGATCCGCAAGGCGCTCGAACTGATCGAGAGCTGCAACCCGCTGCCGAACGTCACCGGTCGTGTCTGTCCGCAGGAACATCAGTGTCAGGGCGTGTGCAAGCACACCAACCGGCCCATCGAGATCGGTCAGATCGAATGGTATCTGCCCGAGCACGAAAAGCTGGTCGACAATGATCCGCTGGCCGCCTATCGCGGTCTCGTCAGCCCATGGGAAAAAGCCGACAAGCCGCCCATCGCTGTGGTTGGCTCCGGTCCGTCCGGTCTCATCAACGCCTATCTCTTGGCGGCTGAAGGCTTCCCCGTCACGGTCTTTGAGGCCTTCCACGAACTGGGTGGTGTGCTGCGCTACGGGATCCCTGAATTCCGCCTGCCCAACACCCTAATCGACGATGTCGTCGGCAAGATCGACGCCCTCGGCGGTCGCTTCGTCAAGAACTTCGTTGTCGGCAAGACTGCAACCCTTGAAGATCTAAAGGCTGCGGGCTTCTGGAAAATCTTCGTCGGCTCTGGCGCAGGTCTTCCCACCTTCATGAATGTGCCGGGCGAGGAATTGCTCGGCGTCATGTCGGCCAACGAGTTCCTCACCCGCGTCAACCTGATGCGTGGCCGGGATCCGATGTATGAAACACCTCTACCGGACGTCAAGGACAAGAACATCCTTGTCATCGGCGGCGGCAACACCGCAATGGACGCCGCCCGCACAGCCAAGCGTCTGGGCGGCAATGTCACGATCGTCTATCGCCGCACCCAGTCCGAGATGCCCTGCCGTGTCGAGGAACTGCATCACGCTCTGGAGGAAGGCATCAAGCTCGCCGAGCTTCGTGGTCCGAAAGAGTTTGTCGGTGACAGCCACACCCACTTCGTCACCCATGCGGTGGTCGATGTGAACGAGCTGGGCGAAGCCGATGCGTCCGGTCGTCGTCGGCCTCAGCCGACCGGCGAGGTCATCAACATGCCGGCCGATCTGGTCATCATGGCGCTGGGCAACAAGTCCAACCCGATCATTCCTGCTTCCCAGCCAGAGTTGAAACTCAGCAAGTGGGGCACGATCGAGGTGGGTGAAGCCACTCAGGAGACCTCCATCAAGGACGTTTACACCGGTGGTGACGCAGCCCGTGGCGGCTCCACGGCCATTCTTGCTGCCGGGGACGGTCAGGCTGCTGCCCGCGAAATCGTCGGCGATATCGACCTCAACGCGCAAGACATTCGCGAACGGGTCAAGAAGGCCGATCACTTCACTGGTCTCGGTCAGGAGCGGCACACCGTCGTCAAGCATATCAATCAGGCCGAGGGCATCGTCGAGATGACCGTCAAGGCCCCTGCGATTGCACACTCCGCCCGCGCCGGACAGTTCGTCCGCGTGCTGGCAACCGATGACGGCGAGCTGATCCCGCTGACCCTTGCGGACTGGAATGCCGAACAGGGCACTATTGACCTGGTCATTCAGGGCATGGGGACCTCAACCAAGATGATGAACAAGATGGCCGAAGGCGATGCCTTCGCAGGGATTGCCGGTCCACTCGGCGAGCCAAGCGATGTCAAGGCCTATGGCGAAGACGAAACGGTTGTCTTCACCGCCGGTGGCGTCGGCCTGCCTGCCATCTACCCAATCGCCAAGGCGCATCTGCGCATGGGCAACAACGTCACCATGATCATCGGTTTCCGCTCTGCCGGACACCTGTTCTGGACCGGCGATGATGACCGCATGGGGCAGTTGAAAGCCGAGTTTGGCGACAAGCTGGACATCATCTACTGCACCAACGACGGCACCTTCGGCGTGCATGGGTTCGTCACCGGGCCACTCGAGGACATGCTCAAGGCGGGCAATGTCTACAAGGGCCGCAAGGTGGTCGAGGTTGTCTCCGTCGGACCGCCGATGATGATGCGTGCCGTGAGTGACCTGACCAAGCCCTATGGCGTTCATACGGTGGTTAGCCTCAACTCCATCATGGTCGATGCAACGGGCATGTGCGGTGCCTGCATGGTGCCGGTCTTGACTGCAGACGGCAAGACCCTCCGTCTACACGCCTGTATCGACGGGCCGGAATTCGATGCGCACACGGTTGAATGGGATAAGTTCCTGCCCCGCTTCGGCCAGTTCAAGGCGCAGGAAGTCCGCTCCATGGAGAAGCACGGTCTCAATTGATAGCCGTGAGTTGATCCAATCTGAATGCTAGGCGTCGCTTGTCTCAAGCGGCGCCTTTTTTGTTGCCTTCATCGCACCAAAGGCGCGTATCGACGGACTATTCTGCCTTTTATTCCTATGCAATAGTACGCAAAGTCGAGTGCTGCCCGCTTGGGGCGCTCAATCGGGATGAGGACAGACCATGACGCCAAGACAGGTTGCCATTGTTCAGGACAGCTTTCTCAAGCTTGTCCCCATCAGTGAGCTGGTCTCCGATATCTTCTATGATCAGCTGTTCCTTGAAAATCCCGATCTGCGCCCGCTGTTTCCCACTGACATGAAGGTTCAGAAAATCAAGCTGATGAAAGCTTTGTCGGCTGCCGTTGCGCATCTGCACGAGATTGATGTGGTCGTGGGCTCGATCCGGGAGCTTGGCGCAAAGCACAAGGCCTATGGCGTTGAAGACGAGCATTATGATGCGGTGGGAGCGGCTTTGATCTACACGCTGAAGACGGCTCTGTCCGAAATCTGGGCCGACGAGCTCGAGGAGGCGTGGGTGAAGACCTATGACCTCGTCGCGACTACCATGAAAGAGGGCGTGCCGGATCAATAATCTTGTTCGAAGAAGATCCCGGCTTTCGAACCGCCTTCCGTGTCGGCCTCGCCGCGTGCCTTGACCTGCCCGGTCAGCTCGAGATCAATGGTCACCTTGCCCGCGCTGCCTGCGGTGCCCTTCTCGACATTGATGTAGGTCTTGTCGTTGAGATAGCGCCCAACACCGACCGTGGTTTCACCTGTTTCCTCGTCCGACTTGATGTCGATATTGTCGATCCCGGCAAGGTTGCGCAGCCGGTCAAGAACGCCAGGGCCGGAGTTTGCGCCACTGATCGTTGCCACAGCGTTGGCCAGCTGGGCGATCTGAAGCGGCGACAGATCGGCAAGATCGCGATCAAAGAAAAGATTGGCGAGGATTTCGTCCTCCGGCATGGTGGGGGACGACGTCAGCGCCAGCTCCGGATCCGAGGCATAGCCGCCAATGGTCATGGTGTAGGTCGTACCGGAGTTGGTGACAGAGGCGGAGAAGTCGAGACTGGGGTCCAGAGAGCCTGAAAAACCAATGCTGCCGGTGGTGAAGTCGAGCCGTTTTGTGAGGAGGTCCATGCGCCCCCGCTGCATCGCCACCGTGCCGACGGGATTTGGGTTGGAGGTCGTGCCGAGCACCTTGATCGTCCCGCCGAGCTCCGCATCCATGCCGCGTCCGCGAATGTAGATGCGCCGGGGAGAGGAGATGGTCAGGTCGAGACCGATGGTCGAGCCGCCCGTACCGCTCGTTGATGATTTGGGCTGCAGATCCGCCACCTGTTCGGCCACTTCACCCGTTGCATTCTTGTGCTGGACGGCAACCGGAGAAATCGCCGAGGGCAGGCTTTCGGGAATCATGATTTCCGTCGTGCGGAGGTCGATCCGGCCCGACAGCACGGATGCGGCGGCCAACTTGCCCTTCAGCGTCATGCTGGCGTCGAACAGGGTGTTGAGGATTTCCTCGTGACGGAAGTTCACCTCACGCATGTTCAGTGTGATATCGGCGGGTAGTTGCTGCGCCGGATCGATGCCGATGGTCCCGCCTATGGACAAGGTGCCGTCCTTGCCGATCTGGCCGGTGAAATTCTCAAGCCGCGCCACCTGATCCTGAAGCCGCACGGTGCCGCTGAGATTGTTGATCACCAGCCCGGAGGACAGCTCGATCAGGCGCGCCCCGCGGGTTGTCACCGAGCCGGAAATGCTGGGGTTGCTCGCCGCGCCGGTGACCCGTGCGGACACCGCCGCATTGCCATTGAGCCTCAGACCGGCATCGGCCAGCGCTTGCGCCGCAAGCGAGAAGGGAACCGTGCCCTCAGCCCGGATATCGAGACGGGGGCCGGACAGCGCGACGCCGCCATCCACCGTGAGCTTCGAGCCTCCGCCGGAGATGACATTGCTGAGGGTGACTTGATTGTTCTGAAGTTCGCCTTTCGAGCTGATCGCCATGGCAGGTACGCCCGCCTCCCGCATGGAACGGGCGGACAAGCTGGCGATAGACCCGGTCCAGTTGACGCGAGGGTTGGCCGAGGGGCCACTGACCGTGGCATCAAGGGTCAACTGACCCGAGACGGCCTCTCCGGTCGATGCCACCTTGTCGGCAATCGACAGCGGAAGGCCCCTGATGGCGACGGTGAGATCAAGCGCGTCTCCCGCTGCGCCCGAAACGGTCACCGTGCCGCCATCGACTGTCAGTTCAAGCGGGTTGGCGAGTGTGACGCCATTGGTCAGATCGATACTGGTTGCCTTGGCAAGGGCGAGGGCGATGCCCTTGTACTTGCCGGTAAAGCGCGACAGCTCCACTTGTGTTCCGGAGGCAGACTGACGCAGGACACCCTGCAGCGCCATCGGCGCATTGGAGACATTCGCGTCGAGCGAGAAAGGCAGGGTGCCGCTGTTGCCTTGCATTTTGGCGGTGAGATTGCGCACCCGCTCTCCGCTTGCGTCCAGCGAGGCGAGCGTCGCGGCGGCTTCCACATCAAGAGCGCCTGTGGCATCGCGGATCGTGGCGTTGAGATCAAGGCCGGAAGCGGAAATCGATGGCATCGCCAGATCCGGCACCGAGGCTTTGACGTTGACGTCCTGCTTGCCATTTTCGCCGCTCAGCGCGATGTCCGCTTGAAGCGATCCGCTGAGATCAGGCTGTAACAGTAGAGGCCCCAATTCCTTCAGCGACGCGATGTCAGCCTTGAGGCTGCCTCGTGCAAGGCCCTCAGGATTGAGAGCCACGGCACCGGTCACATTGGCACCGGGGGCGGAGAATAGGATATCGGTGATATCGCGACTGCCATCCTCGTTGCTGGAGAGGATCGCCGAGAGCTTGAGTGGCGAGCCGTCGTAACCGGCGACAAGGGTGAAGTCCGCATTGGGCGTCGCGTCAGCCTTGAGGCTCAGCTTCAGATTTTCGATTGCCTTCTCAGCCACCGTGAGGCTCTCGCCACCAATTTCCAGTTTGAGCTGCGGCGCAGAAGAAGATCCCGAGACCGTGAAGTCACCGGACAGGGCTCCGGTCAATTGTGGCTCGATGCGATCAAGCCCGGTGAGACCGAACGTGCCGTCAAGCGCAAGCTCTGTCGCAGAGGCTGAACCGGTCATCGCCGCATCGAACAATCCCGCCTTGAGCGCGGTTTCCTTTAAGGTGATGGCATTGTCGGCGACCTGGCTCTCAAGCGTCAGGCTGATCGGGCCGGCAATGGCCGTATCGACGGCATCCGTGCCGGTCTTGAGACTGGCTATCGTGGTCGTGGCGGATAGCGGGCCGCTCACCGCCTCCAGATCGAACCCGTCTGATTTGGCCGTCAGCCGCACACCGGAAACATCGGTCGAGCCTTGCTGGAAGCGCTCAAGCGTCGTGGCGACGTCGATGACGGCTTCATCCAGCGGGCCCGTGAGGCGGCCTGCGAGGTCGACAAAGCCAAGGCGATATTGCCCGCCGGTTTCATCCTCGATTGCCAGCATGGTGCCTTGCTGGCCCAACTGGAACCGGCTCTGAAGATCAACCGTGCGCCCGCCGATATCAACCGACCCTGAGGCCGTCAGGCGGGCAAGGCCGGAGGTGAAGGTGAGCTGCTTGAGTGAATAGAGATCGCTGCTCGTCTGCTCGAGCGAGAGGGCCAGATCACTGTCGCCAGCCACCAGCGGAATGACACTTCGTGGCAGGAACGGAGCCAGCTTGCCCTTGAGGGTCGCCTCGATGCGCCGCACTTGTTCGCTGGAGCGGATGGCCATCTCGCCGGTCACGGTCGGCGTGCCATCCAGTGTGACGGCAAGATCGGAGCGCCAGTCTGCCGCGGAGCCATCGCCCTGAAGCGTCAGCCGCACAGCAGGCAGATTTGCCATGTCAAGCAGGCGTGCGATCAGACCGCCGCGTGGTTCGGAAATGTCGAGATCGATCTTGCGGCGGTTTTGCTCCGGCGCAATGTCCCAGTTGCCCCGGATGTAGCCATCGCTGCTGTCCTCATGGCGGATGTCAATCGCTCCGGCGATCTGCAACGGCAGGCCTTCCAGAGTGAGATTGCCATCAAGCGCCAGAGTGGCCGGTTTGCCGAGCAGGGACGGGCCGAGCTTGATCTCGTCGATGGCCAACTTGTCGATCTGTGCTCTGAGATAGTCGAGCGCGTTTGAGCCGGAACTTGAGGTCTCCTCCTCGACTGTCTCGGAGGCAAACGGTGCCCGGATGACCTCAAGGCTGCCGAGAGTAATATGGTCAGCGTCAAGCCTGAGGGCGAGGAGCGACCCAAGTGAATAGCCTGCCGAAAAATCCCGCGCCTCCAGCCACAGGCCTTGCTTGTCAGACACCTTCACGGAAGCGAGATTGATCTCGCCCAGAACGCTCTCAAGGCCAGAGACCTCGATGGTCTGTTCTTCACTGCTGGCAAGCCCATTGATCAACTGCACAGTCAGCTCACGCCCGGCAGAGGTGCCGAGCATGAAAAGGAACACCATCACGCCAAACAGGATGACGAGCACAAGGGCGAAGAAACCCTGCAACAGACGCTTGGCGAGCTTGTTAGTGGACGGCTTTTGAGTCTTGGACTGAGGCATTCAAGGCTACCGGTGAGAGTTCAATGATGTTTGGGGGAGTTATCAGAATGCCTGACCTAAGCCCAGATAGACACCATATTGTGGCTCTCCATCGACTTTCTCCAACGGAACGGCAACATCAAGACGCAAAGGACCAATTGGCGTCAGATAGCGCACGCCTGCCCCAACGCCAGTGTACCATTTGCCCCCATCACCCGGCATCATGCCGTCAAAGGCCCCGCCGGTGTCGATAAAGGCCGCCAATCCGATGGTGTCGGTGACGCGTACCCGTGCTTCGGCGGACGCTATGGCAAAAGAGCGTCCTCCTTCAGGTGAGCCCTCGGAGTCGCGAGGGCCAGCTGCCTGATAGGCATAGCCGCGGATTGATCCACCGCCGCCGGTGTAGAAACGGCGGTCAGCCGGAACGTCGCTCTTGGAAGCACCCAGAATGGTGCCTGCGGAGAGCTTTCCTGCAAGCACAAACCGTTTGGCCTCATCAAGGGCCTGATAGGCGGTGACCGTCGCGCTGGTCTTGAAGAAATAGTTTGATTCCTCAAAGCCCGCCGTCGGTTCCGCTTCCAGAAGGATCTGGAAGCCCTTGGTCGGATCAAGTTGGTTGTCCCGCGTGTCATACGCCATTTCGAGCGGTATGGACGTCAGAAGTGTGTTTTCAGTGCCGCTGTTGTCGGACAGGCGGGCATATTCGACCTTAAGTCCTGCGCGTCCGGAGAGCTGCTCGTTGAATTCCTTGCGCAGCGCCACTTCGCCACTGACAGAGCGCTTTTCATAGGCATCGGGATTGGTGAAATCGACCGACAGTTCGCTCTCGAAGGTCGTCGTCGGGCCAAAGACCCCCGGCTTGGAAAAAATCACGGCGCCATGATAGTCGATCTTGTCGAAGGTATCCTGACCGATGCGCGAAACCGAGGCTTCGACCCGCAGCTTTTCGGCTTTGCCGAACAGGTTGCGATGGGTCCAGAAGCCTTCCAGCCCGATGCCGTCGAGGTTGCCCATGGTCACCCCGACGCCGATGGTCCGGGGCTTGCGTTCCTTCACGTCGATGGTCATCGGGACCGTGCCGTCGGGAAGGACGGTTTCACCCGGTCTGACGATGACGCTTTCGAACACACCGAGCGCTCTCAGCCGCTTGGCCGCCGCCTGCACTTCCTTGGGCGAGTAGAGCTTGCCCTGTGGCAGGTTGGCTTGGGTTGCGATGAAATCGCTGTCCACATCCTCAGCCCCGCTCACGGAGACAGAGCCGAGACGGGCCTGTTCGCCGGGGTCCACTTCGAGGGTCACATCCAGCTGTCTGGTGTTGTGATCGGCTTCGAGCACGCGATTGGAAATCTTGGCGAAGGGATAGCCCTCGTTCTGATAGCGATTAACGAGCGCCGATTCGGCGGCAAGTACCAGATCCGATTCGGCAGCCGCGCCTTCGACGATGCCATATTCGCTGACATCCAGTTCCACGCCATTCACGTCCCGCGCCTGAGGCGAGGCGAAGGTGAAGACCGGTCCGGGGGTGACATCAATACGCACGAAAGGTTTGCCGCTCGTGGCAAGATCCTCGTCAAGGCCCACCTCATCAGGCGCGCGTCCATTGACGGTGACATCAACGACGCCACCATAACGACCCGAGCCATAAAGTGCGGCCAGCAGTCGTTTGCGGTCATTGCGCATGCGCAGCAACAGGCCGACAGTGCCAGAGGCAGGGGTGTCTTTCTGCTCGATCAGCAGGGACGAGGCTTCCATGGTGTCGCGAATCGCTTCGTCCTTGACATCGAGCTCGACCTCATAGGTGACCGGATCGGGAATGTCCGCATTGGCGTCGGCTTCGGACACTTTCTTGATGCCATCAAGGCTGATGTCATACCCGAACAGTTCCACCGCCTGGGCGGGATGAAGGGCAGTGCCAACCATCAGAAGGGCAAGAAAGGACGACAGAACCGGTGCAAACACAGGAAATCGGCGCTGCCATCGGCCGAGCGCGATCCTCTGCGCGACGTGCGCCTTCTTGTGTTTGGCTCCAAATGGCATACTCATAACTTCCCGAATTCGGTCTTACCCTACGCGCTATAACACAACGGCCCCTTAGTCCAGTCTTAATTCTAAAGGGAAATCGTAACCTATTGCTTTCTTGCCATCATTATCGTGGGAGCAGCAACCTTATACTGCAAGCCTCATTCTCAAGTTTTTTTGATAATTGCCCTTTTTCTGTCCGCTTTCTACAGACAGACACAAACAAAAGCCGCATCGGAACATCGTTCCGACGCGGCCTGCTTCCGCCACCAATGTATGTCAGGCGATCCTATTCGGCAGGTGAAGCATCACCACTCACGGCACCTGACGGTTTGACAAACACCAGGAAGGCGATGAGCGAAGCGATTGCTATGGCAACGCCAGCGATGTTGGACATGTCCGCAGGAAGGCCGAAGCCGATCTTGGCCTGCAGGATGAACGAGGCAACGACAGCGGTCATGAAGACGGCCGGCACGGTTGCGATCCAGTGCAGTTTGGCGTTGCGTGCGAGCCAGATAGCTGCGGACCACAGCACCAGCATCGACAGGGTCTGGTTGGACCAGCCGAAGTAGCGCCATACAGTTGCGAACGGAACCTGCGAGATCAGGAAGGCAACTGCAAACAGCGGCAGAGCGATCAGCAGGCGTTTTGCAATCTTGGCCTGATCCATCTTGAAGGTTTCGGCCAGAATGAGGCGGGTCGAGCGGAAGGCCGTGTCACCGGAGGTGATGGGCAGAACGATCACGCCGAGGATGGCGAGGAAGCCGCCGACCGGACCAAGCAGGCTGTTGCAGACTTCGTTGACCACTGCGGCAGGAGAGCCGGCTGCGATGGTTGCCTGAAGAGCGGCGGAGTTTTCATAGAAGGAAACACCGGCAGCAACCCAGATCAGGGCGATGATGCCTTCAACAATCATGGCACCATAGAAAACCGGGCGGCCATGTTTCTCGTTGCGCATGCAGCGAGCCATCAGAGGCGACTGGGTCGAATGGAAACCGGAAATCGCACCGCACGACAGCGTGATGAACAGCAGCGGCCAGATTGGCAGATCGTTCGGATGCACGTTGGTTGTGAAGTCGAGGTTTGGCATCAGTTCATAACCGTTGAAGATCAGGCCACCAAGGACGCCGAAGGTCATGAACAGCAAGAGGACGCCGAAGATCGGATAGAGCTGACCGATGATCTTGTCGATCGGCAGGATCGTTGCGACGAAATAGTAGGCAAAGATGCAGGCGATCAGCAGCGAGACGTTGAAGCCGGTCATGTTGGACAGCAGTTTTGCCGGGCCGAGAATGAAGACCACGCCGACGAGCAGCAACAGGATCACCGAGAAAATGCGCAGCACCTGACGGGCAGTCATGCCCATTTCGTCGCCGACCACTTCCGGGATTGACTTGCCGCCTGAGCGGACGGACAGCATGCCAGAGAAATAGTCATGCACGCCACCGGCAAAGATCGAGCCAAGGACCACCCAGAGCATGGCCTGCGGGCCATAGAGAGCGCCGAGGATCGGGCCGAAGATCGGGCCAAGGCCCGCGATGTCGAGCAACTGGATGAAGAAGACCTTCCAGGTCGGCATGTTGACATAGTCAACGCCGTCTTCCTTGGTCCAGCAGGGGGTCTGGCGTTCGGGCTGTGGCCCAAAGATTTTTTCGACGAAGACGCCATACGTGAAGTAGCCGATGATCAGTACAGCAACACAGGCAAAGAAAAAGAGCATCCCGTTTCCTCCTTGAGATGTGTGATCTCTCACAAAATGCTTCTCCGGAGGGATCGCCCGCACGAGCCAACTCAGGCGTGAGACACACTCCGATCAAGATGGGGCTGAGGGTAGGAGCGTGACTGGTCGCGAGCAATGGTATGGTGGTGACCGGTCACTTTGCAGCTTTGAAATGCATTTATGAGCGCTCAGATGCACTGGCTTGGGGACAAGGTTAGCCAAATCCTAAGTCCGAATCGGCAAAAGGCCCCCACCATGCACAGTGAGGGCCTTTCAAACCGAGACGGTTGGGGCGTTTTACGAGGCTTTGGCGAGCAATTGTTGCTGCACGGGAATGGAGAATGTGATCGTCGTTCCCTGATTTTCAAGGCTGCTGATCTGCATTCCATATTGCGCGCCGTAGATCTGCTCCAGCCGCCGGTTGGAATTGCGAAGGCCCACTCCTTCGAATTGGGATTCGATGTCGTGGTGGGCCTTGAGACCAGCCATCACCTGACGCGGCATCCCGGCACCGTCATCATAGACGGTGACCCCCAGCTCGTTGCCCCTGCGACGGATGATCAGGCCCACGGTGCCGCCTTCCGGTCTGGCGCGAATGCCGTGCTTGACGGCGTTTTCAATCAAGGGCTGGATGATCAGCGAGGGAATGGGCCAGTCCTCGCAACCGTCCTCGACATCGAGTTTGACCCGGATCTGTTCGCCAAAGCGGGCTTTCTCGATCGCCAGATAGGAATTGATCTGATCAAGCTCGTCAGCGAGCCGGATGAAGCCGCGACTGGAATCGAGATTCTTGCGCATATAGAGCGACAGATCGAGGATCAGTTCCCGCGCCCGATCCGGCGCTGTCCGGCAGAAGGACGCGATGGTGTTGAGGGAGTTGAACAGGAAATGCGGGTTGATCTGCGCCTGCAGATGCCTGATCTCGGCGTGAGCGAGCAGGCGGTCCTTGATCTGGATGTCCTCAAGCTCGAGCTGGATGGAGAACAGGTCGGTGAGGCCTTTGGCGATTTCGAACAGAACCGAATTCAGCTCAAGGGCGCTGGAGCCATAGAATTTCACCGTTCCTGCCACGACGCCGTTTTTCTTCAGCGGCACGACAATCGCGGCAGTGAAGGGACAGTTTGGATCGCTGCAGCCGATCTGCTCGCGCTCTTTCAGAAAGATCGGTTCACCCGTTTCGATCACCTTGTGGGTTGCGAGGGTCACCAGAGGGTGACCGGGCAGGTGATGATCGCTGCCTTCCCCCACATGGGCCAGTACCTGTTTGGTATCGGTCACCGAGACGGCGGCCACTGGTAGGCGGCTGTGAATGATGCTGGCCATCGCCTGCGCGCTATCCTCGTGCAGGCCTGCCCTCAGATAGGCGACCGTGGCGTTGGTGATATCGAAGATGCGTTGCGCATAATCAGACAGCTTGCGCTCGCGAAAGGCCTGCACCCAGTTGATGACATGCACGAACAGCACCGCCCCGAGGCTGTTGCCGATCAGCATCGGAACCATGATGACGCTGACCAGTTCGACTGCATCATCGAACGGACGTGACAGGGCCAAAACGAAGCCCATATGCATCGTCTCGCCGATCAGGGTGAGCATCAGGGCGACCGGCCATGTCATGCTCTTTTCCTTCAGCCGGGTCTGCAATAGTCCCGCGCCAAACCCTTCGACAACCGTCGCCAAAGCGCAGGCAACAGCCGAAAACCCCCATGGATCGATGAAGAAGCGGTGCCCACCCGCGATCAACCCCGCACCCAGCCCGACCAGAGGGCCGCCAAACAGGCCGGCAGGGATCACCGCCATGGCCCTGAGGTTGGCAATGGAATCAAAGATCGCGTTGCCGCTGTAAGTCCCCAGAATGCCCAGCGCGCCGAAGAACAGCGTCGTGAACAAAAGGCTGTTGAAGCCATGCTTGCGGAAGTTCAGTTCCTGAACCGGTGCAATGGTCAGGAGCACGAAGGCTCCTGCAATCAACAGACCAACATGCTTGAGCAATAAGGTGATCAGGGCGAGGATGGACATGGCGATCGATCTTCCAGAAGCGTGATCCGTTTGGGGGTTGCGAAGGGGCCTTGATTCTCAGAGCCCGAGCCGTTGCTTGAAGTCCCTGACCCGCGGGCGCGAGACTGTCAGCTCGCTGCGCTCCTGGTCGGACATGATCAGACTGTATTTGCCATTGAACCAGGGGCTGAATTCCCGGATCGCATCGAGATTGACAAGGGTGGCGCGGTGCACCCGGAAGAAGGACGTTCCTTCCAGATGCTCCTCCAACCGGTCCATGCTGGCGATACCATAGACCGGGATCTCCTCATCATAGGTATGGGCGACAATCCGCTGGTCTTCGCAGCTGCAATAGACGATGTCGCCCGGATCCAGAAGGCGGATGCGACCATTCACCTCCACCGACACCTTGGTGTGCTTGCGGCTGCCTTGGGGGCGCGCGACCTGAGACAGAAGCGTCTCGATCTGCTCTCGCAAGGGGACATCCTGATCTGCAAGCAGCTTGGCAGCCCGCTCCAGAGTGGTCGCAAGCCGTGTCTCCTGCACCGGTTTGAGGATATAGTCCACGGCGCTTTCCTCGAAAGCCTTGACCGCATAACTGTCATAGGCGGTCACGAACACGAACAGCGGCGGCTCATCAACCAGCGGCGTGATCGCGCGGATCACCTCGAAACCATCCTCACCGGGCAACTGGATGTCGAGAAAGACCAGATCCGGTTCGAAGTCGATGCAGGCCTTGATGGCCTGCGCTGCCGAGGCGGCTTCGCCGACGATTTCGATACTATCGTGGCTGCCCAGCAAATAGCGCAATTCATCCCTTGCTGGCGCTTCATCATCGACGATGACACATCTGATGGTCATGAGGATCCTGAACGGTTGCGATGTCGGTTTCCGGAATTGCTTCTTTGGGAGAATCCCGTAGCAGAGAATATCAAGGTCGGCTTTAATCTAGATCACACGCAAACCGATCAAAACGGCCAGATCCCATGCTCTGATAGAATGTTCCCTTACGACCAAAACGCTCTTCCTGCCAAGAATTTTTACGAATTTTGACATAAGTAATAAGCCTTATTTTGCGAATAGTTCTCAACAGGACATATCTGAGTTTCATTTTCAACTTTACAAATATGAATTCTCCAGTCAGGTTTTAGCGAGCGGCTCGGCTCAGCTGCAGTCGGGTATTTTGTCCCGGCAAAACAATTGATTTTCGACTGAACAACCTGCCCGAACGAACGGCTCGAGGGCATGGCATCAAACGATCAAAAAAGGGGAAGGGCGACGTGATGAACGGACGCTATATTGCTGCATTTTCATTGACAATGCTGTTGGGTGGCACCGGCCTGGCTCAGGCTGAGACAGGCAAAGCCGCCGTACTGGATACCTACGCAAATATTGCCCAAGCAAAATATGAAGACAGCCTGGCGAGTGCCAAAACCCTGCAAGAGCGCGTCAATGCGCTGATCGAAGCACCGTCGGCCCAGACGCTGCAGGCCGCGAAAGAGGCATGGCTGATGTCTCGCGTGCCGTATCAGCAGACCGAGGTCTATCGCTTCGGCAACGCCATCGTTGATGACTGGGAAGGCAAGGTCAACGCATGGCCACTCGATGAAGGCCTCATCGATTATGTCGACAGTGGCTACGGCGGCCCGACTGACGAGAACGAATATGCGGCGCTCAACGTGATTGCCAATCCGACCTTCACCCTTTCGGGCAAGGAGATCGATGCCAAAGACATCACGCCGACCTTGCTGGAAGAAACCCTGCATGAAGCCGATGGCATCGAAGCCAACGTGGCAACCGGTTACCACGCCATCGAATTCCTGCTCTGGGGTCAGGACCTCTATGGTCACGAGCATGGCGCCGGTGAACGTTCTTGGACCGATTATGCCAAGGGTGATGATTGCACCGGTGGCAACTGCGATCGTCGCGGAGCCTATCTCAAGGCTGCGACCGATCTGCTGGTGTCCGATCTCGAATGGATGACCGCCCAGTGGGGCGCCGAGGGTGATGCACGCAAGGCCCTGCTCGAAGACGAGAAGGCTGGTATCATCACCATCGTGACCGGTATGGGGTCTCTGTCCTATGGTGAGCAGGCAGGTGAGCGCATGCGCCTTGGCCTGATGCTCAACGATCCCGAAGAAGAGCATGATTGCTTCTCGGACAACACCCACAACAGCCATTATTACGATGGCCTCGGCATCCAGAGCGCCTATCTCGGAGAATATGTCCGCACCAACGGTGCCATGGTTTCCGGTCCGTCCCTCTCCGACCTTGTCGCCGAGACGGACGAAACCCTTGACGCCGAAATGAAGACCAAGCTCGCCACCACCATGATGAAGCTTGGCCGCATCAAGAGCACCGCCGAGGCTGGTTTCAGCTACGACCAGATGCTCGAGCGCGGCAATGAAGGCGGCGAAGCGCTGATCATGGGCGGTGTCAATGCTCTCATCGATCAGACCAAGAGCATCGAGCGCGTCGTTGCTGCTCTTGATCTGGACGGCATCGAGTTCGAAGGCTCCGACAGTCTCGACAATCCGGACGCCGTGTTCGAATAAGAACAAGGGGGTGCGGCCATGATTTGATTGCCGCCCCTTTTAATCATCGGCCTTCCTGCCTTTATCGGCAGGGAGGCACTATTTGTTTTCTCTACCCCCGCCTCTTTTCCGGACTGACCAAACTGCCCGCCCGCCAAGAGGCCCATCATGTGAGCTGACCATTCTCATGACACGTCTGATTGCCTTGCCCCTGTTGTGCCTTTTTGCCTCGCACGCTGCCGCAGATCCCGTCCTCAAGGATGCCCACCTCGACGTCGTGCCACGCACCGAGAAGGAAGCGGCCCGCATCGCCAGAGTGACCGAGCTGGCAACCGAATTCGACAAGCCGCAGAAATTCGAGACCATGTCTGGTGGCGCGGCCACCGTGCGCGCCCGCGACAACAAGGATGCTTTCTCCCAGCCGTCCGCCAACGTTGGCTACGATGGCGAGTTGAGTTTCAAGGTCGGCAACGGCCTGTTCAAGAAGCTCTGGGTGAGCTCGCCTTCCTCCACCAAGGCGTCCGATGGCCTCGGGCCGCTCTACAATGCTCGCTCCTGCCAGCGCTGCCACATCAAGGACGGTCGCGGCCATCCACCCGAAGCGGGTGAGGATAGCGCGGTCTCGATGTTCTTGAGAATCTCCTTTCCCGGTGAGCATCACCCCCTTGAGGACAAGATCCCCGGCTATCACGCAACCTTCCCCGATCCCACCTATGGCGAGCAGCTGCAGGATTTCGCCATCCCCGGTCACCCCGCGGAATATCGCCTCCAGATCGACTATGAGGAAATCCCGGTCGAGCTCAACGGCGGAGAGACGGTATCCCTGCGCAAGCCAACCTACACGGCAGCTGACCTTGGCTATGGTCCGCTTCATCCCAAGGCCATGCTGAGCCCGAGGGTTGCGCCACAAATGATCGGGCTTGGCCTCTTGGAAGCGATCCCAGTCGAGGACATTCTCGCCAACGCCGACCCGGATGACGCGGACGGAGACGGCATTTCCGGCCGTCCCAACATTGTCTGGTCCACCGAATTCAATCAGCCCATGCTCGGCCGCTTCGGCCTCAAGGCTGGCGCGCCGACAGTCAAGCATCAGTCTGCAGGGGCCTTTGCGGGCGATATCGGCATTTCCAACTCACTCAATCCCGGCCCGTGGGGTGAATGCACCGAAGCCCAGACCGACTGCCGCCTCTCTCCCCATGGTGACAAGGACGAGCGCACCTTCGAGATTGATGATGAGGCGCTCGATCTGGTGGCCTTCTACAGCCGCAATCTGGCGGTCCCCGCCCGGCGTGATGTGGATGCTCCTGAGGTGCTCAAAGGCAAGGAGCTGTTCTACACGATCGGCTGCGTCTCCTGCCACAAACCAACTTATGTCACCCATCGTCTCAAGGATCGGCCAGCCCAGAGCTTCCAGCTTATCTGGCCTTACACCGACCTGTTGCTCCATGACATGGGTGAGGGCCTTGCCGATCATCGCCCCGAAGCGCGGGCAAGCGGCACCGAATGGCGCACGCCGCCTCTTTGGGGCATCGGCATGACCAAGCAGGTCTCCGATCATACCTATTTTCTCCATGACGGGCGCGCCCGCTCGCTTCTCGAAGCCGTGTTGTGGCATGGCGGGGAAGCCGAGACGCATAAGCAGACGGTGGTCGAGCTCGACCCCGAGGACCGCGCCGCCCTCATTCGCTTTCTGGAAAGTCTCTAGTCATGAAACACCGTATTCTTTCCCTGGTCCTGATTTTGGGGACGCTTTGGAGCCTTGGTCCGGTGAGCGCTCAGGAGCTCAAGCCTGACCTTAAAAAGATCGTCGATGAGCACATTCTGCCCGGCTATCAGGCCCTCGTTGATCGCTCTCAAGCGCTCGAAGAGACAGCAAGCCGCGCGTGCGGCAAGGATCTCGACGCCCTCAAGGCCGCCTATAACGACGCCTTTGATGCATGGATCTCAGTCAGCCACATGCGCTTTGGTCCGGCAGAGCAGAATGACCGTGCCTATGCGCTGGCCTATTGGCCGGATAGCAAGGGTTTCACGCCAAAGACGCTCGCAAGCCTCTTGAAAGGCAATGACCCGGTCATTCACGATCTTGATGAGTTTCAAGCCGTCTCGATTGCAGGGCGCGGTTTCTATGCGCTCGAGTTCCTGCTCTACGACAAGGCCTTTGTCGCCAAGCCCGCTGCGCATTATTGTGATCTGGTGACAATCATCACCGAAGACATCGCGGCCAACGCAAGGGACATTCTGGCGGACTGGCAGAACGGCTATGCCGACATTCTGATCTCTGCCGACAATGATACCTATCGCAGCGAGGCCGAGGTTGCACGTCAGCTCTACACCACGCTAACATCCGGGCTGCAATTCACCTCGCAAACCCGGATAGGCCGCCCGATGGGGTCCTTCAAGCGCCCCAGACCGCGCCGTGCCGAGGTCTGGCGGTCCGGGCGTTCTGTGCGCCATGTTGTTTTGTCGCTCGAAGCCAACAGACAGCTTGCCGCCCTTCTGTCCGACGGTCACACGGCCATCGACGACCGGTTCGCGCGCGCCATCCTGCTCGCTGAAGAGTTCGACGACCCGATATTTGCGGGGGTTGGCGACATGCAGGGCCGCATTCGGGTCGAGGCACTCCAGACCGCCATTGATCAGATCACCATCCAACTCGCCGAGGACTTGGCCCCCAAGCTGGGCATCGCGGCCGGGTTCAACTCACTTGACGGAGATTGATATGACAGATCGCCGCTCCTTCCTTGCGGGCATGTTCGCCATGAGCCTGTGCCCCAGCGTGAGCTGGGCAGACGCAGGCAGTCCGGCCTTCCTTTCCGCAGCGCGCAAGCCCGACGGTTCCTACGCACTCTCCGGCTTGTCCTCGCAGGGGCAGGTCCGTTTTGAAATTCCTTTGCCGGGGCGTGGTCATGCGGCGGCAGCCCACCCCCATCGTCCCGAGGCTGTTGCCTTTGCCCGTCGTCCCGGCAATTTTGCTCTCGTCATTGATTGTGTCGGGGGCAAGACCCGGCAGGTGGTGGAAGCCCCTGCCGGTCGTCATTTCTATGGCCATGGTGCTTTTTCCGATGATGGAAGCCTGCTTTTCACGGCAGAAAACGACTTTGACACCATCAATGGCGTCATCGGCATCTGGAAAGTCGGCGAACGCTACGAGCGGGTGGGCGAGTTCCTGTCCGGCGGCCTCGGCCCCCATGACGTCAAGCTGATGCCGGATCTCAAGCATCTGGTGATTGCCAATGGCGGTATCGAAACTCATCCGGACAGTGGCCGCGCCAAGCTCAACATTCCCACCATGGAACCGAACCTCACCTATGTGAGCCTTGACGGCACTATCGTTGATCAAATGTCGCTGCCTCATGCCATGCACAAGAACTCGATCCGCCATCTCAGCGTAGGCGAGGACGGGGTGGTTGCTTTTGCCATGCAGTGGCAGGGAGACATCAACGAGAGCCCCGAGCTTCTTGGTCTTCACAGCATGGGGGGTGGCGATGCCCGCCTGATGCAAACGGGGCTGGCGGAGCATGACAGGCTTCAGGGCTATCTCGGCAGCGTGGCCTATTCCGCCAAAAAGCAGCTGATAGCCGTCACGTCACCGCGCGGCAGCGTGCTCTATATCTATGATACCAAGAGCGGCAAGCACGTCAGCACGATCAAGGAAGCCGACGTTTGTGGCGTCGCCATGTATAATGATGAGATCTATCTGACAAGCGGAACGGGCATCGTCAGTAAGTCGGACGTCAGTCGCGAGACATGGCGGCAGTCCCACCACTGCAACTGGGACAACCATCTCATCAAGATCTGAGTTTTCCGAACCTTGGGGACAAACAAGGGCAAAAGAGAAAGCCGGGGCATTGCTCCGGCTTTCGTTATTTCAGACCGTCTGATCAGGCTTTTATGCCTTTTCGAGCGAGGGGATGGGAATGCAGGCTTCGCCCTCGCAGACATTCACCTCGACGGTGAGATGGGCAAGGCCCGGAACAGACTTGAGCAAGGCCTTGTAGTGATCGGCACTGCGCGGATAGTGGGTAACGATCGACAGGATTGCTGCGGACTTGCCATTGCCCACATGCCAGATGTGCTGATCGACAACCCTGTTGTCGGCATCGGCCTCAATGCGGGCGATGATCGCCTTTTCCATGACACCGTCATCCACCCGATCCAGCAGGATGCCGCCGGTTTCGATCAGGAGGCCATAAGCCCACTTGCTGATCACCACCGCACCAACGATGCCCATCAGCGCATCCATGAAGGTCCAGCCCAGATATTTGCCGAACAGCAACGCAGCAATGGCGAGGACCGATGTCAAGGCGTCGGCAACGACGTGCATGTAGGCGGCCTTGAGATTGTGATCGGTCGCCTGATGGTCGTGGTGATGCTCATGGTGCTCATCGTGATGATGGTCATGGTGAGCATGTGCCTCAACGTGTCCGTGGGCATGCTCGTGCCCATGCTCGTGACCGTGTGAATGCCCGTGCCCATGGGATTGTCCATGCCCATGGGAGTGCCCGTGCGAGTGGCCATGGTGGTGGTGTCCGTCATCATGCAAGAGGAAGACACTCGCCACATTGACCATGAGCCCCACAATGGCGACCAGCATCGCTTCGTCAAAGGCGATGGACAGAGGATTGATCAGGCGCTGAACGGACTCCCAGACCATGAACAGAGCCACCAGCCCCAGCACGATGGCGCTCGTGTAGCCACCAAGGATTTCCACCTTGCCGACCCCGAAGGTGAAGCTGCGATCCCGCGCGTGCTTGCGGGCATAGCGATAGGCAAAGACCGACAGACCGAGCGCCCCGGCATGGGTCGCCATATGCCAGCCATCCGCCAGAAGGGCCATCGAGTTGAACCAGATGCCGGCGGAGATTTCCAGCACCATCATGACGAAGGTAAGAAGGACCACCGCCATGGTCCGCCGTTCATTGGACTGGCTGGCTTCGGTATCCAGAAAAGCGTGATCGTGTCGCCACGTGTCGAGCTGGTGAATGTGCATGGCCATATTCCCGCTTAGGCTTGCAAAAAGGAAATCTGCTTGAGATTATTGTATTTTATACTCAGGAATTATCGGTCTGTGCAAGGCGACAATTTGAGCCGTCTGCTTGATTGAGCTTAAAGGGGAGCCTTTGACTAAATTTTGTTCATTTGCATCGGATTCTGTCAGTATTCGTGCGGATGCACGAAGCGGCATCACGGCGCGCGGACTACTATTTCAGGCTTAGTCTTCTGAAGATACACGACAAAATGGAATGTCTTGCACTCTGGCACCGGACTTGCAACACTGATTTTGTGCAGAGCGTCTAGGGATCCGATCAATTTCGATGCAGGACCAAGAGATGCAAGCCGGAGACTTGGGACCGACCCACATATAACTCCGGTGACACGGCGGGACAAAAACCCGGGAGATTACTGCACGAGGTTTCGCGCGCGCGAGCCTGCTCCCGGACGCGCGTGCGTATGAACCTGATTTTCAAGGCCTCGAGAGACGCCAAGACAGGAGAGACGTACGAATGTTCAAATCCCTTGCCAGAATTGCGCTTTTCACCGCCGTGGCCCTGCTGCCACTCAGCACTCCATCCGTTCAGGCTGCCGAAAAGAAAGACTTCAAGGTCTGCTGGTCCATTTATGTTGGCTGGATGCCATGGGGCTATCTGTCCGACAGCGGCATCATGAAGAAGTGGGCCGACAAATATGATATTTCCGTCGAGATCGTGCAGATCAACGACTATGTTGAGAGCATCAACCAATATACCGCTGGTGGATATGACGGCTGCTCCATGACAAACATGGATGCCCTGTCGATTCCGGCCGGTGGTGGTGTCGACACCACCGCACTCATCGTCGGTGACTATTCCAACGGCAACGACGGCATCATCCTCAAGGACAAGAGCAAGCTTGAAGAGATCAAGGGCCAGAAGGTCAACCTCGTCGAGCTGTCCGTATCCCACTATCTCCTCGCCCGCGCGCTCGACAGCGTCGGTATGAGCGAGAAGGACGTCACTGTCGTCAATACCTCTGACGCCGACATGATCGCCGCCTACGCAACCGATGACGTCACCTCTGTGGTGACATGGAACCCGCTGCTCAGCGAAATCGAAGCCGAGGCCAACGCCACCAAGGTCTTTGACAGTGCGGGCATCCCCGGTGAGATCGTCGACATCATGATGGTCAATACCGAGACCCTTGCGGACAATCCCGCCTTCGGCAAGGCCCTGACAGGGGCATGGTACGAGCTGATGGCCCTGATGTCGTCCGACAGCGACGAAGGCAAGGCCGCACGCACCGCAATGGCCGAAGCCTCGGGCACCGACCTTGCCGGGTATGATGCCCAGCTCGCCACCACCAAGATGTTCTATACGCCCGCCGAGGCCGTGGCATTCACCCAAGGCAAGGAGCTGCCTGCAACCATGAAATTTGTCGCTGAGTTCCTCTTTGACAAGGGCATTCTGGGTGAAGGCGCTCCGAGCCCGGAATTCGTCGGTGTCTCCTTCCCCGATGGCTCGATCTATGGCGACAAGGGCAATGTCAAACTGAAATTTGACAGCTCCTACATGGAGATGGCCGCCAAGGGCGAACTCTGATCCCGACCTCAACCGCCACTCCGATCCCTTCTATCGCGGAACGGGATCGGGGTGACCCTTTTGATCGAAGCGGAGCAGGCATGCGCATCATCAACCGAAAACCGGGACGGGTGACGGCCTTTGCGTTGGGGATCATTCCCTTCGTCGCGACCATCCTTGCCTATGCCATCGCCAGCCACTATCGGCGTCTCGACAATCCGGCAGACAAGCTGTTGCCGTCGCTCGAGTCCATGGGAGCCGCCTTCATGCGCATGGCAACCGAACCGGACCGGCGATCCGGCGACCTGCTCCTTTGGGTCGATACCTTCGATAGCCTGTGGCGCCTCGGGTTCGGCATGGCGATCTCGACACTTCTCGCCATATGGCTGGGGATCCTGATCGGTTTCATCCCCCATGTGCGCTCTTCTCTGGCTCCCTATATCGCCACCTTCTCGCTCATACCGCCGATCACCGTCCTGCCGATCCTCTTCATCATCTTCGGGCTCGGTGAGGTTTCGAAAATCGCCCTGATCGTCGTCGGTACAGCCCCTGTCATGATCCGCTCGGTGGCGCAAAGCGTGCTTGATATTCCGCGCGAAATGATCATCAAGGCCGAAACCCTCGGGCGAGTGTCTGGCAGATGGTGACCCGCGTTGTGCTGCCTCAGGTTTTGCCCAATCTGATCACGGCCTTGAGGCTCGGTCTCGTTCCGGCCTGGATCTTCCTCATTTCCGCCGAGGCCATCGCCTCGACATCCGGTCTTGGTTATCGCATTTTTCTCGTACGACGCTATCTCGCCATGGACGTCATCCTGCCCTATGTGGTCTGGATCACGCTTCTCGCCTTCATCATCGACCGTCTGCTGCTGATCTTCTCGCGCCGGGCTTTCCCCTGGCATCACATGGGAGGGCAGGCGCTGTGACCGATTACCCCAAACTCGCCGTGCGCAATGTTGGCAAGAGCTACGATGGCAATCCCGTTCTTGAGCATGTGGATCTGACCGTCGAGGCAGGCACCTTCTGCGCCATCGTCGGGGCATCCGGCTGCGGCAAGTCGACCTTCCTGCGCATGTTGCTCAGTCAGGAACGGCCCTCCAAGGGCGAGATCTTTCTGGATGGCAAACCGATCCCCGAGGAGCCGACCCCAGACCGGGGCATCGTCTTCCAGAAATATTCGGTCTTCTCCCATCTGACCGTGGCAGAAAACCTCATTCTGGCGACCGAATTCGAACGCGCTCCAACCCTCGGCCGCCTGTTCGGCAGCGCCCGCACAAAGGCACGGGACGAGGTGCAGGATGTCATCGACCGCATCGGCTTGGGACCGGCGGCAGATCGTTATCCGACCCAGCTTTCGGGCGGTATGCAGCAACGCCTGGCCATCGCTCAGGCGCTGATCAAGCGGCCGAGCATCCTGTTGCTTGACGAGCCGTTCGGAGCCCTCGATCCGGGCATCCGGGCCGATATGCACGAGCTGTTGCTCGCCCTGTGGCGAGAACTCGACATGACTATTTTCATGGTCACCCACGACATTCATGAGGCTTTCAAACTGGGCACACGGCTGCTGGTCTTCGACAAGGTCCGGCATGATCCCCACGCCCCGGAAGCCTATGGAGCCACGATCACCTACGATCTCCCCCTCACCAAACCCACTCACGTCGAAGAGACCGGAGAGACCGGACCCGAGGACATTGAAGAAGCCCTCCGTCACGCGCCTCTTGCTGCGTCTTCGAGTGACCCAACAGAAACGCAAATCAAAGAGGCATGACATGAGCATTCTGGACGCATCCGGCCCTCAAACACGACACAAGGTGGCCGGTCGACTTGGCCGTAAGGGCACCGAACGCCACCATCATCCGGACTTCGACAAGCTGCAGCTGCGCGGCTGGAAGGCCGCCGAGAAGGAAGGCATGCTGCCGAGCGCGGCATGGGAGAAGGAAAAACAATGGGCACTGCGCATGGGCCTGACCGGTTCGGATAGCCTCACTGACAAATCCATCCCCACCTTCGCTCGCGGTGAGCTGCCCCACTATGCGGGCATCAACACCTTCCTCAAGGCGCCCTACATCGAGGATGTGACGCAAGTTGGCGCCTATGATGCGGCTGTGATCGGCATCCCGTTCGACGGCGGCACCACCTATCGCCCCGGCACCCGTTTCGGCCCGCAAGGGGTCCGCAAGATTTCCGCTCTCTACACCCCTTACAACTATGAAATGGGTGTTGACCTGAGAGAGCAGATGACCCTCTGCGACGTCGGTGACGTCTTCACCATTCCCGCCAACATCGAGAAGACCTTCGACCAGATCACCCGTGCTGTCAGCCATGTGGTCTCCTCGGGAGCCCTGCCGATCATGATCGGCGGTGACCATTCCATCGGTTTCCCTTGTGTGCGCGGCATCGCCGAATGCACATCCAAGCGCATCGGCATCGTGCATTTCGACCGCCACATCGACATTCAGGAGAAGGATCTCGATGAGCGGATGCACACGACGCCGTGGTTCCACGCGACTGATCTGGTCAATGTGCCAGCAGTCAATCTGGTGCAGATCGGCATCGGTGGCTGGCAGGTCCCGCGCGAAGGGGTCGAGGTTGCCCGTGACCGCAACACCAACATCTTCACCATGCGCGACGTCGAAGAACTGGGCCTTGCCGAGACCGCAGCCCGCGCGCTTGAGCTCGCCTGGAAGGATGCCGACGCGGTCTATATCTCGTTTGACATCGACAGCGTCGATTGCGGCTTCGTGCCGGGCACGGGCTGGCCGGAGCCGGGTGGCTTCCTGCCGCGTGAAGCGCTGGAGCTGGTCTCGCTCGTTGCCAAGGAAGGCATTTGCGGCCTTGAAGTTGTTGAGGTTTCTCCGCCATATGACTGCTCGGACATCACCGCTCTGCTCGCCACCCGTGTGATCGTCGATGTGCTCGGCACCCTTGTCGCGCATGGCAAGATGGGGTCGCATAAATCCATCATCGACAAGCCGGTTACCATTCCTGCCGGCCCGGATGTGGGGTGAACAAATGAGCAAACCACACCATCATCATCACGGTCATGAACACCATCATGACCATGGCCACAGCCATCACAGCCACGGTCATGGCCACAGCCATCACCATCATGATCATCACCATGATCATGCGATCGGGCACAATCACCCCCATGGGGATCATCTGCATTCCCATGTTCACGGGGCCTCTGATGCTGACCGTGCCGAGGATGTTCAGGCGTTGGCAACTAGCTTCATCGACGGCTTTCGAGCCGCAGAGGACAAGACGAGCTATCTGCGTCTCGCCGGGGTGCCGTTCCACCGAACCGGCTCGGACGGGCTGGTCCAGCATCTCGTGGATGCCGCGATCAGCAGCAACTGGCAGATCGGCACAGCGTCTCCTGCCTTTGCCTCCCGTGAGCTGGTCTACATGCCGTTCCCCGGTTCCATGGTCAAGGATCGCACGACCATGACATTCACCTATGTTTCCCTGACGGAGC
>NZ_OY759851.1 GCF_963662805.1 uncultured Cohaesibacter sp.
TTGTGATCGCGCTTCAGTATATTCATGGCATTGGCCCCAAATTCGCCAAGGAAATCGTTGAGCAAGTCAACATTGCTCCCGAGCGCCGTGTGAATGAGCTGTCCGACGCTGAAGTCCTCAAAATCCGCGAAGTGATCGATGCCGGTTACACCGTGGAAGGTGACCTTCGCCGTCAGACCTCCATGAACATCAAACGACTGATGGACCTTGGCTGCTACCGCGGTCTGCGTCATCGTCGTGGCCTGCCTGTTCGCGGTCAGCGTACCCATACGAACGCTCGTACCCGCAAAGGTCCGGCTAAAGCGATCGCTGGTAAGAAGAAGTAATCCACGGCTTGTCCGGTGGAGCCGCTGGAACTACGGCGGTGTAGAGATCGAGGTTTATACATATGGCAAAAGATGCCTCGCGCGTTAAGCGTCGCGAACGTAAGAACATTACGTCTGGCGTAGCGCATGTCAATTCGACATTCAACAATACCATGATCACCATCTCTGATGCGCAGGGGAACACCATCTCTTGGTCTTCCGCAGGTGCAATGGGCTTCAAGGGCTCTCGTAAGTCCACCCCGTTTGCTGCTCAGATGGCTGGTGAAGATGCCGGCAAAAAAAGCTGCCGAGCATGGCATGAAAACTCTGGAAGTAGAAGTTCGTGGCCCGGGTTCGGGTCGTGAGTCTGCCCTGCGTGCCCTTCAGGCGATTGGTTTTACCATTACGTCTATCCGCGACGTGTCGCCTATTCCGCACAACGGTTGTCGTCCGCGCAAACGCCGTCGCGTCTAATAACTTCAGATACTCTGGGATCCACGGCGGGATTGACCAGGGCATCTCCCCGAAAGAAGAAAGGGTTGAGACGTGATTCAGAAAAACTGGCAGGAATTGATCAAGCCAACCAAGCTCGAAATCACTCCGGGCGACGACGAACTGCGTCTCGCCAAGGTGGTTGCTGAGCCTCTGGAACGCGGTTTCGGCATGACCTTGGGCAACGCCCTGCGTCGTGTTCTGCTGTCTTCCCTTCAGGGTGCAGCCGTGACCGCCATCCAGATTGATGGTGTTCTGCATGAATTCTCGTCCATTGCAGGCGTGCGCGAAGACGTGACGGATCTGATCCTGAACGTCAAGGAAATCGCTCTGCGCATGGAAGGCGAAGGTCCGAAACGCATGGTTCTCCGCAAGGAAGGGCCGGGTGTGGTTCGGGCTGGCGACATTCAGGTCGTCGGGGATGTTGAAATTCTGAACCCGGATCTGGCGCTCTGCACGCTGGACGTGGGCGCGGAACTGCGCATGGAATTTACCGTTGATAGCGGTAAGGGCTATGTGACAGCTCAGCAGAACCGTCCGGACGATGCTCCGATCGGTCTTATTCCGGTCGACAGCCTTTATTCCCCGGTTAAGCGTGTAGCTTACAAAGTCGAAAACACCCGCGAAGGTCAGGTGCTCGACTATGACAAGCTCATCATGGACATCGAGACCGATGGTTCGGTCAAGCCTGATGATGCGGTTGCTTTCGCAGCCCGTATCCTTCAGGATCAGCTGTCTATCTTCGTCAATTTCGAAGAGCCGGAAAAGGAAGTCGTACAGGAACAGACTCAGGAGCTGGCATTCAATCCTGCTCTACTCAAAAAAGTGGACGAGCTGGAACTGTCTGTCCGTTCGGCAAACTGCCTGAAGAACGACAACATTGTTTACATCGGCGATCTTATCCAGAAAACGGAAGCGGAAATGCTTCGCACTCCGAACTTTGGACGCAAGTCGCTCAACGAGATCAAGGAAGTCCTCGCACAGATGGGTCTGCATCTGGGCATGGAAGTCCAGGCATGGCCGCCTGAGAATATCGACGATCTCGCCAAGCGCTACGAAGATCAGTACTAGTATCAGCCCGCGGTGTGACACCGCCGGATAGGAAAAGGAGAGGGCAATGCGCCACGGCAAATCAGGTCGCAAGCTCAATCGTACAGCTTCTCATCGCAAGGCTATGTTCGCCAACATGGCAGCAGCCTTGATCAAACACGAGCAAATCATCACCACTCTGCCGAAGGCGAAGGAACTTCGTCCGATCGCAGACAAACTCATCACTCTGGCCAAGCGCGGCGACCTGCATGCACGTCGTCAGGCAATTTCGCAGATCCGTGACAAAGACATGGTAGCGAAATTGTTCGAGACCCTTGGTCCTCGCTACGAAGAGCGTAAAGGTGGCTACACCCGCGTTCTCAAAGCCGGGTTCCGTTATGGTGACAATGCTCCGATGGCAGTGATCGAACTCGTTGACCGTGATGTGGAAGCACGCGGTCAGGATTCCGGTCCGACCCAGGAAGCAGACGTTGAAGATGCAGCGTAAGTCTTGCGCTTCATTGAGTAATTGAAAAGAGGGTGGCCATTGGCTGCCCTTTTTTTATTTTTGCCTTTGACAGGCAGTTTGCGTCTGAGATGGTTGCTGTCCATTGGCAAAGGCATTATTAAATCTTGGCAATGGTTTGCAAAAGTCCGGAGCTTACCCTTTTTCTGCCGCGGATCGGTTCAATATTGAAAGAATACACACGATTCCGTGTTTGATTTTCAATCTGGTGCGCTCCTTTTCTCCGTGGTCTTCTGCATGGTCGGTCGCACCTGATGATATTGCGGAGTTAACAGCAAGCAATCGCGTTTCGCCTTGTAGCGAATGTCGCGTTGAGTGAGGTAGCAGAATGATGAACAGGAAAACTCTTGCTATTGTGGTCGCGATGGTTTTGGCCGCCGGGGGCGGAGGGTTGGCGACGCAGTATGTTGTTTCATCAAATGCCGCAGCTCCTTCCCTGACGCCGGCCGCTCCAGTGGAACCGGTCCAGACGGTTGCCGAGCAGGTTCCGGCTTCCCGCGTTGAAATGCAGCTCAGTTTTTCCCCTCTGGTCAAGTCTGCCACGCCTGCCGTCGTCAACGTCTATGCCACGCGCCGGGTACAGACCCGGTCTCCCTTTGCTGCGGATCCTTTCTTTGAACGTTTTTTTCGGTGGTCGAGGCTTTGGTGCGCCACGCGAGAGGGTGCAGCGCTCACTCGGATCTGGCGTGATCGTTGATCCAAGCGGCGTCATCGTGACCAACCATCACGTGATTGAAGGGGCAACCGAGGTGAAGGTTTCTCTCTCCGACCGTCGGGAATTTGATGTGGACGTGGTGCTCGATGAAGAGCGGACCGACCTCGCCATTTTGAAAATCCGTGATCTTGGTGAGCAACTGCCCTATCTTCCCTTTGCTGATTCCGATGATCTGGAAGTCGGGGATCTGGTGCTGGCAATCGGCAATCCGTTCGGTGTTGGCCAGACCGTGACAAGCGGTATTGTCTCGGCTCTTGCGCGGACACAGGTCGGGATCTCCGACTATCAGTCCTTTATTCAGACAGATGCGGCCATCAATCCGGGCAACTCGGGTGGGGCGCTTGTTGGCATGAATGGCAAACTGGTGGGCGTCAACACGGCGATCTTTACCCGCTCCGGCGGGTCCAATGGCATCGGCTTTGCTATTCCGGCCAATATGGTCCGTCTCGTGGCTGAAGCAGCGATTTCCGGCAAACAGGTTCAGCGCCCTTGGTTTGGTGGCGGTATGCAGACTGTCACGGCAGACATTGCAGACGGGCTGGGGCTTGATCGTCCTCAGGGTGTTCTGGTGACCGATGTGTTCGAGTCCAGTCCGGCGGCCAAGGCTGGCTTGAAGGTCGGAGACCTGATCCTCAAGGTCAATAGCAATGAGGTCGACAGTCCCGAAGCCTTTGGCTACCGGTTCGCCACCATTGTCATCGGGTCAGAGGTTGACCTCACGATCCTGCGGCAGGGCAAACGCTATACAGTGTCCCTGACTGCGGAGGTTGCGCCCGAAACGCCAGCTCGCGATGCCCGTGATCTTGGCGGCTACTCGCCGTTCTCCGGCACCAAAGTCCTCAATCTGTCGCCCGCTGTGGCGCAAGAGCTTGGACTGGATACCAACCAGACCGGTGTCGTCATCGCCACGGTACAGGATGGGTCTACTGCGGATCGACTGGGCGTGAAGACAGGTGATATTATCCGCAAGGTGAATGGAGAAGTGATCCGCGACACCAAGGTGCTGCAGACCCTCTCTGATCAGGAGTTTCGATTCTGGCGGCTCGAAATCGAGCGCGATGGCAAACTCATAAAAACGGTGATCAGCGGTTAGAAATGTGAGCAATCTGTTCGAAAGTGCCGGCCTTGATGTCTTATCTGAAAGGTCGAAAGAAACGTCTGAAGCGGGGGGATCACGTCCCCTCGCTGATTTGTTGCGCCCGAGGCATCTGTCCGAAGTCGTTGGTCAGGATCATCTGGTCGGACCTGACGGCACGCTGACGCGGATGCTCAAGAGCGGCTCGCTGGGGTGCCTTATTCTTTGGGGGCCTCCGGGAACCGGCAAGACGACCGTGGCACGGTTACTCGCGGACGGGACGGACCTTCATTTCGAACAGATCTCGGCCATCTTCTCCGGCGTTGCCGACCTCAAGAAGGTGTTCGAGGCGGCGAGAGATCGACGCAGGATGGGCAAGACGACCCTTTTGTTTGTTGATGAGATCCATCGCTTCAACAAGGCCCAGCAGGACAGCTTCCTGCCGGTGATGGAAGACGGCACCGTTGTGCTTGTTGGGTGCGACGACGGAAAACCCGTCCTTCGAACTCAATGCGGCGCTGTTGTCACGGTCTCAGGTGCTGACCTTCAAGAGCCTTGATGCGGACGCGATTGGCAAGCTCCTGTCACGCGCCGAAGAAGCATTGGGGCAGGATCTGCCTCTTGACGAAGAGGCACGGATCGCGCTGGTCCGTATGGCCGATGGTGATGGCCGCTCGTCCCTGACGCTGGCACAGGAAGTCTGGCGGGCCGCCCATGAGGGCGAGGTGTTTACAGCAGAGCAGCTTGGCACGATCCTGCAGCGGCGGGCTCCAGTCTATGACAAGTCGGCGGATGGACACTATAACCTCATCTCGGCTTTCCATAAGTCCATTCGTGGCTCCGATCCCGACGCCGCGCTTTATTACATGTGCCGGATGATCGATGCTGGCGAGGATCCGCTCTATATCCTCAGGCGCATGACGGTGATGGCGTCCGAGGATGTGGGACTCGCCGATCCCAATGCCATCGTGATGGCGCAAGCCGCGCGCGAGGCCTTCCAGCTCATCGGCGCGCCCGAGGGCTATTATGCAATTGCGGAGCTGGCGATCTATCTTGCAACGGCACCGAAGTCCAACAAGGGCTATCTTGCCTTTCATGCCGCGATGAAGGTGGCCAAGACCGCCGGGTCACTGCCGCCACCCAAGCATATTCTCAACGCCCCGACCAAAATTGATGGCCAAGGAGGGCTATGGAGAGGGCTATCGCTATGATCATGATGAGCCCGATGCCTTTTCCGGACAGAACTATTTCCCCACGGAGCTGGGCAGAATCCAGTTCTACGAGCCTGTGGAGCGCGGATTTGAGCGTGACTTGCGCAAGCGTCTGGACTATTGGTCCAGACTAAGAATGGAACGGAATAAATGAGTCATTTTATTTTTGTCGCCCTTGGGGGCGCTGCCGGTGCCAGCCTGCGCCATCTGGTCGGGATGATGGCCCTGCGCTCCTTTGGCAGCGGCTTTCCCTATGGCACCTTTATCTGCAATGTCGTCGGCTCCTTTTTGATGGGCCTGCTCATTCATCTGCTTGCGGTGAAGTTTCATGCCAGCACCGAGATACGGCTGCTGCTGACAACCGGCCTTTTGGGCGGCTTTACGACCTTTTCGACCTTTTCGCTCGATGTGGTGACGCTCACAGAACGGGGCCAGATGGGGATTGCGCTGTTTTATGTTGCATTGTCGCTGGCGGGGGGTATTGTGGCCCTCTTTATCGGGCTGAGCGCCGCGCGGGCGCTGGTCTGAAGGCACTTTTGCGATGCTCCTACGGGGCAGACGGCGAGTGAGAGGATCATGGCAACCATTCAATTTCGCGATGTGACGGGCGACGAAGACGGTATGCGTCTTGACCGGTGGTTCAAGGAGCATTACCCCGGCCTGTCCTTTGGCCAGTTGCAAAAGCTGTTGCGCACCGGGCAGGTCCGCATCGATGGCAAGCGGGCAAAGACCAGTGCGCGATTGATCAAGGGACAGCAAGTTCGTATCCCGCCACTGGCGACCGATGAGAAATCGACCTCTGCGGCCCCCAAACGGGCGATGCCACGGGTTGATGACAAGGATGATGAGTTCCTCAAGTCGATCATGCTCTATGAGGACAAGGACATCTTTGTCTTCAACAAGCCTGCCGGTCTTGCCGTGCAGGGTGGGTCGGGCATGTCACGCCATGTCGACGGCATGCTGGAAGCCCTCAGAGACCGTAATGGGCAGAAGCCGCGCCTCGTGCACCGTCTTGACCGGGATACCTCGGGCGTCCTCGTTGTTGCGCGCAGGCGCTCGGTTGCCGAAGCCTTGACGCGGGCCTTCCGTGAACGCTCGACACAGAAGACCTATTGGGCGCTGGTGCGTGGTGTGCCAAAACCCCATCAGGCGCGGATCTCGACCTATGTGGCCAAGTATCAGGCCGAGGATGGCGACCGGATGCGGATTGCCAAGCATGGCGATGATGGCGCACAACATGCGGTGACGCATTATTCGGTCGTTGAGACAAGCGGGCAGAAGATGTCGTGGCTGGTGCTGAAGCCGGTCACTGGCCGCACCCATCAGTTGCGCGTACACACGGCCTATATGGAATGCCCGATCATCGGCGATCCGAAATATTTCAACATCGAAAACTGGGAATTTCCCGGCGGCATTCAGAAGAAACTGCATCTGCATGCCCGGCGGATCCGGATCCCACATCCCAAGGGCGGCATTCTCGACGTGAGTGCGCCGCTGCCTTCTCATATGCAACAGAGCTGGAACCTTCTCGGCTTCGATGTCGCCGACTATGATCAGGACATTGAAGACGAACTGGGCGTTGATGACTGATCGTCACGCCTGATACCGAAGATCTGCCCAACCATCGACTTTGAAAGGACATGCCCGTCATGAGCCTCAAGCTTTTTATTTTTGATTGTGACGGCACGATTGTCGACAGCGCCCACACGATTGTCGATGGTATGGCCCATGCTTTTGGCCTGCATGGGTTTGAGGCTCCGACTCCGGAGGCAACGCGCTCGATTATCGGGCTTTCGCTGCCGCAGGCGATTTCGCGGCTCAATCCGGCGCTTGATGAGGCCATGTGCAATACGTTGGTGGAGAGCTACAAGGATTTCGTGATTTCAAAGCGCGAGAATGGCGAGGCCGAAGAGCTGCTTTATCCCGGAGCCAAGGAGGCCATCGAGGGTCTGGCTGCCGAGGAAAATGCTCTGCTTGGCATTGCAACGGGCAAGGCCTATCGCGGCGTGCTCCATTTGTTCAATAGCTTTGATTGGCACGATCTGTTTGTTACGGTGCAGACCGCCGACCGGGCACCGTCGAAGCCGCATCCGGGGATGATCCTGCAGGCAATGGAGCAGACCGGTGTGGCGGCCAAAGACGTGCTGATGATTGGCGACACGACCTATGACATGGTAATGGCGAACAACGCCGGTGTCACGGCCGTTGGCGTGACGTGGGGCTATCACAGCGAGGATATGCTGACGAAGGCCGGTGCCCACCATATGGTTCATGACTATGGAGCGCTGCATCGCCTGTTGGCCGACATGCTGTAATCAGGGGAGAGATCCATGGCGGGCAAGGATACGGACGAGCGCGTCGAGATGCTTCCGGGCGGATTTGTTCCCGGACAACGCGACAGCACCCAAAATCCCATGATGCGGGCCAAGGAAGTGATGAAGACACCCTTGCCCAAGCGCTTCTACAAGGACGTGACCATCAGCGAGGATGATGGGGGCTATCGGGTCTTGCTTGATGGCAAGCCGATCCGCAGCCCGGCGAAGAATATCATCTCCGTGCCACGACTGGCGATGGCGGAGGCTCTGCAGGCTGAATGGGATGCACAGGACAAAGAGATCGATCCGGCCACGATGCCGATGACACGTCTCGTCAACTCGACCATTGATGGCGTTGAGGAAGCCCGTGAGGCGATCCTTGATGAGATCATTGCCTATCTTGGCAACGACTTCCTCTGCTATCCAGCAAGTCACCCTGAGCGGCTTGTGGAGCGGCAGAAGGCCCACTGGATGCCCGTTCTTGATTGGGCCGAGGGTGAGCTTGGCGGTCGCTTCGTTCAGGCGAGTGGCATTCTCGCGGTCGAGCAATCACCTGTCATGGGTGAGGCTCTGCGTCGCCATTGGCAGTCCCTTGATCGCTTCCAGCTCGGAGCAGCTCACGTCTTGATGACGCTGACCGGGTCGGCGCTGCTGCCCTTCGCTCTGTGGCGAGCGTTTCTTGATGAAGAGGCCGTCTGGCAGGCGGCGATGGTCGATGAGGACTGGAACATCGAGATGTGGGGCGAGGACGAAGAGGCAACAAAAAGACGAGATTTCCGGCGCAGAGATTTCGATGCGGCGGCGCTTGTCATTCGGGCTCATCGCTCCTGATTTTGTTCAAGTAAAACAAAAGTATAATCTTCCCAATAATACTATTCGCTCAATGGTTCGTCCGATTGGCCAACTATTGGGGGTATCTGATATGTGTTAATCCGTAGGGGATGACTTAAACACATTCAGAGGCTTCTTGCTCCATGTCACAGATCTTGGAAGAGTTGGAACGGCGTCGTGCTCAGGCGAGGGTTGGAGGCGGTGAGCAGCGCATCAAGGCCCAGCACGCACGGGGCAAGCTGACTGCGCGCGAGCGGATCGCCGCTTTCCTCGATGAAGGGTCCTTTGAGGAGTTCGACATGTTCGTGCAGCATCGCTGTACGGATTTCGGCATGCAGGACATGAAGATGCCGGGCGACGGCGTTGTCACCGGCAGTGGAACGGTCAATGGCCGGGTGGTCTATGTCTTTGCCAAGGACTTTACCGTTCTGGGCGGATCGTTGTCCTGGACCCATGCGCAGAAGATCATCAAGGTGCAGGAAATGGCACTGAAGAACCGCGCCCCCGTGTTCGGTCTGTTCGATGCGGGCGGTGCGCGTATTCAGGAGGGTGTGGACGCGCTTGGTGGCTATGGTGAAGTGTTCCAGCGCAATGTGCTTGCCTCGGGCGTGATCCCGCAAGTCTCGGTCATTCTCGGCCCTTGCGCCGGGGGCGACGTCTATTCACCTGCCATGACGGACTTCATTTTCATGGTGCGGGATCGCTCCTACATGTTCGTCACAGGGCCGGAAGTGGTGCGGACCGTGACGAATGAGGATGTGACCGCCGAGGATCTCGGTGGGGCGCATGTGCATACGTCCAAGTCCTCGATTGCCGACGGGGCCTATGATGACGATGTGGAAGCCTTGCTGCAGATGCGTCGCCTGATGGACTTCCTGCCGTCAAACAACATCAGCGAAGCGCCAGAGATCGACAATTACGATCCATGGGATCGAGTTGATATGTCGCTCGACACACTGGCCCCGGACAATCCCAACAAGCCCTACGACATGAAGGAGCTGATTCTCAAGACGGTGGACGAGGGGGATTTCTTCGAGATTCAGGAGGCCTTTGCCAAGAATATCATTGTCGGCTTCGGCCGTGTCGAGGGGCGCACGGTGGGCATCGTGGCCAACCAGCCGATGGTGCTGGCCGGGGTGCTCGACAGTGATTGTTCCCGCAAGGCGGCGCGTTTCGTACGCTTCTGTGATGCCTTCGGCATTCCGATCGTCACCTTCGTCGATGTGCCCGGCTTCCTGCCCGGCACCGATCAGGAATATGGCGGTCTGATCAAGCATGGTGCTAAGTTGCTGTTCGCCTATGCCGAGGCGACGGTACCGAAAGTGACGGTGATCACTCGCAAGGCCTATGGCGGGGCCTATGACGTGATGGGCTCGAAGCACTTGAGGGGCGACATGAACTATGCCTGGCCCAGCGCCCAGATCGCCGTGATGGGGGCCAAGGGGGCGGTGGAGATCATCTTCCGCAAGGATATTCACGACAAGGACAAGATCGCCAAGCACACCAAGGACTACGAGGACCGCTTCCTGTCGCCGTTCGTGGCGGCAGAGCGTGGCTTCATTGATGAGGTGATCATGCCCCATTCGACGCGCAAGAGGATCGTCAAGGCTCTGAGGATGCTGCGCTACAAGACGCTGGAAAACCCTTGGAAGAAGCACGACAATATTCCGCTCTGAATGGAGCGCGAGTGCCGAAACAGAAACAAGTTTGCTCCCAGTCCTGACATGGGGCCGGGAGTTTTTGTCTCTTCGATCAGATGAGTTCGTTGGCTTTGAGGAATGTGTCCATCACCATCTTGAGGTGATTGGCGGTTGCCTCGTCGGTGAGTTTGCCATCGGTGAATTTCTGACCGGCCAGCGTGACAGCAATCTCTGGCAAGGGTGTCAGATTGCAGAGCATGGAGGCAAGGGTTTCGCGCATCTGATATTGTGCCCGAACACCGCCCAGAGCCCCCGGAGCTATGGTTGCAAACATCACTGGCTTGCCTGCAAAGCAACTGTTGAAGGCGGGGCGGGATAGCCAGTCGAGGGCGTTCTTGAGGACGCCGGGCACACCGTGGTTGAATTCGGGCAGGGTGAGGATAACGGCATCCGCATTGGCGATGAGCTTGCGTCCATCAAGTACGGCTTCGGGTCCCTCAGGGGTGTCAAAATCCTGATTGTAATGGGGAATTGCAGCGATATCGACGCTTTGGACTGTAACGCCTTCGGGCAGGAGGTCGAAGAGGGCATTCAGCAACATGCCCGAATAGGAATGGGTGCGCAGGCTGCCACACAGCCCGACTATCTTGATAGGTTTGCTCACGGTTCTTCCTGTTGATGCGAATAGGGGGAGGGCGATGGTCCGTGACGACGGGCATCGTAAACATCGGGAAGAAGTCTAGCACTCTGTTTTAGCTGGCGATATCTTGGGAATAGCCCGGATAGAGCGCCTCAATGCCGGTCAGATCGACTTTGGCGAGCATCTCGTCAATATGGGTGCCACCAAGAGTGAAGTTGGGTGCGATGTCTTTCAGCGGCACCAGCACGAAGGCACGCTCGGTAATCAGCGGGTGAGGAATCGTCAGATCCTGCTCATCCACGCTCTCTTCGCCGTAGGTGAGAATGTCGATATCGATGATACGTGGGCCCCAACGTTCGCCGCGCAGGCGTCCCATCCGCTTTTCCAGTGCGAGACAGGTCTTGAGCAACTGGGGCGGTGACAGGGTCGTTCTGATGATCGCACAGGCATTGACGAAGTCGGGCTGATCGGTCTTGCCCCAAGGTGGTGTACGATAAAAAGGAGACCGTGTTACAACCTTGATTCCGCTTCTTCTAGAAAGGCTTGCGAGAGTTTCTTCAATTGTTATGGATGGATCGCCAATATTCCCACCAAGACTTAAATAGACTTCGACACCGCTGTTACTCATTGTCATAATCCTTGCGCGATCTGGTGATTTCGACGGCAATGTCTTTTACAATAGCAGGAACCGGCGCTTCAGGCTTGCGTAATTTCACTTGGACAGACTGTATTTTTGAGAATCGATCTAGAAGTGCCCGGGCCACTTGCTCCGCAAGTGCTTCAATCAGCTTGAAACGCTGTGTCGTGACGATGCGCTCGACTTCCTCAGTGATATGATCATAGCGGACCGTGTCATTCTCGTCGTCGCTAAGCCCAGCGGGCTTGAGGTCGAGGTAGCAGTCGAGATCGAAATAGAAGCGCTGGCCGAGGCGGGCCTCTTCTTCATAGACGCCATGATAGGCAAAAAACGCAAGATCCCTGATGATGATCCGGTCCATGGATCAGCTCCCGTGGTAGGTGTGTATCGCCTGTGCGACGGCAAGCGCGTCCTTGTGGGCGGCAACATCATGGACGCGGAAGATCGAGGCGCCCTTGGTAAGGGCGATGACGTTCGATGCCAAAGTGCCGTAGATCCGATCCTTGGGCTCCCTGCCGGTGAGGTGGCCGATGAATCGTTTTCGTGATGTGCCTATCAGAAGGGGATAGCCCCATTCGTGCAATTGTTCAAGTCTGGACAGAATGAGCAGATTGTCTTCGACGGATTTGCCAAAGCCGATGCCCGGATCGAGAATGATGTTTTCTTCGTCGACGCCTGCCGACAGGGCAATCTCGATGGAGCGGTCAAAGAAGGCCCGCATCTGGGTGAGCAGATCTGTGTCGGCGGCTGTTTCCTTTTCCCAGTGATTGATGATGACCGGGGCGTGATGGGCGGCAGCGGCGCGGGCGATGTCTGGTTCGCGCTGAAGGCCCCAGACATCGTTGACCACGTGGGCTCCAGCGGTCAAGGCCTCGTCCGCGACGCGGGCCTTGTAGGTGTCAATGGAAATGACAGAACCAAGGTTGGCAGAGACGATGGCGCGGATGGCTGGCAGGACGCGCTGCAATTCTTCCTGTTCAGCGACGAGGCGGGCTCCGGGGCGGGTGGACTCGCCGCCAATATCGAGGATGTGCGCACCTTCCTCCACCAGTTTTTGTGCATGCTGGAGGGCGTCGCTTTCGGCCAGAAACTCACCGCCATCCGAGAAAGAATCCGGCGTCACGTTGATGATCCCCATGATCAGGGGCTGAGTTTGCGGATTCCACTGCAGCGGGCCCAACGGTCGAGACAGATCGGCATTTGGCACTTGGGGCTTTCCTCTTCTTGCGCGTTCGTCCGGGTTTACCATGGCTGATCTATACGAAAGTTAGCCGGAAAATGGCGAGTCCTTTTTCTTCTCAGTCATTCAAAAGTTGAACCTAAACGCCTCTATTAGACCAATTGCCCGATCCATTTGCCAATTCTGGCCGATAGTCCGAGTTGTCGTTCAAAAGAGTGCACTTTAATACTTTTACATGCGTAGAAACTCTGATTATGCGGGATTGTCATGTTCGAGAAAATTCTGATCGCCAATCGCGGAGAAATCGCCTGCCGCGTGATCAAATCGGCGCAAAAGATGGGCATCAAGACGGTTGCTGTCTATTCCGACGCAGATGAAGACGCACTGCATGTGATGATGGCCGATGAGGCTGTGCGGTTAGGACCGCCGCCTGCGGCTGAATCCTATCTGCTTGGCGACAAGATCATCGAAGCCTGCAAGCAGACCGGGGCAGAAGCCGTGCATCCGGGGTATGGGTTCCTGTCCGAGAATGCTGCCTTCTGCGAGGAGCTGAGTGAGGCCGGGATTGCCTTTATCGGACCGCCGCCGAATGCCATCCGGGCGATGGGCGACAAGATCGAATCCAAGAAGTTTGCCCTCGATGCCAAGGTCTCCACGGTGCCGGGGCATATGGGGATCATCGAGGATGGTGACGATGCCGTGCGGATCGCTGGCGAGATTGGCTATCCCGTGATGATCAAGGCGTCTGCTGGTGGCGGCGGCAAGGGGATGCGCATCGCTTGGAACGATGCCGAAGCTCGCGAAGGGTTCCAGCTCGCCCGCTCGGAGGCCAAGTCGTCCTTTGGCGATGATCGCTGTTTTATCGAGAAATATGTCGTCGGCCCGCGCCATATTGAGATTCAGGTGCTGGCGGACAGCCATGGCCATGCCATCCATCTTAATGAGCGCGAATGCTCCATTCAGCGCCGCAACCAGAAAGTCATTGAGGAGGCACCGTCTTCTTTCCTTGATCCTCAGACCCGCAAGGCGATGGGTGATCAGGCCGTGGCGCTGGCCAAGGCGGTGGGCTATCAGTCGGCAGGAACCGTGGAATTCATCGTCGACAAGGACAAGAATTTCTATTTCCTTGAAATGAACACCCGTCTGCAGGTGGAGCATCCGGTGACCGAGTTGATCACCGGGGTTGATCTTGTGGAACAGATGATCCGCATCGCGGCGGGGGAGCCTCTGGCTCTGACGCAGGAGGATGTCGGGATCAATGGCTGGGCCATCGAATCGCGCATCTATGCAGAAGATCCGTTCCGCAATTTCCTGCCCTCCATCGGGCGGCTTGTGGACTATCGGCCGCCGCCGGAAAGTCAGGTGGACGGGCTGACCATTCGCAATGATACCGGCGTCATGTCCGGCTCTGAGATTTCGATGTTCTACGATCCGATGATCGCCAAGCTTTGCACCCACGGGCCGACCCGAGAGGAAGCCATTGCGCACATGTCTCAGGCGCTTGATGCCTTTTATGTCGACGGCATCGAGAATAATGTGCCTTTCCTCTCTGCCCTGATGCTTCATCCGCGCTGGAAATCCGGTGACATCACCACCGGCTTCATCGCCGAGGAATATCCAGATGGTTTCAAAGGGGCGGAGCTCGATATTGAAACTGAGGTGGCGCTGGCCTGTGTGGCCATGTCGATGGAGATTGTCCGGCAAGACCGTTTGCAGCATTTCCGTCTGGCCAAGGAGCTTGACCAGATGGCGATGCATGAATATTGGGTCGCGGCCTTCTCCAAGGAGCGGCGCCACGAGCTGCGCTATTGCGGCGGATTGCCATCCGTTCCAATCGACATGGAAATCCAGCTGCCGGTCGGCAAGGTGGTCTCGGTCCGCTCCGACTGGGTGCCGGGCCAGAGGCTGTGGACCGGGACGGTCGATCGTGTGCCGATGGTGGTGCAGGTTCGCCCCGGCCTTAACAGCTATCGCCTGTTCCATCAGGGTGTGAAGGAGGTGGTCAAGGTGATGCGACCCCATGTTGCCGACATGGAGGCGATGCTGCCGATCCGGGGGACGCCGGACACTTCCAACCTGCTGCTCTGCCCGATGCCGGGGCTCGTGGTCTCCATCGCGGTCAAGGAAGGCCAGACAGTGCAGCCGGGCGAAGCGCTGGCAACGATTGAAGCCATGAAGATGGAGAATGTGCTGAAAGCTGAGCGGGAGCAGGTCATCTCGAAGATCCTTGCCAAACCGGGAGCAAGCTTGGCCGTCGACGATGTAATCATGGAATTCGAGACCGAAGAGAAGGGTGAGAAGGACGCGGAAGCTGGCTGATATGCTTCGCCTCGGTGTTTCGACCTCTCGCTTTGAAAAAGAAAAAGCCCGGCGCTTGCGTCGGGCTTTGTTGTTCAGATTTTCAACCGTTGAAGGGATGTTGAAATGCGCTCATAGAGGTGAACCAGTTGGTTTGTATACTCGGTTCCCGCTGCGGCCCAACCAATCCCCAGAATGCCGGTGAGAATCAGATACTCAATGGTTGCAGTTGCGCTTTCATCCTTCAGAAAGGCAAGCACGTTTGCTCTGGACATGATTATCCTCCAGATTGTTTCTCCGCACTTCCGTTTTTAGCTTAACGAGACGTTAAGAAATACAACTATTTGGCGTGATCTTTGGTTGTGGTTAATCTGGCTTCTGGTCCAAATCGACTTTCTAGTGAGTTTTTACAGGGGCCTGCTACATCTGTCTTGCTTGCCCCAGAGGAGACCCTTTGTCAGGGTTTGACTGTAAGTATTATTCTGTAATAATGACTCTTTTTGTGATTATACGGCGACCCGAGTGGCTTAGAGGGGATTGAGCAAGATGACGAACTATTCTGACCAAGGGCGGGCTTTGGGGGTGGTGTGTCTGTCTCTATTGGCGGTTGTGGCGGGCGTTGTGCCAGCGGCTGCGGACTGGTCATTAAACGAAGGCCGAGCCAATCTGGGCAGCTATGTCGATGGAACCGTTGAAAGCGGCAACGTGACATTGTCGATGCATTGTCGTCAGCAGAACGCCCACATGGGAACACAGATCAATCTGGTTAGACTACCCATGCCGCAGGCTGCCAAAGTCTCTGATGCCGAGACCACCTTCACGCTGGTGTTTGAGCTGGGAGGCGGTGTGACCTACAAGCTGCCTGTCAAATCCCATTATGTGGATTTTGAAGACACCTGGGTTGGTGCAAACCACTTTGACATGTCGCAGTTCGACGCTCTGGGAGGCAGCAAGCAGATCATCGTGCTGCGCGCCGATGGTTCCGAGGCCAAACGTTTTTCGTCTGGCGGTACGCGCAAACTCGAGCAGGCGATGCGCAAACGCTGTTTTCCAAACATCAGATAGGGCCGTTGATCCTGTCTCTTTCGCTGTCGGAAGACCAAAGCCTTTCTGATGCCCGTGATCAGCACGTCGGGCCGAAGAGAGCCTCGAACTCTTCTCTGAGGGTCATGTCCACGTCGGTCAGGGTGACCGGATACCCCAGATCGACAAAGCTTGTGACGCCATGTTTGGCGATGCCACATGGGACGATGCCGCCGTAGTGCTCGAGGTTCGGCTCCACATTCAGGCTAATGCCGTGGAAGGTCACCCATTTGCGGACACGGATACCGATAGCGGCGATCTTGTCCTCGACCCCCGGACCCTTTTGTGGCCTCGCCACCCAGACACCAACGCGATCCTCGCGCCGCTCACCCCTGATGTTGTGGGCTTCCAGCGTGTTGATGATCCATTGTTCGAGCGTGGCAACGAACAGGCGGATGTCCTGCGTCCGACGCTTGAGATCAAGCATGACATAGGCAACCCGCTGTCCGGGGCCATGGTAGGTATATTGTCCGCCTCGGCCCGTTTCAAACACATCGAATCGGTCAGGTGCGACCAGATCCGCCGGGTCGGCGCTGGTGCCCGCCGTATAGAGCGGTGGATGTTCCAACAGCCAGACGCATTCGCGTGCCTTGCCCGCCGCGATGTCGGCAATGCGAGCCTCCATTAAGGCAAGTGCTTCGGGGTAGGGGACAAGATCGTCAGAAATCAGCCATTCCACCTCATCCGGTCCGTTGCTGAGCATTGGGCTTTTCTGGTTTGAAGGGGCCAGAATGTCTGAACGGTCTTTGGTCGGATGGGTCATTGCACTGCGATCTGTGGTCAAGCTTGTCGAAATGGGACGGCAAATTCTGTTTGTTAAACTTTCATTTACCAAGACGGGTAACACTTTGTTAAGTCGGCGCCCGTGATGGTGTTTACATAAGTGTTCCGATGCTCCGTGGCTAGTACGGAAGGGTTAGAAGTGACAAATCTCGACAGTATTGCAATCGACATTTCCGTTGAACTGGGCTCGACATCCATTCCGATTCATCAATTGCTGCGCATGGGCCGTGGTGCCGTGATCGAGTTGGATGCGCACGAAGAGGATGATTGCCTGATCAAGGCAAATGATACGCCGGTTGCTCTGGGGCAGGTGATCCTGCGTGGCGAAAAGGTCGGTATTTCCATCACGAAGGTTCTCAATCGCAGCTCGGACTGGCGTCCCTTGCGCGGCATTTCAAGGGTCGGCGGCTAAGCGGCTGGCGCGGATTTGTCCCATTCCTGACGGTGCAGGATCACTTATCCCACGTCACTGTCATCAACTTTCCACATTTGTTGTTGATCGCACGCATAATCGCTTGTCTGGCATAATTGGATTTGGTAGTTACACGCCACCAACAAGGCAGATGCCTTGTAAGCCAAAGGCTTGCGGCCGTGGCGGAATTGGTAGACGCGCAGCGTTGAGGTCGCTGTGGGGTAACTCCCGTGGAAGTTCGAGTCTTCTCGGCCGCACCAGATTTTCTCCTTGAAAATCGAAATTCCTAAATGGAAACAAAAGGTTGCTTCGGCAGCCTTTTTTGTTATTTGCGCTATCGCTGATTTTGTGTAACAAATTGTGTAACAATTTGTGCAACAAAGGCTTCAGGCGATGCGCGAAGAAGACCGATATTTGCAGCTCCGGGGCGGGCGCTGGCACTATGTTCGGCGGGTGCCGATCGACGTCGCTCACCACTATTCCGACGCTTCCTGCACCATTCGAAAATCTCTCAAAACCGATGATCTGGCAGAAGCCAGAATCAGGCGTGATGCCCTGGAAGAGGCGGACAATGCCTATTGGGTTTCGCTTCGGCTGGATGGCAAGGCGTCAGACGCCACTGAGCGGCGCTATGAGGCCGCTGTGAAGCGCGCGGCGGCTTTGAGCTATCGGTACGCCCCGGCCTCTGATTTGCTTCCTGGGGCTGAGATAAACCAGCTTATCGAGCGTCTGAAGGTGATCGGGGGTGAGAAGGGTGCAGAGAGGGCGGTGAACACGGCGCTACTCGGTCGCCTGGATAGGCCACCAGTGACGCTGCAGGATGCCTTTCAGGTGATCTGTGATGAGGTTCATGCGGACTATCTGAACGCCAAGGACGAAGAGGGGCGCACCGATTGGCTAAAAGGCAAACAGCGCTCGATTGATCTGTTTGTGTCGCTCTATGGTGACAAGCCCATTGATGAGATTGATCGGGAAACGGCGCGCAAGTTTTTCAATTACTGGAAAGAACGGATCACCAAGGGAGACGAGACGGTCACGGGGGGCTATGCCAATCGCCACATCGGCAACCTCCGCAAGCTGTTGTCGGACTATTGGGCTCACTTGGGCGAAGATCATGAAAATCCGTTTGACGGCTTCTCCTTCCTCAACAAGCGCAAATCAAAGCGGCGTCCCTTCAGCGAAGAGGAAATCAAGGCGCTGTTTCTGAAGCCGGGGAAATTTTGCGATCTAAACCGGGAAGCGCGGTTCATCATCCTGATGATGGTGGAGACGGGCGCGCGGCTGTCTGAGTTGGCCACTCTGCGGAAACAGGATTTCATCCTCGATCATGACTATCCGCATGTGCTGATCGAAGAGCGGGACGGGCGCAGCGTCAAGACTGACAATTCCAACCGGATCATGCCGCTGGTTGGCGTGGCGCTTGAGGTGGCCAAGGTCGTGGCGAATGAAGACGGCTTCCCGCACTATCGGACAAGGCGCAAAACGCTGTCGAGCACGGTCAACAAGTTCTTCCGCGACCACAAATTCTTTCCTGCCGATTCCGGCAAGTCAGCCTATAGCCTCCGGCATTCCTATGAGGATCGGATGAAGGAAGCGGATATCGATGTGGAGATGCGGAAATATCTGCTCGGTCATTCGATCGACCGGCAGGAATATGGCGAATATGCCAGCATCAAAAAGAAATGGCAGATCGCGAAGAAGCTGGAACTGCCGTTTGATGGGGCGGTTTTGGCGGTGTAAGATTGGGCGCTATTGTTGTGACTTACCCCAAGTCCAACATTCCTCCTTGGCGGCCAGATGAAAAGCTATCTCATCAGTCACATTTCTTCCGATGCGGCGCGCTCCCAATGTGAAACCAGCTAAAGCGGTATCTTCGAGCTCTCCTTTTTCTAGGCCTTTTTGGTTTACGCAAATGGCAGTTAAAAGAGGGAGTTTGCGCGAGTCGCACAAATCCAAGAGTTGATCAAGGTGACCATTCTTGCCGTTCATTTGATGACGAGCTTTGCTCCATTCTATTCCGCTTGCTTTTGCTAAATCACCATACGTAATGCAGTGTCCAGCGATTGCAGCCTGTTTTAAAGCAGAAAGGGACTTTTCGAGATTCAGTCCCTTTTTTCTTTCTGTTCTCCTACCGCGCTCCTCGATAAGTTCGCGATATAGCTCGCTTGTCGTTTGCTGTTGTTTTTGATGGTTTGCAATCCATTGTTCGATTTCGATGTCAGATTTATTTGAAAAGTCAGTCATCGGATTCACTTTCGGCAGATGTCGTGAGTCTTTTTTGACAATGTGGACGCTGGATCAATTTTTTGAAATTTGCAAATTGGAGTGAAGTTCTTCTTCTAAAGTCGATACTTCCTGAAGCGGTCGTCCTCTGTCCCTTTTTCGCGGGCTTCGGATATGGCGAGTTCTTACTTCAGGCGGTCCAGCCATAGGAATTCGGTCGGTCATTCAATCGACCGGCAGGAATATGGCGAATATGCCGTGATTAAGAAGAAATGGCAGATCGCGAAGAAGCTGGAACTGCCATTTGATCGCAAGGTATTGATTAGTAGGAAAGAGCGAAATTTGTTTAGTCTCTGCTCCTAGCTCAAGTTACGGAAAAAGTGCTCAATCTCAACAATGGGAGTTTGGTTGCAAAACTCAGCCAGAACTGATCCGTTTATTGTGCGGTCACGCACTTCGATCTTTTCGGTTTCGTGGTTGTAGGCAAATGCGTACTTCTTCTCTTCAATTACCGCCCACAGAATATTTGCCAATCCACCATTGTACTGTTTTATGGAAATTGTTCCTGGGCTGGCACGCCACACTATCGCGCCCAAAATTGCTAGAGCGATTGCTTTGACCTGTCCCGCATGGTGATCTGCTCGGTTCATTACGCCTTCGGCGTACTGGTGCAACACTTCTACGTCTTCTGCTGAAATTGCCATTTTACTCCCCTAGGTTGTTTTTCTTTCTTTTGTACCACTTAGTTTGGTCCGGGGGGAAGCGGTTTTGCACTGGCGTAGCTTGTTTGTGCTTATGTTGAGCGTTGTCGATACTTCCTGAACCGATCGTCCTCTGCGCCGCGTTCGCGGGCTTCGGCTATGGCGAGTTCTTTTTCCAGGCGGTCCAGCCACAGGAAATCGGTCGGGTGAGGATCGACCTCATGCACCTGGGCGAGGATCGCCAGGCCTTCCCTGATTTCTGCTGATGTCACAATGCGTTTCGTCATCGTTCAAGACCGGCTGGGGCTCACGTTTCAGCGTTGCTGTTTTAGCAGGATAATCTGGGCTTCCTTGTCGAGTTTGGACAGGGGGCCAATGTTGCGGGAGATGTAGATCCGGTCTTCGATACCCTGCAGCCACTCGTCCAACTGTCTGTCGGTGTCGCGCAGGTCAACAACTGCATTGCGGTGATGGGCCGCTGTCGTTCTATCGCGTTTGAGGATTTCGCCTGCCTGTCTGATGCCCATTTCATAGAAGGTGATCAGGCCGTAGACATAGACCGCCAAGGCCTCGGTATGTTCCCTCAGGATGCGAGGGGAGCGGAACAGGACGGACGGGTGAACGCGATAGCGTTCGCAGACTTTCTGCAGCCACCAGCCGTCATTGCATTCCTCGTCATCATTGAGTGTGGCAAGCAGCTTTCTGTATCTCGCCAAGTCCTGAATGGTCGGTTTGCCGGAGAGGTTCTGGCATCTGGTGTGGGCGTAGCTGTGCGCCAGTTCCTCAAGAGCCAAATCGAGCAGATAGACCGCGTAACTGTTGTTCATGGCACAGACGCGCGCCCGCACATCGGAAAGATCCGTTTGGAGCTGAACTAGGTTGGTTTCGGTTTTCTGCTTGTCGGGCATGGTGGTGGATCCTGAGGGGATTGGGTCGCTCTCGTTCATTGCGTTGCAATGAACTGGCGCTGGCGGTCGACGTCGGCGGCGTTGCCGCCTTGTCTTAAATCTGCATTTTGGATTGGTTGGGGTCTTCCTTGGCGACGTCGCGGCTGGTCTGTTCCATGCCGAGGGCGTGCAGATAGAGGTCAAGCAGGGCTTCCATCTCCTGGCGCTCGTTGTTGTCCTGCTTGCGCAGGCGGACCACCTGACGCATGACCTTGACGTCATAGCCGTTGCCCTTGGCTTCGGCGTACACATCCTTGATATCGTCGGAGATGCATTTTTTCTCTTCTTCGAGGCGTTCGATGCGCTCGACAAAGGCGCGTAGCTGATCAGCCGGGATGCCCCCATGATTTGTCATTTGCTTTCTCAACCTTCTGAATTTCGCAAATTTATTCGATTAATCCTCTTCATCCCCGTGCATGCCGGTCTCGTTAGGCTTGTTGGAGATGGATGAGTGCCGGACCTGACTCGGAAAAGGTCCGGCACTCTGTCCCACAACGTCTATTTCTCAGGAGACACGCTATGGAACAAACTCAAGTTGGAGCCCATTGCCCACACTGCGGGGGTGCCGTCGTCAAGGCGACCGACAACAAGACCGGTGAAGCCGTCGCAGCCTGCGAACAGTGCGGCGTCCGCTTCGGTCGCTGGGCTGATCTGGAAGACAGGGCAAAGCGCTTCATCATCGATGACGCTCGGAAGCAAGTCCTCAAGGTCATCAAGCGTGGTGGGCGTGGGATACTGAAATAGGAACTTTTCGACTGTCGGCATCTTCTGGCCCCTGTTGTTAGGGCGCTCTCGCACATTGCTTGGCAATGTGCTGGCGCTTGCGTTCGACGTCAGCAGCAAAGCTGCTTTGTCTGAAGGCGCAGGGGTAAAGGGAGGATGCATCACCCCTGCGCCTAAACGCCTGTTGGGAGGAATTCACAGGCGATCAGGTAGGGGATAAAATAATACATATAATATGTACTGTCAAATTATAAATACAAAAAATATGTACTGACCTTGGAAACTAAGCCGGTTGATTGGGGAGGGTAGGATAAATAAGTGCTGAAGCAATTGAGGACGTTCGGGGTCTGATGAGAAAAAGAGCTTACTCTTCTGGGATAATCTCATGCAGATTAACGACACGATAAAAGCGTGGTTTGTCGTTTCGATCAGTTTCAACATTAACGTCAACCCGATATGAAGCCTTGAAGGGATTGAGTAATGGATCAGAAACTAGGGATGAAATGCGATCTTGATCTAAGTCCGAAATGAAGTGAACGGGAAGGTCTTTGTCGCTAATGGATTTGATAACGCCACGAAAACCTGTTCGACCTTCGGATCTTGGCTGTTCTATATTTGCCTGATGAAAATACATCAGGACTTCTTTATAGTCGGCGTCTCTCTTTGAAGAAAGCTCTTGTGATGTCAAAAGAGCCCCGCGTCTCGCATCTAAGGCGTCATTATGATCAAATTTGACCGTCAGTTTTTCTTCGTTGGTTTCGTAGTCAATGACTGAAATGCCAAGAGCACCATTTTTGTTCTTGGCGGCAGTTTTAAGGATATCAGAAATTATTTCTATTTGCTTATTACTGTATGGGAGTGACTGAATGTCTGGCTTCCCAGATCGGCCAATGGATTTGAAGTAATTCACCGCCGCAGAAATATGCTGAGCGAAATCGACGAATGTGTTTGTATGGGACATTGTAGAGAATAATGCGCCCATGATTTCAGTGGCACTTCCGAGCTCCGCCCAAATGCAATTGTTCTTTATGTCGGTCACATAGAGTTTAACTTCAGCGTCTGTTGATTTTCCACCTTGTGCGCGAACTAAGTTTACCAAGAAAGACCGATACTCGCGCGCAATGGCCTGAAATGACAATGTTAAGTCGACCAGTTCAATCGGCTCGTGAACATCGAAGTGCAGACGAATTCGAGCAGAGCTAATGCCCTTGTGTGTTGCGCTGTCAATCATTCTGCTGCTCCGCGTGAAGTCGCTACGAGGCTATTAAATTAGCCTTAATAATCGCTTAAGTGGAAAAGTGGATCGGAAAATGAAGGGATTTTTCTCCATTCATGTACTTTTAGTTGTGTTTAGGCGAGGGGTCAATGGATTGCAGGAAATCCCAAGTTGCAATGTTCTATTTTTGTTCTCATAATAAACGCTATTGAGAGGCGTATTATGAGTGTGAGTGAAGAGCGATTGCAGATGATTATTGACGCATGTCAGGCGTCCGGCTTCTCACTGGATTTGCTCGAACTGCTAACCCGTGGTCTGGATAACCAGGCGCTCGCCATTTGTTGTGGCAACGTGTCCACTCTGCCCAAAAACAAAAAATCCAATGAAGTGCCGTAGAGCGCATTTATTTTGAGGGCGCCTTGCAATGAAAGGCGCTGAGGGCCTTTGATCCAATTGTTTATTGTTGCTTTTTTCTCGCCAATGCTTTTCGCAAACTCAGTTTGTGATGTGCCTAGATAGGCATCGATCAGCCAAGCAAGTCGTTCGCCAACATTTTCCTGTGATGATGGATTCGTGTTTGTCATGGCACAAGAATGGCATAGTACAAAAATTATGGACATTTCCTTTGCATTGACTTGACATGATACATAAAATATGTACTTCATGAGTGCATGAGCACTGCGAAATCCATTGTTGCTGATTTGGGGGCGAAGGCCGTGGCTGCGCGGCTTGGCGTCGGCGTGACTGCTGTTTCCAACGCTGTTGTGGCCGGTTCCTTCCCCTCTGCCTGGTGGTTTGAACTGACCGCCATGGGACGCGAGAGAGGCCTTGACGTTCCTGTTTCCCTGTTTCGCTGGCGCTCGGTTTCGTCTCACACAGTCGCAGACTGTGTGGGCTCTCACCACGATTAAAAGCGGCAAGGTGGCACATGGGTGGCGAGCACAGCCTTTTGAAGGACAAAGAGCGCGATGTCTATGGCGAGCTGCTGGCGGCATCGAAGCTGGACGTGAAAACGGTCGGCAGTGATGCGCTGGCGGAAGTGACCGGATATCGCAAGCAGAGCATTGATCGCTGTTTGCGCAGGCCATCCAGCAAGGATGAGGGGCGGCAACAATCGCTTTCGCTCTTCATGCTGGCGGATCTGATCGCCTTTTCCGAGGGCGGGGCCTTGCGCACCTTGCGGCTGCTCAATGAGCTTGCGGGGCTTCAGGTCTTGCCGCGATCCGACTTGACCGATTTGCCACATGGGGCAGGGGCAGTGGCCGGGGTGTCGCTCGACTTTTCTCACCTGCTTGGCGGCATGTCGGAAGCCATGCTTGATGATGGGCAGATCACGGCGGATGAAATCCTTGAGCTTGATCTTATTGAACGGGCGGAGAAGCTGCACCTTGATGCGCTGGCGCTGAAAGAGCGGTTCAAGCGACGGGTGGCGGCGAAAGGGGGCGGGTCATGAGAGAGCCTTGTGCGCCCTGCAATCCGGCCATGGACGAGACCAAAGGCCAGCCGGTGCTGGAACTGCAACTGAGCTTTGATGCGCTGGGGTTCGGGCCGGAGTTCCTGCCCCATGTGCAGAATAGATGCGCGCCTTTTGAAGAGGCGGCGGGGCGTGGGCGCAAGAAGAGCAAGTTGCGCACCTGTTCTGCCGATCCTTACGGGCTGATTGCCCTGAGGGCGCAGAGACAGCTTGGCCTACGGCGATCCTACAGCCTGCAGGACTTTGCGCGGCTGGTGCTGGACGGGCGCGCGATGCCCAAGGGCAAGGAGCTGACGTGTTTTGCCTTTTGCCTGATCGTGATTTCCGAGGTGGCGAGCCGCTATTTTCTGTCGCCCGATGAGATCTATTCGGGCGGACGGGCGCAACTGGAATTTAGCGGGGCTCAGCATGTCTGTCAGCATATTGCCGTTGAGAATGGCGGCTTCTCGACCATGAAGGTCGGGCGGGTTTTTCGGCGCCATCATGCCAGCGTGCGCCATGCGGTCGATGAAGTGGCGGCAAAGCGGCTGAGCAGTCCGGGGCTGGAAGCAGAAATCGACAATCTGGAAAACAAGATCCTCGATCTGTGGGCCTTTGCGGGCGACGGGGCCGGGATCGAAGCGCGCCTTGCGCTGTTGGTGTGAGGGGGCGATGGACAAGCGAGTGAGACGAGCGACGTCGCAGCCAGCGCCAGCACATTGCGGAGCAATGTGTGAGAGCGTCCCTCAGCAGGCGCAGAATATGCGTTCTGGTCAGGTTTCTACCAGTTGCTATCCCGGCGGCTATGCCGAGGCGATGAGGCGGGCGAACCATTTGCGGGTCTTTGGAAGCGCGGAGAGTGGAGCGGCCTATTTCGGGCGGTTGATTGAAGCGCAGATCATCGATGTGCTGGGCGCTGTCGTGCTGGTGCGTTGCCTTCAAAGCGGGCTGGGCAATCGGCACGTGGTGGCCATGGTGTTCGCTTCAGAAGCGGTTTGTGATCGCTTTGTCGAGCTGGTGGCCATGCGGGCCATCGAAGGGGCAGGGCTATGCTGAAGCCAAGGCGCAAGCCCTATCGTCCTTCTTCTGATCGACTTGAGACGCGGCGGATCCGGGTGAGCCTGATCGAAGCGCGGGGGCTGAATGCGCCCGTTGTTTCGATGGTCGGGCCCTGGCTGGCGCAAGACTGGCGCGAGCGTCATCTCTTTGTGCCCGAGGCGCTCGAGCTGCGCGATCGGCTGAATGAACTCTTTCCACCTGAAACCGAGACAATGGGGGCGAGCGATGAGCGCTATTCCTGACAAGCGTGGGGCCGAGCTGCCGAGCGGTGGTGTGCCTGTGATGGTGCCGGATCTGATCGGCGTGGCTCCTGTCGCCATTCGCGCGCGGGTGGAGGCGGAACGGGCCGAGGGGCTGGCAAGTCAGCGAGACGGGCAGGGCAGGCCGCAAGTCTGTTTCATGCGGGCAAGTGCGCGCAATGGCGGCGGCCTGAACCGCGTCACACTGCCAAGGTTTTTAGCTGTCGAGCGCATGGCGTCGAAGGAAAAGGGGGAGGGGTGATGTTAGCTGCGAGGAACGGCAATTCTGTATCGCCATTTACTGAGCCTTTCCAATTCGGACTGCAAAGGCGGGATGTAGTCTTTTTGGCTACGAATAATACAATCTCGTATTGCATCAATTTTGGGAGCGATCATTCTCTTTGCGTCTTCTTCAGAGACAGAAGTGTCGCCATGAAAATGCATGATAAAATCCCAATCCATGGACAATTCACTTGCGATAGTCATTGCTGCGTCTATCGCAATATCACTTCCATCAAAACCAAGCGTGCGGCATTTAGCGGTAGCGCGTTTGATGAGCTCCAAGCTATTGCAAAGCTCGTCGGAGAGCGAGACGATATCGCTTCCGTGGAGTTTACCAGAATCCATAAGGAGATAGAGTTTGCCGATTGGCCCATCTGTCTTTTTAAGTGCTCTAATCAACTGTTCAAGATCAGCAATCTCTACTTCTGTCGTTGGCAGTTGAGTTTGTGCGCGCAGCCAAGCCACCGTTGGCAATCCAACACCCAAAGCTCCGGCTGCAGCAATCCAACCACTCAGAGCGCCGATCCATTCGCGGGCGCAAGTGACTGGTGTTTCGGCAGCGCTGTTTGCTGCTTCAAGCCTGCAAAGCCCCATATCGCCATCAAGCTGATAGCCGATAAACAGCATCAACAGAACAGTCAGGCCAGCACCAAGGCTGAAGGCGAAGATGTGGGTGGGTTTGAACATGGGCTAACTCTGTTTCTGGGCCATTTTGATCAAACCAGCAAGGACATTGGGATCGATGTCTCCGTTTGCAGAGCTAGAAACTTGAGGCTTGAACATGGCCTCGAAGATAATTTTCTTCTGTTCGTCTGTCAGTTTGTGCCCGTCTCTTGTGCCCATTTCGGAGTAAATCTGCGTCAATGCTTTGCGATAGCGAGCATCACTGAACATGTTGAAGCCTTGCACAAACATCCGGCTGAAATGCTTCATGAGCCATGCAAGCAAAACAGCAGGAATGGTGATAACTGCGGCGCTCCATATAGGAGCCTCGGCGAATATCTTGATGTATTTTTCAAGTTTTTCAGGGTCATTGACGATTGGCATGAATTGCTCACCAAGAATATAGATTCCCCAGAGCAAAAGCCCGAAGGTGCCAAGGAACAAAACAAGGCCAGCAAATGCGAGAATTACGCTGTTCGTGGCGGTGGCACCCCATTCTTTTGCAGCAGGGCGCAATGCCAATTTACGCTCCGCTTGTTCTTGCGTTGTCTGAAGGCGTGTTTGCAGAGTTTTGAGTTCTTGCTCTTGGACCCTCAAGCGCCCCGCATAATTGAGCGTGGAAATTGCAAGTTCAGAAATGACTTTGGGGCCTTCACTCGCAGCCCATCCGATACCATGGACTGCGGCTTTGCCCGCGCCTTCACTTTCCACCCAAAGCTTCAGGGAGTAAGAGAGGTTTCGCTCTTCCTCACCCAACTCGCTATCTGTTTCATCAACCCCAGAAGAAAAATCGACGTCTGTCAGATAGGCAATTGCATACAGGCGCCTAAGTCTATCTCTAGATTGATCAAAAACGTAAAATCCAATGGAACTTTCTGGCAGAAGAATTCGATTTTCGCTTATGGCTTTTCCCAGCATCTTTATTGGTTCAAATTTGCCCTCAAGTCGACCCAGATGCGCCTTTTCGAAAAGAGCGCATGTTTCATCAATATGAGAATGCCAATTGGGTGCGCTGCAGATCAATTTCAGTTCGCCGATACGGCGTTTGGTTGTGGAGAGCCACTCGTCAAGTTCCTGACCGTTATTGAGTTTGATAAGAAACGTCTTCTCTGTGTTTGTTATGGTAATTCCAGTGGAGCCATCCCACTCTTCGATTGGGAGGCGGAGCGGATCTTTTGGCTCCAGCTTTTTTTCAAAATACTGAGAAAGGCTAAGGCTTGCTGCGAGAAGCACTCCAAATGTAAAAACCGCGAATATTGCCAAAGCGGGGAGTTTCAGAATTCCAATTATCGGCTCACTATAAAAAAATATATCAATAACGACCGTAACAACTATCGCTGCAATACTGAGCATAGTGAGAGATGCGAACACAGTAGCGGCAAAGGCCGAACTGTAAAAAGCGAGTTTACGTGTATTAATGATTTTCATAAATCGGGCCCAGTTTTCGTTTGTTCCGAATGTATATTGTTCTTGCTTAGGTTGTGTATCAACCCTGCCTATTTGACAATCCAACCAAATACGCGCATGATTCCGGGTGAGGCGTCAGAACCTCTTTTGCTAGCGGACACCGCACCCGTCAGTCAGCGGTATTTTTGTGCCCGTAATCCAGTCAATGGCCGGATTGCGTGCGCGCTCGCCTATGGGCGGGAGGGCGGTGAATACAATACCCTTCGGGGGAATAAGCCCGCCTGTCTAGCACAGGTTCTGAACCTCCCGCTCACCAGTGGGTCGTCAGAAGCTCTCTGTGAGTGGTGTTTTAACGCCATGCTAGGGGCTTTTGTGATGACTTGCCATTCCTCAAGGCAGAGGCGCTCTTGCGCTCTGTCTCATTGCCTAGACCAGATAGACCTTGCTTTGGAGGCCGAACGCACGCTGATCGATGCGATGCTGTTCGTCGCCAACGAAACCCTCTGCGATGGCCGTGAAGGCCCAATGCTGCACGGTCTGCTCTTCCTTCTAAGCGAACATCAAGACAGAACCGAACAAGCCGCTTCTGATGCGCACAAGGTGCTCAGGCAGTTCAAGCAATGTGAGGTGGCGTGATGGGTGATTGCTTGCGTATCGTGGCTGCTGTGCTGCTCTGGTTGCTTGTCCTCTTCTACGTCATCGGTGTGCCGCTGCTTGTCTTGTTGTTGCCTGAGCCGCTGGTGCGGGCTCCTGAGTGGCTGTCTGGCGCTCTTCACGCTGCGGGATATGGCCTGCTTGCCTTGTGGCTGATCGGGACTGAACTCTATCTGAGATGGGAGGACGCGCGGCATGGATGAGATCTGCATTCATCGGTCAGTACCTAACAGCGACCATACTGAGCTGTGCAAAGAGATCTTCGAGGCTGGCTTGAGTTTGGAAGCGTTGGGGTTGCTTGCCTACCTGCATTACAAAGCCGCAACTGAACGTTTCGACCCAAAGGAAGCGCGTCGGGCGATGGGTTTGGGGCGCGACAAGTATTGCCGCATCATGCGCGAGTTGTTGGCGTCTGGCTGGGTGGTCAGGCAACAGGTGCGCAATCCAGCAACACAAGCGTTCAGCGGCACTGAATATATTCTCCGCAGCTCTCCGGGCGAAGGGGGTGCAACATGAGTGTTCTTGTGTCCAATTGGGCTTGGGGGCTGCAATGCGTGCAGGGGACGACCAAGCTTGTTCTGATGGCGCTGGCGGACAGTGCGGACGACACCGGCGCATGCTGGCCGCGTGTTGATACGATCGCGCATAAAGCGACAGCGAGCCGCGCGACGGTGAAGCGAGCACTCAAGAAGCTTGAAGAGATTGGCTTGCTCAGACGGAAAGAACGCCTCCGCGAGGACGGCTCGCAGGCATCAAACGTGTATCATTTGGCGGTTGGGATTGACGTTCCAACGCCTGAAATCACGCTTGATGAGCAAGACGAGCTTGAGCTGGAAACCGCAGAAAAGGTGGGGGCTCAAAATGAGCCCCTAGGGGTTCAAATTGAGCCGGGAGGGGTTCACAGGCGAACCGGGGAGGGGTTCATAGGTGAGCCGGGGAGGGGGTCACCAGTGAGCCCCCATATAGAACCACCAATTAAACCACCATTTGAACCAACCCTTACCCTTTCGGGCCACGGCTTGTCGCCTGCCTCGTTCGGAGAGCCTCAACGGCAGAAGCGATCACGGCGCAAGCGGGATCGTGACAAGCTGGTTGAGCCTGAGCGACGGCAGGTGATCGTGTGGAAGGACAGCGAACCGTGGAAGGCTTGGGCCGCAACGCGGTCAAGGCCGTGGCCAACGGTCGACATGAGGGACCCTGCAACGGGTCGGTTCAAACCGGGGTGGCACTTCCCCAGCAAATGGCCGCCAGGTCACCCACAAGCGGAAAGATCGCAGGGCGGGCAAGAAGGCGAAGGAGGCTAGACCATGCCAAAGGCGCCAAGCACATTCGCGGCACCATGGGCACCAAAACGGGATCGGGTGGCGAGCAACAAGGATCACGACAAGGAACGGCGCAAGCGACACCCTTGGCGCAACTGGTACAAGCTCGTAACATGGAAGAGGATTAGAGAGCAGCGCCTAGCAGCCGATCCGCTGTGCGTGATGTGCCTGGCAGAAGGGAGAACCACGGTGGCGACGGTGGTTGATCATCGCATTCCGCACAAGGGCGATCGCGAACTATTCTTCAGCTATGCCAACACGCAAAGCCTATGTGAGACACATCACAACCGCGACAAGCAACGCATGGAAGCGCGCGGCGAAGTGAACACCCAACCACCAGCCTCCGAACCTGATGTCTATTTTTAAAGGGAGGGGGGGATCAAATCTCTACACCCCACCCCATCGGGACCGGCGGGGTATATTTGTTTTTACGAGGCTGGAATTGAAAAGGAAAAGCCCATTTACTAAAGAATTACATGAAGTTAATTAAAGATCCCGTTCTTTATTATTGTCTGTTGAACCCTTAAGCTTCTGAACGATGTTATCGGACAGCTTTGTAGCGTCAACTAGGGGGAACAGGTAAGCGTCTTTTCGAGCCATTACCGCGAGATGTTTTTCGATCTTCTCCAAAGACTCGCTCGATTTTTTTTCAATTGATTTTTCTACAATACCAGGCAGACCTTCAAACTGTTGAATGTCAAGGACAAACATCTGCTCTTTTTTATGTCCGGTAACTGTCTTGTAATATATATTTACAGTGAAAGGTTTTAGAGTTCCAATTTCTTCGTCATTGATCTTTCCAAATAGTTGAAAGCCAATACCAAAAAGAAAACTGATTCCCTCTCCTTGTGGTATTGCAGTTATTGGCGCTCTTGTTTCGCTATCTTTAAAAATGACATTGTGATCTAAGAAATCTTGCTTGTCGTTTTCGATTTTGAATCGAATATCAAAGGCTGGACCAGTGCCGACATTCGAAATGTTTAGACAAACTGCGCCGGTCCCGTTTCTGTGAGGTAGTAGATAAGCTATTACTTCAGGATTGAACCCTGCCTTTCTTAATGATCTGTTCTCTATCCAGAGAAATATTGTAATAATTGCAAGTACAGATGAAGCGAAAGCAGTAATTGCTGGGGAGTAGTAATTTGCAAGTTCAGAAATAGAGTGTTCATTGTTTGAACACAGGTCACTCAAAAACTGCAATATGCTCTCGATAAGCAACATTCTACCTTCGCCCCAAAACGCCACGGTTGCCGTATTTAATCTGCCTATTTTGTCTTTGGCAATGCGCATAAAGCAGAGACTTATCAACCGATCTGGAAAAGCGTCCAGCATGATCGGGCTGGCAGATTGCCTCTGTTGGTTCCTTTCGCTGGTTGTGGAAAGGGGTGCGCGGTGAAGTGTTGAGCTTTTGTTGCGCACCCAGCTTAACGGGGTTGATATGGCGCGCGGACGCAAACCAGATCTAGAGAATGTTGTGCCGATGAAGGCTGAGGGCGGGGTTCCTTTTGAAGAACGCTGCGCGCGGCTGGCTGCTGATTTGAAGCCGTTTGACCTGTCCGAGTATGAGGCGCGCGTCTGGGACAGGATCGCGCCACAACTGGCCATGCAAGAGCGGCTGAAGCCGCATTTCGTTGACACGGTTGCCGAGTATTGCCGCGCGTTGATGCGCATGCGGTCGCTACGCATGACGCTGCACGATGAGGGCGAGACTTACACGGTCAAGGGCCGCAATGGCGAGCAACACAAATCCCGTCCTGAAGTCGCACAGTTAAACGAGACCTGGCGGCAATGGCGCAACCTGACTGCAGCGCTGGGGCTGACGCCAGCCGATGAACGGGGCCTTGCTGCGGGCAATGGCGATCTATTTGACAATCCCTTTGAAAATCTGGGCGGTTAGGCATGGGGGCGCTTGTGATCGATCCTGCCAGCCATTCCCTGACCGCGTCGGCGTTTCAGTATGCTGATGACGTGCTGTCGGGCAGGATGCCTGCCTGCCGGTGGGTTCGGCTCGCCTGCGAGCGACACAAGCGCGATTTGGAACGATCGGAAAGCTCGGATTGGCCCTATCGGTTCAATGCGGCGCAGGCTGAGAAGGCGCTGAAGTTTGTTGAACTGATGCCGCATACAAAAGGCAAATGGGCGGCACAGAACGAAAGACTCGTGCTTGAGCCTTGGCAACGGTTCTTTGTGGCGTCAATCTTCGGATGGGTGCACAAGGCAACAAGCCTTCGGCGGTTTCGTGAGGCGAGGCTCAAGGTGCCACGCAAGAACGGCAAATCAGCCTTGGCGGCTGGTATCGGCAATTACATGCTGACCGCTGACGGTGAATTCGGGGCCGAGGTCTACTCGGGCGCGACGACACAAAAGCAAGCTTTCGAGGTCTTCAAGCCTGCGCGCCTGATGGCGAAAAAGACGCCCATGTTCTGCAGGGCTTTCGGTGTCACGGTTGCGGCGCAAAAGCTCGAGACAGCAACGGGCGGGGTGTTTGAACCGATCGTGGGGGATCCGGGGGATGGTGCGTCGCCATCCTGTTCGATCGTTGACGAGTATCACGAACACAAGACAGACAAGCTTTACGATACGATGAAAACCGGCATGGGCGCGCGCGAACAGCCGCTTATGCTGGTGATTACCACGGCGGGCGACAATATCGCGGGGCCTTGTTATCTGGCCTTTGACGAGCTGAAAAACGTTCTTGAAGGTGTCATCGAAGATGATGAACTGTTCGGGCTGATTTACACGATCGATGACGGGGACGAGTGGACAGATCCCGCGAACCTAGTCAAGGCCAATCCAAACTTTGGGGTTTCGGTCAGCGCGGACTTCCTGCGCTCGGAACTGGCCAAGGCGATCCGCTCGCCACGCAATCAGGCGCGGTTCAAGACAAAGCACCTCAATATCTGGATTGCTGCGCGATCGGCCTATTTCAACATGGAAGACTGGCGACGGCAGGGCAATCCGGGCCTGATCATTCCGCAAGGCGATGACGTGGCGCGCTTCGGGGCGCTGGACCTGTCCAGCAAGCTCGATATCACCGCGAGCCTGTCGCTGTGGCGCAAGCTGATCGATGGCCAGCACCATTATTTTGTGGTCGCACCGCATTTCTATTTGCCGGAAGAGACGGCGGACAATCCCGAGAATAAGCATTACGCGGAATGGAAAGACAGCGGCGCACTGACCGTGACCGATGGCAATATCATCGATTTCGAGGTCATCAAGGGCGACATCGAAGACGATCACGACGCATTCCCGTTTGAACGCATTGGCTATGATCCTTGGGGCGCGACGCAGCTTGTCCAGCAAATCCAGGATGAATTGCATATTGAAGCGGTGGAATATCCGCAACGGGTGGCGAACCTGTCCGAGCCCATGAAGTGGGTTGAGGCCTTGCTGAAGGCAGGGCGCTTGCACCATGACGGCAATCCGGTGCTGACCTGGATGGTTTCCAACGTGATCGCCAAGCCGGATGCAAACGACAACGTCTTCCCGCGAAAACCTTCGAACGAAAAGAAGATTGACGGCGCTGTTGCGCTGATCATGGCGCTTGGCCTTGCCATGGCTGAGGACCAGGACAAAGAGGGCGACATGGATAGCTATTTTGCATCCCTGTGAACCCCGCTTTTCCGGACTTGGTTGGACAGTGAGTGCAGAAGATATCAACCGATTGCGAGGCGCTGTTAGCCTCGTTCCATCAGTTTGTTGCCAACAAACGCAATCAAATGTGCATCAATCGGAGGTGCCGCGTGAACCTTATCAATCGCATCAAGTCTGCTGTTGTTCGCAGCCTGACGATCCGCGAACCGAATGGCTGGGTCTCCGATGCATCGCGCGCGGACAGTGGCGAGCTTGTGACGTTTGAAACTGCCATGGCGCTTTCTGCGGTCTGGTCCTGTGTCAATCTGCTTTCCGGCACGATCGGCACCTTGCCACTTTCGGTCTATCGAAAGGATGGTGAAAGCCGGATAGAGGCGGTCGATCATCCTCTTTATTCGGTGCTGCATGAAAGTCCGAATTTCAATCTGACTGCGGTGGACTTCTGGGAATTCATGGCTGCGGCCTTGGAGCTGAAGGGCAACGCCTTTGCGCGCAAGGTTAGAACCGGCGCAAGGATCGTTTCGCTCGAGCCGATTTATGCAGAAGTCTCCGTCACAAAAAACAATGATGGCAGTTTGCGCTATTGCTGGACGGAAGATGGCGAGCACTTCGATCTATTAGAAGACGATGTCTTGCACATTCGAGGCTTTGGCGGCAATGCGCTTGGCGGCTTCTCGACATTGCATTTTGCACGCCATTCCTTCGGCATCGCGCGGGCGGTCGATAAATCGGCGGGGTCTACGTTCAAGAACGGTTTGCGCCCGAGTGGTGCCCTGACCTTTGAGAAGTTTCTCACTGATGAGCAGCGCAAGACAGCCAATGAGACTCTAACCGAAAAATTTCTTGGTGCGGTCAATTCCGGGCGTCCTCTGATCCTCGAAGGTGGCACCAAGTGGGAGCCGCTGACGCTCAATCCTGAAGACGCCCAAATGCTGGAAAGCCGCAAATTCTCGGTGGAAGAGATTTGCCGGTTTTTCGGGGTGCCTCCGCATATGGTCGGCCATACCGAAAAGAACACGTCCTTCGGCACCGGCCTTGAACAGCAAACCCTCAGTTTTATCAAATTCACTTTGCGGCGGCGTTTGAAGCGCATCGAGCAGGCTTTGAAGAAACAGCTCTTAAGCCCTGCCGATCGTGCAGCTGGCTTCTATGTCGAATTCAACCTTGAGGGCCTTTTGCGCGGGGATAGCAAGGGGCGCGCCAATTTCTATCAATCCGGTCTGAACAACGGCTGGCTGACCATCAACGAAGTGCGGAGACGAGAGAATTTGTCGCCTGTTGCGGGCGGCGATGTACCGCGCATGCAAATGCAGAATGTGCCAATTACGGAGGCGGGAAATGCAGATTGATACAAAAATTACAGCACCAATTCTGGATGTGAAATCGCTTTCCGAAAAGGGCGAGTTTGAAGGCTACGCCAGCACCTTCGGCGGCGAACCGGATGATTACGGCGATATCATCGCGGCGGGCGCTTATGCCGATAGCATCGCAGAACATGCCGCCAATGGCACCATGCCAAAGTTGTTCTGGCAGCATAACAGAGACCAGCCAATCGGGCGCTGGCTCGAAATGCAGGAAGATGACAAGGGGCTTTTCGTTCGAGGCAAGCTCAATATGGGTGTGCAGTGTGCACGCGAAGCCCATGAGCTTTTGAAGGAAGGCGACATTGACGGCCTGTCGATTGGATACCGGATCAAGGAATATTCCGTTGATACGGACACCGGGATCTGGACGCTGGAAAAAGTCGATTTGCGGGAAATCTCTGTGGTTTCCATCGGGGCCAATCCGAATGCGCTGATTGGCAGCGTCAAGGCACTCAAACAATCACACGATTTGACAGAACGGCTCAAGGCTGGGGACCAGCTTCAAGAGCGCGAGTTTGAAATCTGGCTCAAGGGATTGGGCTTTTCAAACTCACAGGCGGAACGTGCCGTGCGTCTCCACCTGAAGGGGCAGGGGGATCCTGCCAAAGCGGATGAGGAATGGGCCTTTCTAACGGCCCTGTTGAACTAATTCGGCTAAGACAGGAGTAAATCTGATGGCTGATAACAAGACACCTGAACAGCTTGCGCTGGAAGTGAAGGCCGGTTTTGACAAAGCAATCGACAAGGTCAAGGAGGTTGCTGAAGAGGCACTTGGCAAGGCGTCGAAAGGGGAAGAGCTGACCGCTTCGGTCAAGGAAACCGCTGATGAAGCTCTGCTCAAAATGAATGAACTGAAGGGTCAGTTTGACGAATTCGAACAGAAGATGGCTCGGATCAGCTCGAACCCTGCGGAGCGCGCAAAAAGCATTGGTGAGCAGTTCACCGACAATGAGCAGGTCAAATCCTGGATCGCTGATGGACCGACCAAGGGCAAGGCCGATCTGAAAATCAAGGCCACCATCACCACCTCTACCACTGATGCGGCGGGTTCGGTCGGCGCCGCTGTCGCGACACAGCGTCTTGCGGGCATTCAGGAATTGCCGCAACGGCGCATGACGGTGCGTGATCTCCTCTCTCCGGGCGATATGGAGTCGCCAAGCCTTGAGTATGTTCAGGAGAAGGGCTTCACCAACAATGCTGATGTTGTTGCAGAAGGTGCGGCCAAACCGTCTTCTGATATCCAGCTCGATCTGGTCAGCACCAGCGCCAAGGTCATTGCGCACTGGTTCAAGGCCTCCCGGCAGTCGCTCGATGACGTGCCGCAACTTCGCTCGCTGATCGACAATCGCTTGCTTTACGGTCTGGCCTTCAAGGAAGAGCTGCAGCTTTTGAGCGGTGACGGCACCGGACAGAACCTGCATGGCATCATTCCGCAAGCGTCCGCCTATGCCGAACCGTTTGCGCCGGACTCTGGAACCAATATCGACACGCTCCGTTTGGCCATGCTTCAGGCGGTGCTTGCCGAATATCCCGCAACCGGACATGTGCTCAATCCGATTGATTGGGCGCGCATCGAGCTGACCAAAGACAGTCAGGGCAAATATATCATCGGTCAGCCGCAAGGCACACTGACGCCCACGCTCTGGGGATTGCCGGTGGTTCAGACGCAGGCCATCACGGTCGATAAATTCCTGACCGGCGCTTTCAAAATGGCGGCGCAGGTGTTCGATCTCTGGCAGGCGCGTGTCGAGGTCGGTTTTGAGAATGACGACTTCACGAAAAACCTTGTCACCATTCTTGGTGAAGAGCGTTTGGCACTGGCTGTCTATCGTCCTGAAGCCTTCATCTATGGCGACTTCGGCAACGTTGCCGACTGATCGTTGATCTATCGAGGGGGGCGGGAACCTGCCCCTCTCTTATGAGATCAGAATGGAGAACCATCATGGCAAGAGTGGAATTCAGAGTTATGCGGGCGCATTTCGGGGACAAGCCCTATTCAGAAGGTGACACCCGTATCGCTGATGAAATGCGGGTCAGACACTTGGTGAGTGCTGGCGTCCTGGCTAAACCGGATGCCCTTCACGGTGCGACATTGGACAAGCGGGAGAATAGGTCGGGGCAGAAGCCTCGGGGTGTGCCGTCTACGAAAGTGCCTTTGAGATCTGATGCAGTGAAGGTCGAGGCATCGCAAGGAAAGACCGGCAAATGAAATTCGCACCCATTCTGATGCAAGCCCCCACAACCTTGCCAATCTCACTTGATGAGGCAAAGGACCATTGCCGCGTCGGTGGGGCTGATCATGACAGCACGATCGAAGCGCTGATTGAAGCGGCGGTCGGTTATCTGGACGGCTACACCGGCGTGCTTGGCAAATGCCTGATGCCCCAAACATGGGCGCAGGAATTTGACTGCTGGCAGGATTTCCCGCTTTGTCTGGGGCCGGTGACTGAGCTGCAGTCCATCTCCTATTTTGACAGGGACGGCACAGAACAGGCGCTTAACGTTGAGACGGTGCGCATTGAGCGTCGCGTGATTGAGACTGTCGCAGCGCTCAAGCCGGGGAAAAGCTGGCCTGATGATGCCGACTTCGGGGAAGGGCTGATCACTGTCACATGGAAGGCTGGTTATGTCGACGCGGCATCGGTGCCGCCAGCCATCAAGCATGCCATGAAACTGCTGATCGGGCATTGGTTCGAGAACCGCGAAGCGGTGATCGTCGGCTCTATTAATTCCAATCTTCAATTGGCTGTCGAGAGCTTGATTGCGCCGCATAGGAGAGTGGGGCCATGAGGGCTGGAACACTCAACAAGCGCGTGACGTTCAATGAGCCGCTGCACAGCATCGACGCCAGCGGCGGGCTTGTGGAGGCCTGGGGGGATGATCTGACCGTCTGGGGTGGGTTCAGACCGGAACGGGGCCGCGAACAACAAGAGAATGGGCGACTGCAGGCGAGCGTTAGCGGGATCCTGCGGGTGCGCTCGTCGAGCGAGACACGGGCGATCGGGGAGCACTGGCGCGTCCTGATCGATGGCGAAGACTATTCCATCCAGTCAATCACCAATCCCGATCAGCGCAATCGCGAATTGGAAATCATCGTGACACGCGGGGGGCTGGATTGATGCTGAAATCAAAGTTCACTGGCAAGCAAAAGGCCTTCCAACAACTTCGGCGGGTCGCACCTGAGATTACGGAAGAGCTGAACAAGGGCATGCAGAAAAGCGCTGAAGAGGTCGCGGGCTTGGCGCGGGATCTGGCACCAAAGCAAAGCGGTGACTATGCCGAGACGATCCAGGCCAAACCGATTGAAGATGAGGCCGGGGTGCCAAGTTGGGGCGTCTTTGCCAGTTGGATCTGGCGTTTCATCGAGTTTGGGACACAAGCGGGCAAGAGGGGCGAACGGGTGCAGCAAAAGGGCCGGTCGCGCAAGGTTGGGCGCACGCACCCTGGAACGCCAGCGCGTCCGCACATCTGGCCAGCCTATCGGGCGTTCAGAAAACGGATAAAGGGGCGCACAACGCGCTCAATCAACAAGGCGGTCAAGCGGGCCGTGAGCAGGCGATAAAATGGCACTTGATACGGCAGCGGCACAGACAGCCCTTGTAACTATTCTGACCGGCGCGAATGTCTGCGGTGGTCGGGTGTTTGATTTCATTCCTGACAGTCCATCAACGGCGCGCGGCACGGCTGGGCAGACTTACCCCTTTTGCGTCATGGATGACATGCAGGTCGAAGAAGATGACATAGGCCGTGCGCAAAGAGATCTGATTTATCAGACCGTCCAAGTCTGGACAAAGGCGGGCGGAAAGGCGGACGCGCAAGGGATCGCGGACCAGATCAAGGCGCTCTATCACCTTCAAACCGTGGCACTTTCAGATGGCAATGGCCTGCGCATTGTCTGGGAGAACACACAACTTTTCAACGAGAGTGACAGGCGGGCTTATCGTGCTGTCATGCGGTTTCGTATCCATCATGAAGAGGATTGCACATCATGACAAAGCACCTTGGCCAAGAGCTGTTCATTCAGGTTGAAGATCCTGACAACGCGGAAACCTATGTTGATTTCTGCGGTATCACGTCAACTGATTTTTCCATGGGCCCTGAGCTGGTCGATCGCGTCGTGCCTGAATGCGATGGCGATCGCACGAAGCCTGCGCAGGTGACAAAGCGGGCGGGAAATATCGATCTGAGTTTTTCGGGATCCGGCATCGCTGAAGTGAACGCACGCACCACGGCCATTTTCGACGCGGCACGCACGGGCGTCACGCTCAACTTCAAGGTGACGGTGCCGAACTATGGCAGCTTCACCGGTGCTTGCTATGTGAAAATCACTTTCACCGGGAACACCAACGAAGATTTGGCGATCACGGCTGAATTTGGTTGGGAGTCGGTGCCTGAATGGGCCGCTGCGGCGTAGGTGAGGGAACATGTCTGTGACGGTCAATGAACTGACGGGTGAAGTCAATGTTGCGCTAGGCGACGTTGCCTTCACCCTTCATGCCACCCTTCCCAATGTCGCGAGCCTGATGGCTGATTTGCAAATCTCGGGGCTACGGCAATTGCATTTGCTGATGGGCCTTGCCGATCCGCGTGTCACCTACAGCGGCATGAAATGCCTTTGCACGTCTGGCAATGCGGCTGCAGTGGGCGGGATCCTCTTTGGCAAATATGGGGCCGATGCGCATGAAGCGGTAACCGCTGCATTGGTGGCAGGCATGCCGGAGGCTGAAGAGGGGGAAGAGCCGGGAAAGCCACCAGAAACAGACCAAGCGGAGAACAAGACGACGCCATCCCCTGGCGACGCATAAAGCGGGTTGCCTTCACGGTTCTTGGCTGGTCGCCACAGGATCTGCATGAGGCAACCTTGCGCGACTATCTGGACGCGGTCGAAGGCTACAACGAACTGCATGCACCACCAGAAAAGCCGTCCATGTCAAAGGCTCGTTTTGAGGAATTGAAAGCGCGATATGGCTGAAACAAAACTGGAAACACTGGTCTTGGCAATCGAGGCGCGAACGGCGCAGTTTGACAAGGCACTGAAAAAGATTGAGCGCAACACATCGACGAGCTTTGGCAAGAGCGAAAAGAGCGTCGATCGGTTCGGACTTCGCCTGAAGACATTAAGCCTGACCGCGCGTGGGGCGGCGGTGTCGCTGGCAAGCCTTGGCGGTGTCAGCATTGGAGCGGGGCTTGTGACCGCGATCAAATCGACAACGAGCGAGATTGTCGATCTGGCGGCTGAAGCGGAGCGGGCGGGCCTGTCCTTCGAGGCGTTTCAAGAGCTGCAATTCGCCACGGCAAAACAGAAGGTGAGCATTGATGCCCTGACCGATGGCATCAAGGAAATGCAGTTGCGGGCTGATGAATTCATCGTGACCGGCAAGGGATCCGGGGCGGATGCCTTCAATCGCCTTGGCTATTCGGCTGACGTTCTGAAGACAAAGTTGCGCGAGCCGGACAAGCTGTTTGAAGACATTATTGGACGGCTGGAACAGCTTGATAAGGCGGCGCAAATTCGCGTTGCCGACGAGATATTCGGCGGCACGGGTGGAGAGCAGTTTGTGCAATTGCTTGATGATGGCGCGAGGGGCATCCGGCAGGCAAGGCAGGAGGCGCGCGACATGGGGCGCGTCATGTCTGATGATGTGCTTGAGAAGGCCAAAGAGATTGACCGCCAGTTTCAGACAATCACGGCGACGATTGCACAGGGCATGAAATCTGCGGTCGTCAATGTGGCGTCTGCCTTGTCCGATTTGATTGCCAAGTTCTTCGAGCTTGAGCGGGCCATGCCCAAAGATGGCAATAGCGGGTTGAGCAGCGTGGCGCTGAGACGGAAGTCACGCGGCACAAAGGCCAAGAGCCTTGACGAGATTTTCGGCACCACATCAAACAGCAATTATCCTGATGGTGCGGCGGGTCGCTATCAGCGGCGATTGGCAAAGCGCATTTGGGCGACTGCGAGTGCGGCGCACTCGGTCTCTGATGTGGATGTGTCAGACATTCCGACTGTGCCTAACGTTCCCAATACGGGCGATGACGAAAAGGCACAAAAGAAACTTGATCGCATTCAAGACGTTATCTTGGCTCTGGAAGAGGAAGCACAGCAACTCGGGCGCACGTCCAATGCGCAAGAGCTTTACAACGCACTGAAACAGGCCGGTGTGTCTCTTGAAAGCGAAGAGGGGCAGGCGATCGCGGAAGCCGTGACAGCGCTGCAATATAAGCGCGCGGAAATGCAACGGGCGATGGACCTGCAAAAAGAGCTTGAGCTGAGCACGCGGGAAGTCAAAGAAAGTTTCGAATATCTCGGGCAATCGAGCGTTGACACGCTTCTGTCGATCGCTGACGGCTCGATGACGGCTGAGGACGCCATGAAGCGGCTGGCACTGCAGATTGCCAACGCGGCCTTGCAAGCCAGTCTCTTCGGGCAAGGGGCCTTGTCTGGTCTGTTTACGTCTCTTGGCGGTAGTTCAAACGGGCTCTTAGGCGGTCTCTTTTCCAGCCTTGCAAGTTCTGTTGTGGGCGGCGGGTCCGGTTCGGTCTTCAGCACGGGCTTTCTGTTCGATCGCGGCGGCTATACCGGCAACAAGCCTGCGTCGGCAGTGGCAGGCATCGTGCATGGCGGCGAATATGTGTTTTCCAAACGGGCAACAGATCGCATAGGCGCAGGCAATCTTGAAGCCCTTCACCGGCAACTCAAGGGCTATGCCAAAGGCGGCTATGTCGGCGGGCTGTTCAATCCGTCCATCATGAGCGGCATCGAGCCGAACCGTGCGGCCATGGCTGGCGCTGGAAACGCTGCGAACAGCAACGGGCCGTCCATCACCATGAATGTCTATGCGCAGGATGCGCAGTCTTTCCGAAAGTCCGAGGGGCAGATTTCGGCAAGTCTGGCGCGCATGTCGGCGCGCGGCAAACGGAACATGTGAGGCGATCATGGCGGCGTTTCTGGAAATCGAATTTCCTATCAAGATCGGCTTTGGGGCGACGGGTGGGCCGGTGCGCAAAACGCAAGTGGTCGAGGCTGGATCGGGACGGGAAGAACGCAATCAGCAATGGTCCAATTCGCGGCGGACCTGGGACGTTGGAACGGGCATTCGTGACATATCCGAGGCGGAAGAGGTCACCGCCTTTTTTGAAGATGTGCGCGGACGCCTGTCCGGGTTTCGCTTCTTTGATCCGCTGGACTTCAAGAGCTGCAGCGCGATCAGCGCGCCAAATGCCCTTGACCAGGTGATCGGTGCGGGCGACGGGGAAACGGTGAGCTTCCAGCTTACCAAGGCCTATGGCAGCGCCAATCCTTACCTGCGCAAGATCGCCAAGCCGGTGGCAGGCTCGGTGCTGATTGCCGTTGATGAGGTGGTGCTCGATAGCGGCCTTTATGAAGTTGATACGACTACCGGGATTGTCGCCTTTGATGAACCACCTGTGAGCGGGGCGAGCATTACGGCGGGGTTCAAGTTCCATATTCCGGTGCGCTTCGATACGGACTCGCTGTCTCTCTCATGGGAAAATCACAAGCTGATTTCCGTGCCGTCCATTCCCATTGTGGAGCTGTTTCTATGAAGACTTTGCCCGATGGCCTGCAGGCCCATTTGGATAGCGGCGCAACCTCTTTGTGTTGGTGCTGGAAGCTGACAAGGCGAGATGGTGAGGTGTTCGGCTTTACCGATCATGACCTTGATATCAGCTTCGACGGCGTGACCTATGGGGCTGACAGTGGCTTCACGGCATCCGAGCTGCAATCAAGTCTTGGCCTGTCGGTGGACAATGTGGACGTAGAAGGCGCGCTATCTGCTGATCTGATCACGGAACAGGATATAGCGCTCGGGCTCTATGACGGGGCGGAAATCGAGGTCTGGCGCGTCAACTGGCAAGAGACAAGTCAGGCCGTTTTGATGCGCAAAGGAAACCTTGGCGAAATCAAGCGGGGCGATCGCTATTTCTCTGCCGAAATCCGAGGGCTTGCGGCGCAATTGCAGCAAAAACAGGGGCGCGTTTATCAGTCCGGTTGCGATGCCAATCTTGGAGATGATCGCTGCGGGGTTGATGTGTCGGAAGGGGACTATTCAGCCAGCGCCACAGTGACGGGCTACACGGGCGGGCAGGTCGTCCAGATCAGCGGCATCGATGCCTTTAAAGCCGGTTGGTTCAATCGCGGGGTGTTGACCTTCACATCGGGCGAGAATGAGGGCCTGAGCTATCAACTGCAAAGCCATGTTGTCACAAGTGGGATTGTCACGCTCGGGGTCTGGTCATCGTTTTTGAAAGACGTGGCGATCGGAGACACGCTGGAACTGGTCGCGGGCTGCGATAAGAAATTCGCCACATGCGTCAAGAAGTTCGGCAACGGGGAGAATTTCCGGGGCTGTCCGCACATGCCGGGCAATGACTATGTGATGAACTATCCAACCGATGATGACGCGGGAAGCGACGGGAGCACCAGTTATGTCAGCCACTTCTGACCAGATCATCGATCTTGCGCGCGGTTGGCTCGGGACGCCCTATCACCACCAGGCGAGCTTGAAGGGCGTGGGTTGCGATTGCCTCGGGCTGGTGCGGGGTGTCTGGCGCGAGCTTTACGGCTTCGAGGCGGGGCCAATGCCTGCCTATCGGCGCGATTGGGGCGACGCCACAGGCGCGGAAAGTCTGATTTGTGCGGGGCGCACCTACTTGCAGGAAATCGATATTGCAGATTTAGGGCCGGGGGATGTGTTTGCCATCCGCTGGAAGGGGGCGCAATCCGCCAAGCACCTTGGCATCCTGACCAGTCCAACGCGGTTCATTCATGCTTACGAGAAATGCGGCGTTGTCGAGGTGACACTATCGCATCAATGGCGGGGCATGATCGCTGGCGCGTTTCGCTTTCCTGACAATCCGCAACCGGCAAAGGGGTAGTTAGAGGTGGTCCTGGAATTTGGACCATATTGCAGCCAATTTAAGGTGGATCCAAGTTTCACATCAGGCTGCAATTTTCTCGATGGTTAGTGTGGTGTCATATGCCTCGTTCGGGGTCAAGATGCCATGGCTGGAATGAGGCCGCTCGGCATTGTAATAGGTAATCCATTTCGCGATACCGATCCTCGCCTCTGATCCTGTCTCGAAAGCATTGAGATAAATACATTCGTATTTGATGGATCGCCAGAGCCGTTCAATCATACGGTTATCAACCCAGCGCCCTCGACCGTCCATGGAAATTTTCACCTCAGCATCGGTCAGGGTCTGGATCCAGTCGGAACTGGTAAATTGGGATCCCTGATCGCTATTCATGATTTCCGGCGGTCCATATTTGGCCAAAGCCTCTTTCAGAGCATCAACACAGAAACTGGCTTCCATGCTGTTGGAAAGCCGCCAGGACAAGACCTTCCGGCTATACCAGTCCATGATTGCCACCAGATATAGAAAGCCGCGACGCATCGGGATATAGGTGATGTCGACACACCAGACTTGGTTGGGCCGCTCGATTGACACATCCTTCAGCAGATATGGCCAGATCTTGTGCGCGGGATGCTTCTTGCTGGTATTGGGTTCCCGGTAGATTGGAACCAGCCGCATCAATCGCATCAGACGGCGAACACGATGACGCCCGCATTTATAGCCCTGTCGTTTCATGTAGCGGGCCATTTGCCGGGAACCATACCAAGGCGTTTCCAGAAACTGCTTATCAATGATTTCCATGAACCGCAGATTCTCAGCACTTTCGCCGACCGGCTGATAATATAGACCCGACCGCGACAGAGACAAAAGCTTGCATTGGCGACGGATACTGAGCTTGGAATGATCCCGCATCACCGCTTTTTGCCTCCATTCACGCCCAGTAGAACAGAGGCTTGTGATAAAAAATCCCGCTCCACGACCAACTGGCCAATCTTGGCGTGAAGCTTCACGATTTCCTCGGCACTGGCCTGGCTCTCTGTTTCCTTGCCCTTCGAAAAAGCTGTCGCCATATTCTCGATCGCGGCCCGCTTCCAGGTGCTGATCATATTCGGGTGCACGTCATACTTCTTCGACAGCTCGGAAAGCGTCAATTCTTCCCGGATCGCTTCAAGCGCAACCTTGGCTTTGAAATCGGCGGAATAGCGTTTTCTCTTCGTCATTTCGGATCGTCTTTCTTCTCAGGCGATCCACCTTAACATATGGTCCGATTTTCCGGGACCACCTCTGTTATGGCTTCTCTGGTTTTGACGTTGGGCGCTTCTGCCCTTGCACCATCGCTCGGGCTTGGTGCCTTTGGCAATGCGCTGCTCGGCACGGCTGCGGCGATTGGTGGGGCCTATATCGATAGCCTTTTATTCTCGGGTGGCAAAGACACGACCTATGAAGGCACGTCCCTTGATAGCCTCAAGGTTACGTCATCGACGGAAGGCAACGCCATCAATAGGGCCTATGGACGCGCGCGCCTTGGCGGGGAAATTATCTGGGCAACCGATCTGGAAGAGGTGGTCCAGACCGAAACGCAAAGCAGCGGCGGTAAAGGCGGCGGGGCGAAGACCACGACAAAGACCTATGTCTACTATGCCAACTTTGCCGTTGGGATTTGCGAAGGGCCGGGGGTCTATCTCAATCGGATATGGGCTGACGGCAATGAGCTGGACATGTCCGAGTTTGATTTCCGCTTCTATACGGGAACCGAGACGCAAGATCCTGACAGCCTGATTGAAAGCATCGAAGGAAGCGGCAAGGCTCCTGCCTATCGCGGGCTGTCCTACATCGTCTTTGAGCGGCTGGAACTGACGGACTTTGGCAACCGCGTGCCGCAACTGACATTTGAAATCATCAGGCCATCGCCAGCGCGTGAACTGGAAAAGGCAATCAGGGGCGTCAACCTCATTCCGGGATCAACCGAGTTTGGCTATGAACCGGACGTTATGCGCAAGCAGGCAACCTCCACAAGCGGCACGGTGACCAGCGAAACCTATGAGAACATGCACCAGAAGCAGGGCGTGTCTGATTGGCAAGTCTCCCTTGACCAGATGACGAATGCCCTGCCGAATATCAAGTCGGTCTGTCTGGTGGTCAGTTGGTTTTTTGATGACTTGCGCTGTGGGCAATGCCAGATCAAGCCAAAGGTGGAAATCAGGGGCAAGACCACATCTCCCTATAGTTGGGCTGTTGCGGGCCTCACGCGGGACACGGCAGATCTGATCACGCAATTGACCAATGAGGACGGCAGCGAGTATGCCGCCTATGGTGGCGCGCCATCGGACAAGAGCGTGATCAACGCCATCAAGGATCTGAAGGCGCGCGGCTATGAGGTGATGCTCTATCCGTTCATCATGGGAGACATTCCGGCAGACAACGGTTTAGCCGATCCCTATGGCGGCGATGATCAGTCCGTCTTTCCCTGGCGTGGTCGCATTACCTGCCATCCGGCAGCGGGACAGGTGGACACGGTCGATCAGACCAGCACGGCGGGCGACCAGGTGGAAGCCTTCCTTGGCACGGCAGACGCCAGCGATTTCAGCGTGTCGGGCGAGACGGTCACTTACAGCGGGCCGAATGAATGGCGCTATAGGCGGTTCATCCTGCATATGGCAAGCCTTGCCGAGGCAGCGGGCGGGGTCACCAGCTTTTGCATCGGCTCGGAACTGGTCGGGCTGACCACGGTGCGCAACACATCGACGAGCTATCCCTTTGTTGATGGCCTGAAGGATTTGGCAGGAGAGGTGCGCTCGATCGCCGGGGCGAGCACAAAGATTGGCTATGCGGCGGACTGGTCCGAATATCATTCGCAATAGGCCGGGGGACGGCTCGGGCGACGTCATCTTCAATATGGATCCGCTCTGGTCTGATGGCGATATCGACTTTATCGGCATTGATAATTATCTGCCCTTGTCCGACTGGCGACGGGGCAGGGATCATCTTGATTATGACGCGGCTGCCGGTCACGTCACGCCTTACAGCCTTGACTATCTGCAAAGCAATATCGAGGGCGGGGAATATTTTGACTGGTATTATGCGAGCGCTGCCGATCGTGTGGCACAGGTGCGCACGGTCATTGAAGACAGCGCCTACGGGGAAGACTGGATTTACAGACAGAAGGACATGCGCAATTGGTGGCTAAACAGCCATCACAATCGACCAAGTGGCACAAGAGACAGCACGGCAACGGACTGGACAGAACAAAGCAAACCGATCTGGTTTACCGAACTTGGCTGTCCTGCGCTTGATCTTGCCAGCAATCAGCCGAATGTCTTCTTTGATCCCAAATCGTCCGAGTCCGCTCTGCCATACTTTTCGAGCGGGGCGCGCGATGATGTGCAGCAACATGCACACTTGAAAGCGGTGATTGACTATTGGGGCACGGCTGCAAACAATCCCACATCAAGCGTCTATGCCTCAAGCATGATCGAAACGGATAGCCTCCATGTATGGAGCTGGGACGCGCGGCCTTTCCCGTCCTGGCCACTGGACGGCGGGACATGGGCCGATGCCGATAACTGGCAATATGGCCATTGGCTGTCATCACGGCTTGGCATGGTCTATATGCCCGATTTGATGAAGCATATCGCGGGCGATTATGACTTCACTGCTTATGACTTTGATGAGGCCTTCGGGGCCTGTGACGGCTATGTGATCGATAGCACCATGAGCCTTAGAAGCGCGTGGGAACCGCTTGAACTGGCCTTCGGGTTTGATCTGATTGAGACGGGCGGGATCATCAAAGCGATATCGCGCAAGGCGATACCGGTGCGGGCTGCGATCGATCAGGACAGTTTGCACGATGGCAACGGCGAAGATGCCGGCGAACTGGTGACGCTGACCAGGGCACAGGAGAGCGAGCTGGCACGCGCGGTGCGGATTACTTACCTGAATGCCAACAAGGCCTATAACTCCGGCACGGTCACCGCGTGGGTGAACTTCACTGGCGCTTACAATATCTCGGAAAGTCAGCTTGCGATTGTCATGGATGAGGACCGCGCGCAATCGGTCGCGGAATATCTTTTGAATGATGTCTGGGCGGCACGGGAAACCGGCGCATTCTCGCTGATGCCGTCCAGCCTTGCGCTGGAACCGGGCGACGTGGTCGAAGTGACCACCGATCGTGGAACGCGGGAATTGCGCCTGACCAGCGTCAATGACGGGGACGGGCGCGAGTGTGAGGCGAGCGGCTTTATTGATGCTGCTCTTTCCATCTCGGGTGCAAATTACAGCCTGTCGCCCTCGGGCAAATCCAACAGCGTTTCGAAGGTGCTGGCGCGCTTCATGGATCTGCCCTTGCTCAAATCGGGCCATGATCCAAATGCGGGCTATGTGGCGATGTTTGCAAATCCCTGGCCTGGTGGCGGCGTCATGCTTCGATCGCCTTCAGAAAGCGGCTGGGAGACAAACACCAGCGTGACGGCATCGGCCATCATTGGCGAGACGTTGACAGACTTTGCCAAGGGGCCGCTGCATATCTTCGATCGGGTGAATGTGCTTGATGTCGAAATCTATGGCGGGGAGCTGGAAAGCGTCGAAGAGCTGGATGTTCTGAACGGCAACAACGTCTTTGCCATCCAGAATGGTGATGGTGATTGGGAAATCATCCAGGCGCAAACTTGCGAGCTGATCGGCACCAATCAATATCGCCTGTCGAAACTGATCCGGGGCCAGCGTGGCACTGAAAGCGCCATGCTCGAGAACACGACGGCGGGAGCGGCGATCGTCTATCTCGGGTCTGGCGTTGCGCAAGTGGATATGAGCCTAAGCGATCTCAACAAATCCTATTACTGGCGCTTTGGGCCGGTGGGTCAAACGGTGGGGTCTGATCACTTCACGACAGAACAGCATGCGTTCAAAGGCCTTGGCCTGAAGCCCTTTGCGCCCTGTCACGGCAAGATCAAAAAAAGCGGCACCGATCATCAGATTTCGTGGGTGAGGCGATCGCGGAGCCCTGATGCGGATAGCTGGGATCTTTACAAGGTGCCACTGTATGAGGATAGCGAAGCCTATGAGGTGGACATTCTAAACGGAGGCGACGTGGTGCGCACCTTCGAGCTCAGCACGCCTGCAGTCACCTATAGCGAGGCCGAGCGACTTGCGGACTTAGGCGACGCCAGCGCGGCCTATGACGTGGCAATTTATCAAATCAGCCAGACTGTCGGGCGGGGTGGGGCGTTGGTGGTGGGAGAATCCCTCAGAAATTCGAGTGTGTTGGAATAAAGCCCAATCCCATTAATCCATGAATATGATCGTTTGACGAAATCTATTAAAAATCTATTCATAATAACTATGGTTGAATTTTAGAAATAAGTTCTATGATTTGATCAATCCAAATAGGATACCTACCTGTAACTGCTTCGAAAAACTTAACAATCCATAACTGGTTTCCCGCAAACCAATTAATAATATCGGCGGCAATGACCGCGTCAATAGCAACTCCTGGTTTGGATTTTACAAATATCCAGATTTTTCTTGCAATCGAAGCGAATACATTTCTAAGCCTCTGCTGGAGAAGTATTTCCCCCATATGGGCAGAAGGTCCGATCCCGTTCGAGGCATATTGATCGCTTAACATGGGGTCGGTGGCGCTTGGGGCCAAAACCGTGGGTGCTTTTTCTAGGGAGGCCAGAAGTTTGTCCGCTGCTTCCTTTGCTTCTGGGTTGCGGGGGCCGAGTAGAAAGTCACGCATCTTCTTTTCTACATCAGCTGCGCCTGGATGACCCAGAAAGTAGATTCCATGCGTTTCTAAAAGATCTTGTAATGCGGAAGCAGTATTTGGCGGAAGCTCTTCGTTTATTCTGCTGTGAATAACTGCGTTTTTATGGGCTTCGTGTTTAGCTCGAAGTGTATTGGCTGCAGACCAAAGAGCGCTGGCTAAAATTCCTGTCGAATCTTGAATGACTAAGCGTTCGTACTTTTTTGCGGCCTCAACAAGAGCTCCAAGTTCATTGTTTCCTTCTTGAACGGAGTCAATAAGAATGCGCACCTTTTCGCGACACTCATTTTGTAAAGCTTGTTGTTCTGGATTGTCTAAGCCTATGGTTTCACCGATCTCAACGATTGGGCCATTGTCCGGTACTAAATAACGAGGAGCTCCAGGGAGCTCTTTTGGGATGGTTGTAACGGGGGGCCAAACGTTTAATTGGCTTAAATAATCAAGAATATTTATTGCTCGTTCTCGGGCGTTGCTGATTTGAGAAAGAGCGTTGAGTTCAGGGTCTATAGCTGTGGCTTTACAATCTCGGAAACTTAAGCCTCCTTCTTTTATAAGATTTCTAATACGTTTAATCGGTCTAAGATCATCTACCTGAGAATTGTCAAGATCGAGACGACGTAGATTTCGGAGATTGCTGATGGCTGCTATTGATTCAACGTTAGTGTTGGACAATCGAAGTTTTTGTAAATTTGCAAGCTTTGAAAGTGGCTCAACTGATGTGATTTGTGTGCCGCTCAGATCAAGAAAGGTCAACTTCGAGAGGTGTCTAAGCGAGTCTATAGAATCAATCGGAGTATCGCATAAGTCAAGATCAGTAAGATCATTGAGATTGGCCATAGATTCAATTTCTGTGACATGTGTATTGCTAAGGTCGAGGGCGCCCAGTCTGTAAAGATTTTTTAGCGGAGCTATTGTTTTGATGCGAGTGCCGCTGACATTCAAGGCAGTTAAACTTTCGATTTCAGCAATCGAATCCAATGAGCTAACTTTAGTGCCGCTCAGATTAAGAGAATAAAGTGTAGGAAGTTGAGATAGACAATCTATCGATAATATTGGTGTTCCACTTAAATTAAGCCTTCTCATATTTACTAGGTGGGCGAGAATATCGATCGATGTAATTTGTGTTCCGCTTAGGTCTAGATCGTTGATATTTATTAAATATTTGATGGAATTTGGTATTTTCTTAAGGTTTCTGATTTTTAGAGACAGCGCGCCGTTGTTGAGTCGGTTTTCATTAAAAATCGAGATGGCCTCTTCAGCTTCAGCAAAGGCCTTCTGTTCCTCGTTCATAGTCAGTCTCTATTGGTTTTCGAGCGGAATCGGATCACTGAACTGCAACTTGAGAATTGACATGAATATCCAATAAATTCAACCCAAAATTGCCGGCAGATTTCCATGTGCTAGCTGGTGGAATAATTGCAATAAACCATTCGAGCAATCAACATATTAGTCAATTTAAACAAAGGAGTGCATCCCTTTATCCGAGATATTCTCATTATGAAGACAGAAGCAAAACGAGCGCAGAGCACTTTGCACATTACGTCAATAGTTTTTGACGCTAAGAGTGTCGCCGTGGCTGATTAACACTTTTCTGTTCGAAACGTTTTGAGTGCTTTCTCTCCAGCGCAGTTAACGGTTTCCTTAGCGATTGGTCTTCATTGAATAGGTGGTTCAATCGTTATCGCCAACAAATCAACCGCCTGAAACCAGCTTTTACCCTCGGATTGGATGTCTCCAACCGAGGGTATTTTCATGACAAAGACAGAAGCAAAACGTGTGCAAACGGCACTCAAGGCCAAGGGGTTTTACTCTGGCCAAGTTGACGGCAGTATCGGGCCGCTGACTGAACAGGCGATCATTAATTTCAAGAAGTCGATCGGCTATCGAGCTCGGGCCTATATCGGGCCATTGACCAAGGCGGCGCTGTTCGATGGGCGCATTGACCAAGTGAGCGCAAGGCGCGATCTGGTGGACGCGATCTTTGCGAGTGGTGAACCGGCATGGGTGCAGGTGGGCCGGTCCTATCTGGGCCTGAAGGAATATAAGGGCAACCGGCACAATCCGAAAATTCTGGAATGGTGGCAGTTGATCCGCATGCCCTTCACCGATGACGAAACCGCATGGTGTGCGGGCTATGTCGGCGGGGTGCTGGAAGAATGCGGGATCCGGTCAACGCGATCGGCAGCGGCAAAGTCCTATTTCTGGAACCGTTGGGGGCAGGTGCTCTCAGGGCCATGCGTCGGGGCTATTGTCGTCTTCTGGCGCAAGACGCCAGATGGCAAATATGGCCATGTCGGGATCGTGGTTGGACGCGATCGCTATGGCAATCTCATGGTACTTGGCGGCAATCAGGGCGATGCGGTTTCGATCAAGCCGTTTTCCGTTGATCGGGTCGTTTCCTATCACTTCCCCGATGGTCATAAGCCGGGCCTGATCGGCTTCAATAATTTGCCGATCGTTGACTCCGATGGGATCGTTTCAACAAACGAAGCTTAAGGCTCTCGTTGATTGCTGCGCAATCAACTGGCGCGCGCCTTTGGGCGCTTGCGTTCGGCGTCGGCGCATAGCGCCTCGCCTTTTATCAACCGATGCTGAGGCCATGGGACAATGCTGCATTGATGAATTTCAACCCCTCAATGGAGCGTGAGTCCCATGACTTTATCTTCTTTCTTCAAAACTCTTCTGATGCTGGTTTGCGGCTTTGTTGCTACGGCATTTGTCGCCATGCCTGCTAACGCGGCAACGATCGATCTTTCCCCACTGTCCGCACTGGCTGGTGAAGCCCTGCGCGTCCTTGTTGATGTGGCTGCGGCTGTCATTGTCGGTGCGCTCGCATGGGCTGGCAAAAAGTGGTTTGGACTGTCCATCGATGCCAAGCAGCGAGACAGCCTGCACGGGGCGATTGAGCGGGGCATCGGCAGCGCACTGGATGTGATGGCGAAGAAGGTGGACGGCAAGGCGAGCTTTGACGTCAACAGCGAAGTGGTCGCACTGGTCGCCAATTACGTCATCAAGATGAGCCCTGATGCGGTCAAATATTTCAATCTTGATCCTGACAAGCTGGCTGATCTGATCAAGGCAAAGTTTGGCGAGCTGCTGATTTCCAATGCTGAGTTCGAGGGCGGGGAAGCCGCGTAAGGCGATATCAGCAAGGGGGCTGGTGACATGTGGGAATGGATCTTAGGCGCGGTGCTGGGCTTTGTGTCTGAGCTTTTGCGTAGTCTCTATCGGGACCAGGTCACCAGCAAGGCCCTGCGCGAGGCGGGGCGGTTGGAACAGGAAAACAGCCAGCTTAAAGAGCAGGCGAGGGCGCGCGATGAGGCGCAATCCATCAAGGATAGGATCAATGCAGAAACAGATCTTGGCGCTGTCATTGATGGCCTTTAGTCCGTTCCTGGCTGGTTGTCCGTCCAGAACGATCAGCCTTGATACGCTGTGCCAAGCGCGCGTCGTCCAGGTGACGCCAGCGCTCAAGGCTGAGTTCAAACAATGGCTGACGGCGGACGGTCGCCTTCGGCCTGATGCCCCTGAGGGGGCCGAACAATTCTTGAAAGACTTACGGGTCAATAACGATTTGATCCGGCAACGGTGTGGGGACCAAGGGCAATGGCATTGAGCGCGGAAATCAAGGATCTTCTCTATATCGCCGGGCTGGTCGCTGCGGTGTCCGGTTCACACTTCATGACGCGGGCAAAAATCATGGTGCTGGAAGAGCGCATGAAAGGCTATGGGCGCACCACTGACAGGATCTTCGATACGCTCGAACGGATCGAAAAGAAGCTAGACGACAAGGCGGATAAGTGAATGAGTGGCTTAGCTAGTGACTGTACTCCACTGGAATTTGCAGGTTAAAGTTGCGTTGTTCGCAGTAACGTTTAGAGTTGCCCATATTATGGCTTTTGGCAAAATGGGCAGATGAGATGAAGGTTGGCGAGGTATCGGATTACATCAGACAAGCTGAAGCAATTTCTTTCATAATTGGCGCCGGTGCCTCTAAAAGCGCTGGTATACCCTTGGCTTCAGGGCTTGTCGCTCTTATCGCCGATAAATACGGACATTGTTTGAGGGGGCTCTCAGATAAAGACAAGAGCAACTACGGTAAGGTTATGTCCAAGCTTTCGCCACAAGAGCGCAAAGCGTTGATTGAACCTTTGTTGCGGGATGCGAGCTTGAATTGGGGTCACGTAGCCTTGGCAAGCATCATTAAGCAATCGAACGTAAAGAGAGTGCTTTCCTTCAATTTTGATTTCCTCTTGGAACAAGCTTTTAGTCTCCTTGGCGAACACTTGCCGGTTTACGATTTCGGCATTGCGCCAGCATCAAATATTTCTGGATTGGCGGATAAGGCAGTCTTCCATTTGCACGGCCAAAGCTATGGACTTAAGCTTTTGAATACGGAAGAAGAAACACGTAGTCACGCTGAGAATCTTCGTCCTCTCATTCAGGATAGTCTGTGCAATCACGTGACGATTGTGGCTGGTTATAGTGGCGACGCTGACGGTGTTTTTCAAACAATGCTTGAAGCATACAATGGCGACAGTCGTTTGTTTTGGCTGGGTTATGAAGAAGAACCTGGAAGTTACATCAAGCCTTTGTTTGAGAAACCTTATGCATTTTACATTGGTGGATGTGATTTTGACCTTTCAATGATCGAAATTGCGCGGGGACTTGAATGCTGGCCTCTTCCTATCATGGAGAACCCACCCAAACATGTGATGGCACAGTTGCGTCCACTTCCTGAATTTCCCATTGGCGAAGAGAGTGAAACAGCAGTTTTACATGAGACGCTGTTGCATTTGAATCGCATTTCACAACAGTGGGAAGACGATAGGACGGATGAGGAAAAAGAATCCGCCGCTTTGATTGCCGGGGTTCCAGTAGAAGAGCAAACTGATATTTCTGAATATACCGTCGAAGCAAAAAGAATGAGAGGGTGGAGATATGTTTCGGCCGCAAATGGGCTTGTTGATGAGGCTCGGGGTCCTGACGGAGACGCCCGGTCAGAGAAGTTCCAGCAAGCTTATGAGAAATATGCCGAGGCGCTTCGGATCAATCCCGAGATGCATGAAGCGTTGAACAATTGGGGCACTGCACTGAGCGATGAGGCACAGGGTCTTGACGGAGACGCCCGGTCAGAGAAGTTCCAGCAAGCTTATGAGAAATATGCCGAGGCGCTTCGGATCAAACCCGACAAGCATGAAGTGTTGTACAATTGGGGCAACGTACTGAGCGATGAGGCACAGGGTCTAGACGGAGACGCCCGGTCAGAGAAGTTCCAGCAAGCTTATGAGAAATATGCCGAGGCGCTTCGGATCAAACCCGACAATCATGAAGCGTTGAACAATTGGGGCGCTGCACTGAAGAATGAGGCTCAGGGTCTTGACGGAGACGCCCGGTCAGAGAAGTTCCAGCAAGCTTATGAGAAATATGCCGAGGCGGTTCGGATCAAACTCTACAATCATGAAGCGTTGTACAATTGGGGCAACGCACTGAGCGATGAGGCACAGGGTCTAGACGGAGACGCCCGGTCAGAGAAGTTCCAGCAAGCTTATGAGAAATATGCCGAGGCGGTTCAGATCAAACCCGACAAGCATGAAGCGTTGAACAATTGGGGCAACGCACTGAGCGATGAGGCACAGGGTCTTGACGGAGACGCCCGGTCAGAGAAGTTCCAGCAAGCTTCTGAGAAATATGCCGAGGCGGTTCAGATCAAACCCGACAATCATGAAGCGTTGAACAATTGGGGCTTTGCACTGAGCGAAGAGGCACAGGGTCTTGACGGAGACGCCCGGTCAGAGAAGTTCCAGCAAGCTTATGAGAAATATGCCGAGGCGGTTCGGATCAAACTCGACAATCATGAAGCGTTGAACAATTGGGGCACTGCACTGAGCGATGAGGCACAGGGTCTTGACGGAGACGCCCGGTCAGAGAAGTTCCAGCAAGCTTATGAGAAATATGCCGAGGCGCTTCGGATCAAACCCGACAAGCATGAAGTGTTGTACAATTGGGGCACTGCACTGAGCGATGAGGCACAGGGTCTTGACGGAGACGCCCGGTCAGAGGAGTTCCAGCAAGCTTATGAGAAATATGCCGAGGCGCTTCGGATCAAACCCGACAAGCATGAAGTGTTGTACAATTGGGGCAACGTACTGAGCGATGAGGCACAGGGCCTAGACGGAGACGCCCGGTCAGAGAAGCTCCAGCAAGCTTATGAGAAATATGCCGAGGCGGTTCGGATCAATCCCGAGATGCATGAAGCGTTGAACAATTGGGGCGCTGCACTGAGCAAAGAGGCTCAGGGTCTTGACGGAGACGAACGGACAGAGAAGTTCCAGCAAGCTTATGAGAAATATGCCGAGGCGGTTCGGATCAAACCCGACAAGCATGAAGCGTTCAACAATTGGGGCTTTGCACTGAGCGAAGAGGCACAGGGTCTTGACGGAGACGCCCAGTCAGAGACGTTCCAGCAAGCTTATGAGAAATATGCCGAGGCGGTTCGGATCAAACCCGACAATCATAAAGCGTTGAACAATTGGGGCAACGCACTGAGCGAAGAGGCACAGGGTCTTGACGGTGACGCCCGGTCAGAGAAGTTCCAGCAAGCTTATGAGAAATATGCCGAGGCGGTTCGGATCAAACCCGACAATCATGAAGCGTTGAACAATTGGGGCACTGCACTGAGCGAAGAGGCACAGGGTCTTGACGGAGACGCCCGGTCAGAGAAGTTCCAGCAAGCTTATGAGAAATATGCCGAGGCGGTTCGGATCAAACCCGACAATCATGAAGCGTTGAACAATTGGGGCGCTGCACTGAGCGAAGAGGCACAGGGTCTTGACGGAGACGCCCGGTCAGAGAAGTTCCAGCAAGCTTATGAGAAATATGCCGAGGCGGTTCGGATCAAACCCGACAAGCATGAAGCGTTCAACAATTGGTGCGCTGCACTGAGTGAAGAGGCACAGGGTCTTGACGGAGACGAACGGACACGAAGGTTGGCGGATGGTCGTAAGATGGCTGAGCGCTCGAAAGAAATCAATGGGCGTGCGAATTACAATCTGGCCTGCGTTTATGCTTTAATGGGTGAAGATGATTTGGCCTTAGTTGAACTCGGGGCATGTCTCGAAGATGGTACTCTTCCCGACAAAGGCCATGTCTCACAAGATGATGATTTGGAAAGTGTGCGCTCCTCCGCGAGGTTTGCCGCGTTGTTAGATAAGCTGTCTTGAATGTGCCGAAAGTGCTGATGTAATTGCCGCACCAACTGTAAAACATTTTGTGTAACAAATTGTGTAACTTTGGGTCGCGAAGATACGAAAAAATGGCTGAATTATGCCAATTTAGTTTTAGCTCTGGCGCGTCTCGGCCGCACCATACAAAAGCTCCGAGCCCTGATGGGCCGGGGCTTTTTTGTTATGTGCAGCCGTTGGGCAATCGGATGCTGAAGACGCAAGATGGTTTCCTGAATTCGCGGTTTTAATGGCCAGACTGAGCCAGCTATCTGATCGTTTGTCCGTGGGTTAAATTTGCCAAGCGGCTGTCGCGTTCAGCAATTTGTGAACCTGATTTCGTAAGAGGGGAGGGACTGAGCTGAATATGATGGCTCAATCCGCTCTTGCGATCCCTGCGGAATAGTCGCGCAAACTCTGACTTTTCATAGGGTTTCGTCCTCTCCTGAAGTTGCTGAGGGCTACTGTTTTCAGGTTTTTAGACAGTGGATAATCCTGAAATTTTCTATAGGGAATGATACTTATTTTCTCTCCAAATTAGGGGCTTGGCCGGATCATCTGAAAGGGCGTTTTGTTGAAACTGTTGACAAATGTAACCGATTGCATTAGCAATATCAGGTGTTCATGCAGGCGTGCCGCGTGAACGGCAGACAAAAATGTAATCGGTTACATGCTGTTTGAGGCGGCGTGTACTGTGGAGGACATCGTTATGATTAAGAAGTGGCTTTTGGCTGCAACCGTCGTGGTTGCGGCAGGGATTTCTGTACCCTCAGCAAACGCGGAAAGTTTCAAGATCGGCTTGTCGAATGGCTGGGTCGGCAGTGAATGGCGCACCCAGATGATTGAAGAGGCTCAGGCTGCGGCTGCTGCCTGGAAAGACAAGGGCGTTGATCTGGAAGTTGTCGTACAGAGCGGCAACGTCGACGCGCAGGGCCAGGTTGGCCAGGTGCGTAACTTCATCAACCAGGGCGTTGATGCCATCATCATCAACCCCAATAGCCCAACCGCTTTCAACCCGGTTTTTGCTCAGGCAAAAGCGCGTGGCATTCTGGTCATCGCAACTGATGCTGAAGTGTCCTCCAAGGACGCACTCTATGTTGGTATCGATCAGAAGCAGTGGGCTTTCCAGTCCGCAAAATGGCTGGCCGAAACCCTGGAAGGCAAGGGTAATGTCGTCGCCATCAATGGTGTCGCGGGCAACCCGGCCAACGAAATGCGCGTGGCTGGCTATAAAGAGGCATTTGCCGCCCATCCTGACATCAAGGTTCTCAACGAAGCCAACGCGAACTGGGATCAGGCGCAGGGCCAGCAGGCAATGCAGAACCTTCTTGCGACCTATCCTGACATTCAGGGCGTTTGGGTGCAGGACGGTATGGCTGCCGGTGCATGGCGGTCCATCATCGCGGCCAACAAAGTCGACTCCATTGCTGCGACCGGCGAAATCCGCAAGGACTTCATGGTGACCTGGAAAGAGCAGGGTCTGAACTCTGCCGCATCAGTCAACCCTCCCGGCGTTATGGCGTCTGCGTTGAACGTTGCCGTGCTGAAGCTTCAGGGCAAGGAATTCAAGGATGACATCTTTGCTGGTGTCTATGGCAATGCCATCTACATCCCGATCCCGTTCATCGACAATGCCAACCTCGATGAAAAGCTCGAAGAAGCAAAAGACAAGCCCGGCTACTGGTCCGTGAGTGCTATTGTGACTCCGGAAGAAGCCGAAGCTTTCTTCAAATAAAGCAAACATGCGCCCGCCTGATCCCGGATCAAGACGGACTTGAACTCCAGTGACACTTTGATCCATCGATGTCGGCGGGCGCTCCGACATTGCAAAAACCGAGGTTTGTCATGTCTCCAGCCATTGCAGTGCGTGATCTTACGAAGCGATTTGACAAGGTTCAGGCCTTGTCTGACGGGAAGCTCACCGTCGAACGGGGCGAAATTCATGCGCTCCTCGGTGCCAACGGATGTGGCAAGAGTACCCTGTCGAAGATTGTTGCGGGCGCCTATGCCCCAACATCCGGTACCGTGCTCATCAATGGCGAGGAAGTCTCCTTCCGCAGCCCGCGTGACGCGGAAGAAAAGGGCATTGCTCTCTTTTATCAGGAACTGAGCCTCATTCCGAAAATGTCGGTGGAAGCCAACATTTTCCTCCGGCGTGAGCCGCGCACCAGAGCCGGTTTCATCGACTATGGCAAGATGAGGGAAGAGACCCTCACACTGCTGGCTCTGTTCAAGGAAGCGGTCGGCGACGACATTCGGCCCGACGTGCTGGTTGCCGATCTTTCGCCGGGTCAACGGCAGATCGTCGAAATTCTCAAGGTTTATGCCAAGAAGCCAAGCATCGTCATCATGGATGAGGCGACGGCGGCGCTCGATGGCCGTCAGGTGAAGGTCTTCTTCGACATCCTGCGCAGCAAGCGCGAGGAAGGCATTTCGACCATTTTCATCACCCACAGGCTCGACGAGGTGTTCGAGATCTGTGATCGGGCGACCATCATGCGCAATGGCGCTGTTATTGCCGAGACAATTGTGGCCGAGACGACCACTGAAGAGGTGGTGCACATGATGGTGGGGGACGTGAAGAAGGCCCCCAAACGTGCTGCAACACGCGACGAGACAAAAGAGCCTCTGCTCAAGGTCGAGGCTTTGGGCAGTGCTGCGCTCAATGATGTCTCCCTTTCGGTCGCTCCAGGCGAGATTGTCGGTCTTGGCGGCCTTCAGGGGCAGGGGCAGTCAACCTTGCTTCGCACCCTCTTTGGTGCCCTGCCTCACACGAGCGGTCAGGTTACTCTTCGCGGTGAGGCCGTTTCGATCAGGAAGCCTGCACAGGCTGTGCATCGCAAGATCGCCTATGTTTCTGGGGACCGCGGGCCGGATGCGGCCCTTCCCGGACGCTCGATTTTCGAGAACCTCGCCGCGGCAATTCTGGTCAGCGAGCGGCGCAAGCTGGTTCGGGCCGGACAGTTGCGCTCTCAGCTCGCTGAGGTGGCGTCCGCCTTCAAGACCAAATATGCCCGCCTGTCCGATGCGATTGGTACCCTGTCAGGTGGCAACCAGCAGAAGATTTTCATTGCCCGCTGGTTGGCGACCAAACCCGACCTGATCCTTCTCGATGATCCGACAAAGGGCATCGATCTGGCGGCCAAGGCTGATCTTTTCGCTCTCATTCGGGAGATGGCGGAGAATGGCGTTGCCGTTCTGCTCTACTCCAGTGAGGAAGCGGAACTGCTTGATAACTGCGATCGGATCGCGGTTTTCAATGACGGCAGGGTTGTCACCGAACTTTCCGGTTCAGACATGGATTCGTTCCATCTGACCCGAGCAGCTTACGGAGAGGCCTGATGAACGCTTTCCTTTCCTCTATCAAGACAAGCCAGAAACCCGCGTGGCTGGTGGCCTTTGGCTCTCTTCTGGCGCTGGTCGTCATCAACCGCTTTCTTCAATCGTCCTTCTTTGACGGCGGAGTGATGCATTCCAACCTGACCACCTTCCTGCCACTCATTCTGGTTGCGGTGGGGCAGACCTTCGTCATTATGGGGGGCGATATCGATCTCTCCGTGGGATCGATTGCTGCTCTGGTCAACGTTGTCATCGTGACGATCATTTCCATGACCGGGGGCGATACGGCGAGCATTCCGATTGGACTGGCTGGTGGTCTTGTCGTCGCTGTGCTCTGCGGCCTGTTCAATGGCCTCATCATCAGTTATTTGCGTCTTCAGCCCATGGTGGCCACCTTTGGTACCGGGATCCTCTTTTCCGCCGTGGCGCTCTGGATCCTGCCTCAGGCCGGGTTGGCGGTGCCTGATGCCTACTGGATGACCTATGGCGGGTCGATTGTCGGCATTCCCACCGTGCTGTGGATCCTGATCCTCAGCTTTGCCTTTGTGCTCATCATGCGTCGGCGCCCGTTCGAGGCTCATCTGAAGGCGGTCGGTGGCAACAGGGCCGGTGCCTTCCAGAGCGGCATCGACATGAGCTTCACCCGCCTGTTGTCCTTTGCCCTTTGCGGATTGTTCTCCGGCTTTGCTGCAGTGTGCCTCACCGGCGAAACGGCCAGTGGTGACCCGCTGCTCGGACAGAGCCTAGCCATGGGGTCGATTTCTGCCGTGGTGCTTGGCGGCACGATGCTGTCAGGCGGCGTCGGGGGAGCGATTGGCTCCATCTTCGGTGCGCTGCTGCTCGGCATGATTGGCAACGTGATCTTCTTTGCCGGACTTCCCTTCGAATATCAGACGCTGGTTCAGGGGCTGATTGTTCTGGCGGCGCTCGCTGGTGGCGTCCTTGTGGCGCGGAAATGAGGAGAGTGACATGACTGATACGACTTCAAGCAACGCGAAATCGGACTCCTCTGGCCTGCGCCTTACTGCCATCCTCAAGGAACCTGTCGTCCTTGCCCTCTTTGCTATCATCGTGCTTCTGGCGATTGGCGAGATGGTCTCGCCGGGCTTTGCCCGTGGGGATCAGATTATCAAGCTTTTGACGGTGGCGGCGCTCCTCGGCTTTGCCGCTGCCGGTCAGAACCTCGTTGTGCTGGCCGGTGGTGAGGGGATTGATCTGTCCATCGGGGCAATGATCTCCCTTGGCGCGGTGATTGCGGGCAATGTCATGGATGGCAGCAACGCTGGCATTCTGCCTGCGCTTCTGGTGGCCAGTGGGGTGACCTTCCTTATTGGGCTCGTCAACGGCATGGGAGTGACCATCATCCGGATCCCGCCGCTCGTTATGACCCTTGGCATGCTGTCGGTCATTCAGGGTGGTCTGGTTGTCTTCTCGCGCGGCATTCCCTCGGGCAATGCTGCTCCGGCGCTGATGGACTTCATCAACCAGCCGGTGATCTTCGGCATTCCGGGGATTCTCTTCATCTGGCTGGTGTTGATCATCGCGATGGTCTTTGTTCTGCGGGCCACGGCGTTCGGCTTTGCCATCTACGCCGTCGGGGCCAACGCACAGGCTGCGCGTCTTGTCGGTCTGCCGGTGGGGCTTATCCGCACGCTGGTCTTCGGCCTGTCCGGCGCGCTTGCCGGACTCACCGGTGTGTTCGTGATCGGCTATACGGGCAACTCCTTCATCAGTGTGGGTGACCAGTATATGTTGCCCTCGATCATTGCCGTGGTGATCGGCGGGACTTCCCTTGCGGGGGGCTCTGGGGGCTATATTGGAACCGTTGCAGGGGCTATCGCACTGATTCTCCTGCAAAGTGTTCTCACCACCCTGCATCTGGAGTTCTGGGGCCGCCAGCTTATCTTCGGTGGCACATTGCTCCTGCTGCTTCTGTTCTATGGACGACAGAAGAGTGCCCGGATTTAAGTGAAATGGCAGATCAACCCAACATTCGTGATGTGGCAAAGGCTGCCGGTGTCTCGACAGCGACCGTATCCCGCGCCCTTGCCCAGCCAGACAAGGTGAGGGAGGCGACACTGAAGAAGGTGATGGAGGCGGTCGAGGCGACCGGCTTCGTGCCTAACCGGCAGGCCAGCATGTTTCGGCAAAGAAAGAGCAAGACCGTCATCCTCTTGGTCCGCGACATCTCCAACCCCTTCTATCTCGACATCTTCAAGGGCGTCGAGGAAGAGGCTTTTGCCGCCGGATACAAGGTGCTGATGGGCGATGCGCGTGAAGATGACGAGCGCATTACCCACTATATCGACGCGGTGCGCGAATGTCAGGCAGATGGCCTCATCCTGATGATCGGCAGCTTCCCGCAGAAACTGCTCGAACAGCCCGAGAAACTGCCGCCGCTGATCGTTGCGCTGGAAGAAATCGAGGGGCTGAAGGCCCCGACCGTCAGGGTCGACAATGTCGGCGCTGCCGAGGAGGCCGTCACTCATCTCATTCATCAGGGCCACAAGCGGATCGTGCATCTGACCGGCCCCTTGAAGGAATATCTGGGTCAGGCGCGACTTGAGGGTTATCGCAAGGCTCTGCAAAAGGCCGGGTTGCCCATCGACGAGGAGCTGATCCTGCCGGGTGATTTCAGCCTCAACGCCGGCCACGACCAGATGGCAAATATCCTTGCCCAAGGCAAGGAATTCAGCGGCGTCTTTGCTGCAAGTGACCAAATGGCCATCGGTGCGGCGAGCGCTCTGCGCGAGCAGGGATACAGCGTCCCTGATGATATCTCACTGGTCGGGTTCGACGATACGCTCGTCGCATCCGTCTTTTATCCGCCGTTGACAACGGTTCATCAGCCGCGCCGCGAAATCGGTCGTGCGGCCATGGCCTTGATGATCCGCCAGCTCAATCAAGCCGGGAGCCTTGAGGGCAAAGCGGTTACGGTCCAGCAGGACCAGCAGTTTGCCACTCAATTGATTTCCCGCCAGTCCGTTTCGCAGTTCAATGCTGAGAGACCGGGAACGAAACAAGGAGTTTAGACCATGAAAACACTAAAGGGTCCTGGGCTTTTTCTGGCGCAGTTCGTGGGCGCTGAGCCTCCGTTCAATGATTTGTTCACAATGGCCAAATGGGCCGCAGATCTCGGCTACAAAGGGCTTCAGATCCCGACCGGTGACAATCTGTTCGATCTGGATCTGGCCGCAAGCTCCAAAGATTATTGCGATGAGTTGAAGGGCAAGCTGACGGAAATCGGTGTCGAAATCACCGAGCTGTCCACCCACATTCAGGGGCAGCTGGTTGCCGTGCATCCCGCCTATGATGCGCTGTTTGACAATTTTGCCCCCGAAGCCGTGCGTGGCAACGCCAAGGCGCGTCAGGAATGGGCGGTAGAGCATGTCAAGAAGGTCGGTCTGGTCTCGAAGAACCTTGGCCTCGGCACGCATGTCAGCTTTTCCGGTGCGCTCGCATGGCCCTATGTCTATCCGTGGCCGCAACGTCCGTCCGGGCTAGTCGAGGAAGCCTTTGCCGAGCTGGCCAAGCGCTGGAAGCCGATCCTTGACTATCATGACGAGATTGGTGTCGATGTCGCCTATGAGCTGCATCCGGGTGAGGATCTGCACGACGGGGTGACGTTCGAGCGCTTCCTTGCCGAGCTTGGCGGTCATCCGCGAGCCAACATTCTTTATGATCCGTCCCATTTCGTGCTGCAGGCGCTCGACTATCTCGCCTTCATCGACATCTACCACGACCGCATCAAGGCCTTTCACGTCAAGGATGCCGAGTTGCAGTATAACGGTCGGTCCGGGGTCTATGGCGGCTATCAGTCGTGGGTTGACCGTCCGGGTCGTTTCCGCTCGCTCGGCGATGGCAGCGTCGACTTCAAGGGCATCTTTTCCAAGATGGCGCAGTATGATTTTGCCGGTTGGGCCGTGCTCGAATGGGAATGCGCCCTCAAGCACCCTGAAGACGGCGCGCGAGAAGGCGCGACCTTCATTCGCGATCACATCATTCACGTAACCGAACACGCGTTCGACGATTTTGCCAGCTCCGGTGTGGATGCTGCCACCAATCGCCGTTTGCTGGGAATTGAAGGGGTATAAATCATGGCTTTGAACGACACCACTCAGAAGATTGAAAGCCATCGCAAGCTGCGCCTCGGCATGGTCGGCGGCGGGGTCACGGCCTTCATTGGCGGGGTCCACCGCATTGCGTCGCGTATCGATGATCGCTTCACGCTGGTCGCCGGTGCTCTCGACAATGATGCAGAGCGGGGCAAGGCCTTTGCCGTTGCCATCGGGATCGATCCCGACCGGGCCTATGATGACTTTGAAAGCATGATCGCGGCAGAAGCAAAGCGTGAGGACAAGGTCGACGTAATCTCCATCGTCACGCCGAACTTTTTGCATTTCCCCGTCGCCAAGGCAGCATTGGAAGCTGGTTTTCATGTCATTTGTGAAAAACCGATGACCACGTCGCTCGAGGATGCGAAAACCCTCGCCGAAGTCGTCAAGCGCACCGGCAAGCAGCTGTTTCTGACGCACACCTACACGGGCTATCCGATGGTTCGTCAGGCGCGGGAAATGGTGGCCTCCGGAGAAATTGGCGAGCTGCGCCGGGTGCAGGTGGAATATGCGCAGGACTGGCTTGCCGCGCCGGATGAAGACCCAGAAGCCGCAACGGCCAACTGGCGTAACGATCCCAAAAAGGCCGGGCAGGGCGGTGCGATCGGTGACATCGGTACCCATGCCTACAATCTTGCCGCCTTCGTGGCAGGCGAAGAGCCGAAAGAGATCCTTGCCGAACTGACCGCATTGGTTCCGGGCCGCAAGGTGGACGACGATGCCGCCGTGCTGATGCGCTATGCCAATGGTGCCAAGGGCACGCTTTGGGCCAGTCAGGTGGTTGCCGGGAATGGCAACAATCTCTCCCTGCGTATCTATGGTGCGACGGGTGGCCTTGAATGGTGGCAGGAAAATCCGGAAGAGCTCTGGTACACCCCGCTTGGTGAGCCGCGTCGTCTCTTGCGTCGCAACGGCGTGGGGGCGACCCCTAGCGCTACGGCGGGAAGCCGTATTCCTGTTGCGCACCCGGAAGGCTATCTCGAGGCCTTTGCCAACCTCTACAAAGATGCCGCCAATGCCCTTGAGACCGGGGGTAAGGCCGAGCTGGTGCCGGGTGCCGACGATGGTGTCGCCGGGCTTGCCTTCGTGACAGCCTGTCTCAAATCCTCCGCTGAAGGCGGGGTCTGGATTGCTCTATAACAGGGGAGCGCATTTGGCGCTCCTCTCCCTGTTCGTTTCGCGGTGGGCGAGCAACTGAACCCTCAGGGCATGAAACATGCTCTGGGGGTTTTTCGTTTTTTGTGACAATCTATGCCAGTTCGCCGATTGTATGTGGCTCAAAGCCCCCAACTCGACAGCGGCTGGCCAGACGAGGTCAGGACAAGATTGTCGTAACCCTCTACGGTCTGGCTCATGCGGGCCGGGTCATCGCAGGTCTGGAAGATGCCGCCGACCCAATTGGTGCAATCCTTGACCTCACCGTGCAGAAAGCCGTTTGCCGTGTCTTTGATCAGGCCATCAGGCCCGACGCGGAAATAGATCAGGCGATAGGAAATCTGGGTCGAGCTTGTACCTACTACGCCGAACATGCTGCTGCTCTTCTCGCCGGATTCGTAGCGGTCGAGATGTCGGTAGAGCATGTCGCCGTTGGCGAGAGTGGCTTGAGAGAAGACCTCGCCATAGGCCCTGTCGTCCTGAAACAGGCCTTCGAAGGTCGTTTTGCGCTGGCTGGCGATGGACTGATAGGGCTTGCCGACCACATAGGTGAGCATGTTGCGATCCACCGACCGCTGCACTTTTTCCTGTGTGCCCGCGCAGGCGGCCATCAGCAAGGCCAATCCAACAGCCAATCCCCAGCGTCCCATCAGTCTCACCAAAGTCATTCCGTGTCTCCCAAACCATAGCCCCAAAGTCAGCAATGAAGCCTAGGGGGGAAAGCGAGGAATGGCAATGATCTTCTACGTAAAATTGCGAAGGTGCTTGTTGCTCATTCACTGCCCGGTCTGAGCAGCAGTTTTGAGGGAACGATTCCCCTTCCAATGCGTTGTGAGTCAGACCCTTGCCTGTTCATTGCGTCTCGTTCGGGTGACGAGATGAAGGTCTGCCCAAGACCCGGTACCGTGACTGGTTCGCAGAGGCTGGCTTTTCTGGGGTTCCCACTCGGGCAGTTCATCCTTCTGAACAGGCTGGCTGGGTAAATCGTTGTGTCTTGGTAATCAAGGCTTGAAGTGGGGCGGCGCTTTGCGGCACAAGGGGAGTAGAGTTCCCGATGCCATGTGGGCGTGGAAAGAGGTCATTTGATGCCAGTCGAAATTCAGGATCAGGATGATGCCACCTTCGAGCCGGAGGTACGCGACGAGCGCGGCATGATTTCTGCTGAATATTACCGGCAGATCGAAGAGGCCATCGAAGAGCGCGATGTCGACGCCTTGCTCAACCTCACGCAGGACCTGCATGAGGCCGACCTTGGTGACATCATCGAGGCTCTCGGTCACAAGGATCGGGCCGACTTCCTCGAGCTTCTGGCGGATGACTTCGACTTTGTTGCTCTTGTCGAGCTGGGCGACTCACTGCGCGCCAAGATCGTTGAGGCGCTGCCCAATGATCGGCTTGCCGAAGGGATCAGCGAGCTTGATTCCGATGACGCGGTGCTCATCCTCGAGGATATGGAAGAGGAGGACCGCGACGAGGTTCTCGCTGCGCTGCCTGCCCTTGAGCGTATGCACATCAGGCGCTCGCTCGACTATCCGGAGGATTCGGCCGGTCGTCTGATGCAGACTTCCTTCATTGCGGTGGCGCCCTTCTGGACGGTGGGACAGACCATCGACTATATGCGCGAAACCCCCGATCTGCCTGATGTCTTTCACCAGATTTTCGTCATCGACCCGGGTTTCCGCCTGCTCGGTGACGTTTCGCTCGATACCCTTTTACGCTCGCAGCGCTCTACCAAGATTTCCTCGATCCAGCATGATGAGCGCCATTATGTAGAGGCGACGCAGGATCAGGAAGAGGTGTCTCGCCTGTTCGAGCGCTATGACCTTCTCTCCGCCGCCGTGCTCGATGAGGGCGAACGCCTCGTCGGTGTGATCACCATTGACGACATCGTTGACGTTATCCACGAAGAGGCCGACGAGGACATCAAACGCCTCGGTGGTGTTGGCGACGAGGAAATCACCGATACCGTGCTCGATACGATGAAGTCGCGCTTCACCTGGCTGTCGGTCAACCTGTTGACCGCGATCATCGCCAGCTGGGTGATTGCCATCTTTGATACGACCATCCAGCAGATGGTGGCGCTGGCGGTGCTGATGCCCATCGTTGCCTCGATGGGGGGCAATGCCGCGACCCAAACCATGACGGTCGCGGTGCGTGCGCTTGCAACGCAAGAGCTGGACAGTTTCAACGTCTTGCGCGTTGTCGGACGTGAGGTGACCGTTGCGGTGCTCAATGGCTTTGCCTTTGCCTTGATTCTTGGTGTGATCGCTGCGGTCTGGTTTGGCAATTATCAGCTCGGATTCGTGATCGGCACCGCGCTGGTGGTCAATCTCTTCTGCGCCGGGCTGTCGGGAATCCTCATTCCCATCGGGCTCAACAAGGCCGGAGCGGACCCGGCGATTGCCTCCTCGGTCTTCATCACCACGGTGACGGACGTGGTCGGCTTCTTCGCCTTTCTCGGGCTCGCCGGATGGTGGTTTGGCCTTGCCTGACAGGGCAGTCTGAGAGGGGAGGCATCGCATTGAAAATGGATGACATCACACGCAAGGCTCCGCCGATCAAGGGTGTGCTGGAAACGCCGGTCTATGTTGATGATCTGGATGTTGCACACGGCTTCTACCATGGAATTCTCGGCTTTGAACGCATGTTGACCGGTGAGCGGATCAGTGCCTATGACATTGCACCGGGGCAGGTGTTGATCGTGTGCCTCAGAGGTGCCTGCGACGCAGATTCCGAGATTGGTGGCGACCTCGTGCCTGGGCATCGGATGGACGGAAAAGGTCATTTTGCCTTTCGGATCGGAGCCGAAAGGATTGAAGAATGGATTGCCTATCTTGAGTGTCGGGGCGTTGACATCCTCAGTCGTGCCAGATGGCCGCTCGGTGGCAGGAGCTTCTATTTCAGCGATCCGTTCGATAATGTGGTTGAGCTTGCGACGGGCAATATCTGGCCCAATGATCGCGAGACCGACTGAGCGCAATGGCTGGCAAGGGCGAAGCCTTGTGTGGGGAAGAGACAAGCGAGAAGGAGGTTGCCATGCGCATTTTGAAGAGTTCGGTGATTGCTCTGGGGCTACTGGCTTTGGGGGCGACTGCGACGGAAGGGTTTGCCGCGAAGGGGGCCAAGAGCCCCTATGACACGATCTATGTGGTGACGGCTGACACGACCTTGCGCAGTGCGCCGGAGGCCGGATCTTCCGTCAAGGTTCAGCTTGCCAAAGGCACGGAAGGGGTGGTGATGCGCTGGTGTCGGCCCGAATTTGATTTCCGGGCTTGGGCCTATGGTTCGACCAGAGATCGCCGCAACATGCTCAAGAGCCACATTTGCGAGGTCAAGGCGAACGGTGTCGTCGGCTTCATCGACGCGAAGTTTCTCGATCCGATGTGAGCTTGGCTTCTCAAGGCATTTCATCAAAAAGGCAGATCAGGGATCTGCCTTTTATTTGTTCCGTGGTCAGGCCAGCGTCGCTCGCCGGATCAGGTTGCGGGTGGGTGTCGACGAGGATGGGTGCGGGCGACGAACAGGCCCGCCACGATGAAGCCAAGAGCCAGCCAGGTTGTGAAGACGACCGTTTCGGACAGCAGTACCGCGCCCAGAATGACTCCGAAGATCGGGATGAGGTTCATGAACAGCCCGAAGTAGCTCGCTCCGACCGTCCAGATCATGCGGTAGCGCAGGATTGTTGCAAGGCCGGTGGGCAAGACGCCCAGATAAAGCAATGCCATCCAGGCTTCGCTGTCGATGCCGCCAAAATCCGGTAAGCCGTGATAAAGCCCGAGTGCCAACAGTTCGATCGAGGACAAGCCGAGAATGATCGTGGCCATGCGGGTTGGCGGCAGATCATTGATCTGGCGGATGATCGCACCGGAAACCCCATAACAGAAACTAGCGCCGAGCACGGCAAACAGGGCAACGAGCGAGCTGTGCCCGATGTCGGAGAAAGCCTCGCGGCCCACCACGGTGGCGATGCCCGTGAAGCCGAGCACGATCCCCAGCAGCTTGTAGATGTTGATCTTGTCGTCATCCGTCGTCAGATGGCTTAGGATGAGGGCCATGAATGGGCCCGTTGCCAGCAGCAGCGACGTGATGCCAGCCGAGATCGACAATTCCGCCCATGATACCAGCAGGAAGGGGATGGTGGTGTTCAACAGTGAGACGCCGACGAGGAAGACCCATGTTCGCGGCGAGGTGGGGAGCACCAGGCCTCTGTAAAGGGTCCATGGCACCAGCACCAGAAAGCCGACACAGACGCGCATTGCCGACAGCCAGACTGGCCCCGTGTGATGCACGACGACCTTGATGGCCACGAAGGACGATGCCCAGACTATGCTGAGGAATATCAGGATCGACAGATCGCCCAGCGTGGGCTTGCGGATGGCGTGTGGGGGCATTCGTAAACTCTCGGGGGGATTTGGCGATGACGAACAGGGTAGGCGAACGATTGGGCGGGTTTCCCTACCTAAGTCCGAATGGCCCAAATGATCAAGCCGGGATCACTTTCCACGCCGTTTTCTCATGCCGTTTTCCCATACGGCTTTCGATACGAGGAGGCTTCACTCTTTCTCTGGCAAAAGATGCATCGACAGGGTCTGAGAGCGTGAGAAATATTGCCGCCGGATCAGCACCAGACCCACGAAGGTGGTGGTGACGATCAGCAGGCCGGGATGGACGAACCAGCCGAACAGGGCGAGCGAGAAGAAGAAGGAGCGCAGGCCCAGATTGAAGTGCTTGCCGGCCAGCGAGTTGAATTCGGCTGCCTGCCGGATCGCGATTTCCAACTCTTGCTCGTCGGCCGTCTTGGCATAAGGCAGGGCACCGATCAGGATGGAGCTGTAGTTGAACAGGCGATAGGCCCAACCGAACTTGAAGAAGGCATAGACATAGATAAGGATGAGAAAGAGGACTTTGACTTCCCAGAGGGCGCGGGTTGTCTCAACGGGAATCGACAGATCGCTGAAGAGCTGAATGGCGCGTTCCGTCGAATTGAGCATCGCAAAGCCGCCGCCAATCGCCAACAGGGAGGTGGAGGCAAAGAAGGCTGTTCCGTTCTGAAGGCCTGAAATGATGGCGGTGTCGACCATGCGCAAGTCGCGTGTTGACATGTTGCGCATCCATCTGAGTCGGTGCCCGTTCATCAGGTGGGAAAGATTGTGATGCTTCAGACGCGAGTGGTCGACGACCCAGGAGAAGCAGAGCCAGAAGGTGATGTACCAAAACAGGGCAACGTAGTCGAGAAGCGAGAATGGAATCATCTTGGTGACCTCTTTTGCGGCTCTGAAACGTCGGATTATGCTGATTTTGAGCCGCCGCTCCGTGCGCTACGTCATAAAGATGACACAATACGCACACTTTTCCGAGTTGTTAGCATATTGATTCTTAAACGCATTTTAAAGATGATAGCAGCTCTGCGGCAAATGCACGCCTTATTAGTTGCCAAATCCTTTCCGACCGACTAACTAGGGGCCGTACGCATCACGGCTGCCAGGCACGTGAGCGAGTTTAGTCAAATGACAAAGCTGAGGATACATGGACAAGGAAATTGATGTTTCTTGTTGGAGTGTCACGATGAAGGCAGTGCTGGCGCTGGGCGCCATTCTTGCCATCGTGTATTTCTTCGGAGCATTCGATACGTCTGCCATCGCAGCCGGTTAAGAACGCCACAGTCGCGTTCGCGACAGAAAAAGCGTGGGTCTCACCCGCGCTTTTTTTATGTCTGTTTTCTGGGCTTTATCCGGATTCCCAATTGCATTTCCCGGCCCGATTTTTCATTCTAAGTAGAACTAATTATATCGGGGACGCCTATGGCTCAGAATATCACCGTCACTTATCAGCAATTGCTCGCAGATGCAGAAGGCGAAATCGAAACCATCGAGGTCGAGGACGCCAAGGCACTGTTGCATGATTCGGGCCATGTGTTTGTCGATATCCGCGATATCCGCGAGCTGGACAAACAGGGCAGGATCCCCGGTGCCGTCCATGCGCCGCGCGGGATGCTCGAATTCTGGGTTTGTCCGACAAGCCCCTATCACCGCGCGGTTTTCGCTCAGGACAAGAAATATGTCTTCTTCTGTGCTGGTGGATGGCGTAGCGCGCTGGCGGCTCAACAGATGCAGCGGATGGGGATGAAGCCGGTCGCTCATATCGCTGGCGGCTATTCGGCTTGGAAAGAGGCGGGTGGCGAAGTGGAAGTCAGCGCCATCACCGATCCCATTTGAGCGGGCCCCTCAATCGAGGGTCAGCTTTCTGCCAGATTGAAGGCACAAAAAAAGGGCTGGAAAGCCCTTATTGAGTCTGTGAGATGCCGAAAACAGGATTGGGTGCTCAGAGGCCGGGGATGATGCCCGTTGCCCAGCCTGCAAGCAGCAGAACGGCCGCTAGTCCGAACAGTTTGAACATGCCGCCGCTGCTTTCCATCGGCACGCCGATGCGGGCTAGGGCGTGGATGCCGCCGTTGAGCATGTAGGCGTCGCATGTCACGGCCTTGGCGAGGGCTTGCGCGTAACCATTGGTGCGGGCCCCGGACGCGCAAAAGAAGATCGCTGCGGGAGCATCCTTGGTGTCGATCGGGCCGGAAAAGGTCGAGAGCGGATGATGGAGCGCTGAGGGGACCTTCTTGGAGGCCAGTTCCATTTTTTCGCGGACGTCGATCAGCACTGCACCTTTATCGATAAGCTCTTTTGCTTCGTCGAAATTAATCTGTTTCACAATCTGCTTTTTTGACATTCTTTGTTTTTCCTAGACCTCGGCGGATGGTTTGGCGTCCGTTTCGGGAGGCGAATCCGGCGAGCAATATAGTTCCTTGAGAACCGAAAGCAATTTCACGGCATTGTCGTCTGACAGGGAGTAATAAATCGTCTGGGCGTCCCGCTTTCCTTCTATCAAACCATCTTCGCGCATTTTTGCAAGATGCTGGGAGAGCGCACTTTGCGAAATCTGAAGCCTGTCGGCGAGGCAGTTGACCGATTTGTCTGGTCCATCCACGAGCTGACAAAGAATTCGGAGCCGGTTGCTGTTGCCCAACAGTTTGAGAAGGCGGGCAACTTCGTCTGCCTGATCTGCCAATGCTTCAATGGAAGGGTCTGGGTTCATGGGTCACCTACTGTCCGATCGGCCAATCCGATCAGGTCTGCGGGTTGGGTCTTGGCTCACAGATCGGAAAGGCGAGAGGAACAACGACCTCAATTTGCGCAGACGCATAATTAGAGAATTCTAATGTAATAATATTCGAATATAATATCAAGTCAACAGACAAGTATGCAGGGCTGATGGCCGTGCATAGAAAATGCCCAGTTTAAAAAAGACCGTGAGTCGAGGTCGGATGTGGTGATGTGGACTGGAAGATCAGGTCATGTCGTCAAGGCAGGCATCAACAATGGCCTTGATGGTGTCATATTTGGGAGACCAGTTCAGCACATCCTTGGCGCGATCCGCTTCCATGCGCTGGGATCGAGCGTAGCCGGAGGCCCAGTTGCCGAGTTCTTCCTGAATTTCCTTGATGCCGACAACCTTTGTCTCGAGAGGCAGGTTCAGCTTGTCCGCGACCAAGAGGGCCACTTCCTTTGCGGTTGCACTCTTGATGGCCGTGGCGTTTAGCAACAGGCTTTTGCCGCCGTGCTCAATGGCCCGAACATAAAGATCGGCGATGTCGTCGGCGTGGATGAAAGGATGGTGTGTGTCTGCATCATCGACCAGTTTGACATAGCCGGTTTCCTTGAGCGCCTTTGCAAAATTGGCAACGGTTCCTCTTGTGCTATCAACAACATAGGCAGGATGAATCACAGTCAGAAGAAAGGTCGGGCAGGTTGCCAGTTCCTCGATGCTGTCCAACATCCAGGCGAATTCGGGCAGGGGATCGAGCACGTGCCGTTCGGTGATCGGGATGACCGGGGCTTCGGGATAGAGCCAGCAACCACCGGTGTAGATGAAGGGGATCTTCCTGTCTGCTGGCAGGGTCTGCGCCTGTTTGAGGAGTGCGGCAACCAGATTGTGATCGACCTCACCCATGTTGCTTTCGAAGGTCGCGGCGGCATGCACGAAGACATCGTGATCGAGGGCTTCGGCAACCCAGCCTGACGGGTCATCAAGGCTGCCGCGAATCGGCGTCGCGCCAAGAGCGCGCTGCTGCGCCTCGCTTGCGTCTGAACGGGCGAGAGTCGTCACCTGATAGTTCTTGGCGAGCAGGGCCTTGACCACTGCCGTTCCGATCTGTCCAGTGCCTCCGGTGACGAAAATCCGCATGCTTTGTCTTCCTTGACCTATCCGTAAAAACTCAGCCCTGATTGTTCCAGGCTCCTAATCTATAGCAAAATGTGCATAAATCCATGACCAAGTTTTGGCAAAGGCATGACAGGCTTTTAGCCTCGTTCATCCTCATGCTAAAGACGGGCATGACAATTCACATGCTCAAACTGTGTGTCGGTGTCGACAGTGCCGATGATCTGGAACGATGGATCGACCTTCGCCAAAGGCAAAGAGCCCTCAATGGCGAGGCGGCAGAACAGACCCACACGACGCGGATGTTCCCCAAGCAACGGGACGAGATCCTTGATGGCGGATCGCTCTATTGGGTGATCAAGGGCATGGTTCTTGCCCGTCAACGCATCCTCGATCTGCGTCCTGTCACCGGTGAGGATGGCATTTCGCGTTGTCAGATCGTCATGGAACCCAAGCTGATCCGGACCGAAACCCAGCCAAAGCGCGCCTTTCAGGGCTGGCGCTATCTCAAGGCGTCTGATGCGCCAAGAGATCTCGATGCGCTTGGTGGCGGCGAAGATCTGCCCGAGGCTTTCCGCCGGGAGCTGGCAGAGCTGGGGCTGCTCTGAGTCGCGTCTTATGATCTGAGCCGTCGCCAATGTCTTGCGCCTGTGGCGAAACATCCCACATAGTTGAAAAGCATCTGGATTGTGCGCAGGCCCTGTCTCCGCCTATCCGCAACAGAACGGGGCGCAGCTTCATGACCAAAAAGAGCGATCAACTGACCAAGGGTGCTTCCTCATCGCTTCAGAGCGAGACGGGGAAGGGCGAGGTCGCTGCCTTTCTGGCCAAGACGAAAATGATCCGGCAGGCTCAGGTACAGCAGGGCTTGAAGCCGGTCAGCGGCCATCTGTTGTTTGCGCTTGATGCAACAATGAGCCGTCAGCCGACGTGGGATGTTGCCTGTTCGCTGCAAAGCGACATGTTCGGGGTTGCGGCTTCGCATGGGGCGCTGGCGACGCAGTTGGTCTATTTTCGTGGCACCGGCGAATGCCGGGCGAGCCGCTGGACACGGTCGGCCGATGACATGATCGGCTGGATGGAGCGGTTCGACTGCAGAGCCGGTCGCACCCAGATCGGGCGGATCCTGCAGCATGTCAAGAACGAGGCGAAGCAGACCAAGATCGATGCGGTGGTCTATGTGGGCGACTGCCTTGAGGAAAATCCCGACGAGATCGTCGGTCTTGCCGGAGACATTGCCCTCCACGGCATTCCTGTTTTTGTCTTCCAAGAAGGGCACGAAGCCCTTGCTACCACAATCTTCAAGGAGATTGCCCGTTTGACCGGTGGGGCCTATGCCCAGTTCGACTCGAGTGCCAAGCACAAGCTCGCCGACTATCTCAAGGGCATCGCGGCCTATGCTGCTTCCGGCAGGGATGTGACGCGACTGCCGCCGGAGTTGCGCAAGCAATTGCCTAAGCCGAAGAGGTGAGAGGCATATGATCCGCGCTGAACCGTTCAAATCCTGTGCATGGATCTTGGCCAGATCGCCCGAAGCGAGATAAGCTCGCCGCAAGAGGGCGAATCCGGGCTCTGATCTTGTGATCAAGATGCAGATCCGGCCCTCATTCGACCGGTCCTATGACCGGGATAATATGAAAGACCAAAAAGCGCAGCACCATGATCTATCTTCTCGCCGGACTTCTGATCTTTGTCGCCGTCATCCTGTTGGCTCGCTGGGCGGCCTATGCCAATCCGGGCGACGTATTGCTGCTCGGTTATCGCATCGTTGGCGGGTTGTTGGGATTGTTTGCGGCGTTTCTGCTGTTTCGCGGGCAATGGATGCTCGGGATCGCCGTTGGCTTCATGGCCTGGGGCCTGTTTCAGCGCAAGCCTTCCTCGGCGGGGGCTGACCGGACCAGCGGGCGCGGGTCGACGGTTCGGACTGCAGCTCTTGAAATGACACTTGATCACGATACCGGGATCATCATCGGTCGGGTTCTGGCTGGGTCTTTTGAGGGAAGGGAGCTGGATGGTCTGTCAGAGACTGAATTGCACAGCCTCTGGCAGGAGATTGGAAGCGATCGGGAAAGCCGCGATCTACTTGAGGCCTATCTTGACGGCAGGAGCGCCAACTGGCGTGACGCATTCGATGCTGACCCGGCAACGGGGGAAGCTGGCACGGCGGACTCTGGCCCCATGACCAAGGAGGAAGCTTATGAGATTCTTGGGCTTCCTGCGGGAGCCGGCGAGGCGGAAGTTGTTGCCGCGCACCGGCGTTTGATGAAGCGGGTCCACCCCGACCAGGGGGGCTCCACTTTTCTTGCTGCCAAGATCAATGCTGCCAAGGCCGTCTTGTTGCGAAAACATGGCTGATCTCCAAATACTCAATGAACTCACGGATTCAGCGCCAGACAGGCGAACTTCTGTTTCTTAAGGATTGCGCAGGTGTTGCGCGCTGCGGTCTTTGATTCGAACCCGGCAAACCGTGCACGGTAGAGGGTCAGATCACCCTTCTGGACGGTCTCGGTGTGATTGACCCGAGCGACCAGAAGGCGTTTGTTGCTTGAACGCGCCTTGCTCAGGAGCTCGTTGGCCAGATCAAGGCTCCGCGTTGCCCCGAGCTGGATCTGCCATCCCGGAGGCGTGCCGCGATCCGGTGCTGCCATCGGGGTCGGCGGCTGATGGGTGGACAGATCGCCGACCGGATCGTTGGCAGGACGCGGCAGGGGCGGCACAGCCAGAGAAGCGGTTGTGAACTGAGCTCCAGACTCCTCAGGCGGAGTTTGCGGAAGGGACGCAACGAGATTGATCGGAGCCGGTGAGATGGACTGCAGATCGACCGGAGCCTGATAGGCAGTGACCATTGGAATGTCTGCCGGTTCCAGCTTCGGCTTTGGCAGGCGCATTGTCGAGGCCAGCTCGATGTAGCTGCGCTTGGGTGAGGCGATCAGAGCGGTGCGGCGGGCACCGGTCTTGGCTTTCGGGAGATACTTGCTGATCAGGGAGCGCATGTGCGCATCGCGGCTGCTTCCGGTCTTGCCACCCATGACCACGGCAACGATGTGACGATCGCGGGATTTCACGTTGGTGACAAGGTTGAAGCCGGATGCACGGGTGTAGCCGGTCTTGATGCCGTCGACACCCTTCACATTGCCCAGCAGACGGTTATGGTTGCCATAACGCCGTTTGCCGTAGGTGAAGCTGCGCGTGCTGAAATATTTGTAATAGCCGGGGAAACGATCCTGCAGCGCACGGCCGAGCAGGGCCATGTCGGCAGCCGTCGTCTTCTGCGACTTGTTGGGCAGGCCGGAAGCGTTGCGGAAGGTCGAGCCCTTCATGCCGATGGAGCGAGCGGTGCTCGTCATCATTTTGGCAAAGTTCGATTCACTGCCGCCGATATTTTCCGCGACGACCGAGGCGACATCGTTGGCTGACTTGGTGACAAGGGCGTAGATCGCGTTGCGCACGCTGATGGTGCTGCCAGGACGCAGGCCCAGTTTGGAGGGCGGGCGACCGGACGCATATTGGGAGACCTTCAGCGGCGTGTCCAGCGTCAGTTCTCCGCTCTCCAGACGTTCAAAGACCATATAAAGGGTCATCATCTTGGTCAGGGAGGCAGGAAAACGAGGGGCATTGGCGTTTTGGGAGAAAAGCACCTTGCCGCTTTTCACATCGATCACATAAGCGGCATATTTGGAATTTGCCTCAGCTTTTTCGATGTAGACGAACGGGGAAAAGGCCAGGGTCAGGGCCGCCGCGGCTGTCATGACCGGGCGCGCGAGCCGCAGGCGTCGAATTGCATTGAACGCTACTCTATACACGTGACGTCCTTCGAAGTTCACTCATTTGACGGCATTTCTGCTCGTCCTTGGGGGATTTTGGAGGGCAAATTTATGCCCATGGCTTACCGTTTCTACAGCGTAGGAAATCTCGGTTAGGAAAAGGTAAAAATTGCCGGGCCGGCTGCAATTTGCAAAAGAAATTCACTGCTACAGGGTTAAGCGAAATTAGGTAACTGATTGACGCATCTTACCAAATCGATAACAATTGAGTTATTGAGTATTGAGAGATGATCCCCTTACAATGACTCTGATTTGTGCTTACATTGAGTGACGGAACAAGTTCGCGCCGATGCATTCCGACCTGTGTTTTTTGACAGGGATGGGCATATCGGGCGCGAGGAAGACCAACCGAGCGCGGGAAACCGCGCCTTTCAGGTCAGTAAGATGGCTCATCGGAGCGAGAATGGAAGTTTTGGAGACAGTCTGAGCAATGAGCAAGGATATTCGTCGCGTAGGTGATGACAATGAGGTCGGGATTGCCACAAAGACCAAGCCCAAGACCAAGCGTCCGAATATGTATCGTGTTCTTCTGTTGAATGATGATTTCACGCCCATGGAGTTTGTGGTCCATGTGCTGGAAGCCTTTTTCAACAAGGGCCGGGAAGATGCGACCCGGATCATGTTGCATGTCCATCATCACGGTGTCGGTGAATGTGGCATCTTTACCTATGAGGTGGCCGAAACAAAGGTCTCCCAGGTGATGGATTTTGCTCACAAGCACCAACACCCTTTGCAATGTATTATGGAAAAGAAGTGAGGATTGCCAGTGCCGTCATTTTCTAACAGTTTGGAAATCGCCCTGCACAAAGCCCTGATGGCCGCCAACGAGCGGTCTCAGGAGTATGCAACACTCGAGCATTTGTTGCTGGCGCTTGTCGATGATAGCGATGCCGCAGCAGTGATGCGCGCGTGTGGGGTCGATTTGCGTCTGTTGGAAAGCAACCTGCTCGATTATATCGACAATGAACTCTCCAATCTCGTTCAGGAGAAGGGAGAGGACGCCAAACCGACGGCCGGTTTCCAGCGGGTTATCCAGCGGGCGGTGATTCACGTCCAGTCCTCGGGCCGCGAGGAAGTGACCGGGGCCAATGTTCTGGTTGCGATCTTTGCTGAACGAGAAAGCCATGCGGCCTTCTTCCTGCATGATCAGGAAATGACCCGGTATGACGCCGTGAACTACATTTCTCACGGAATCGCCAAGGCTCCGGGCATGTCCGAGGGCGTCTCTCCCAGCGGTGTGGAAGAAGAGGACGACGAGGAGTTCGGTGTTGAGGGAGAAGAAGAGGACGGCGGCAAAACCGAAGCCCTCAAGGCCTATGCGGTCAACCTCAACGAGAAGGCTCTCGATGGCAAGATCGATGTGCTTGTCGGGCGTGACGCAGAAATCCATCGGACGATTCAGGTGCTCTGCCGCCGGTCCAAGAACAACCCGTTGTTCGTTGGCGATCCGGGGGTCGGCAAGACCGCCATCGCCGAAGGTCTGGCCAAACGCATTGTCGAGGACAAGGTGCCAGATGTCCTGAAGGGCGCGACGATCTTCTCGCTCGACATGGGGACGCTGCTGGCGGGTACCCGCTATCGTGGTGACTTCGAAGAGCGTCTAAAACGCGTCATCAAGGAAATCGAAGAGTTCGACGGAGCGATCCTGTTTATCGACGAGATCCACACGGTGATCGGTGCTGGTGCGACGTCTGGCGGTGCGATGGATGCATCGAACCTGCTCAAGCCGTCTCTCGCTTCAGGCAACCTCAGATGCATGGGCTCGACGACTTATAAAGAATATCGCCAGTTCTTCGAGAAGGACCGGGCCTTGGTGCGTCGGTTCCAGAAGATTGACGTCAACGAGCCGTCCATTCCGGATGCCATTGATATCCTCAAAGGCCTCAAGCCCTATTTCGAGGATTATCACAGCGTGAAATTCTCTAACGACGCGATCAAGTCGGCGGTGGAGCTTTCCGCGCGTTATATCCATGACCGCAAGCTTCCTGACAAGGCGATCGACGTGATCGACGAGACCGGTGCGGCTCAGCAATTGCTGCCTGCCTCCCGTCGCCGCAAGAGCATCACGGTCAAGGAAGTGGAAGCCACCATCGCGACGATGGCCCGCATCCCGCCGAAAACCGTGTCCAAGGACGACAAGGAGGTTCTTGCTAGCCTCGAAATCAACCTCAAGCGCATGGTCTATGGTCAGGATCAGGCAATCGATGCCCTGACGAGCCAGATCAAGCTGGCCCGAGCCGGCCTGCGCGAGCCTGAGAAGCCGATCGGCAACTATCTCTTCTCCGGCCCAACCGGGGTGGGCAAGACCGAGGTTGCTCGGCAGCTCGCCGAGCTGCTTGGTGTGGAATTGCTGCGGTTCGACATGTCCGAATATATGGAACGTCACACGATTTCGCGTCTGATCGGTGCGCCTCCGGGCTATGTCGGCTTTGATCAGGGCGGTCTTCTGACCGATGGTGTCGACCAGCATCCCCATTGTGTGCTGCTGCTTGATGAGGTGGAGAAAGCCCATCCGGATCTCTACAACATCCTGTTGCAGGTGATGGACCACGGCAAGCTGACCGACCACAACGGCAAGCAGGTCGATTTCCGCAATGTCATCCTGATCATGACCACCAACGCAGGCGCAACCGAAATGGACAAGCCTGCCATGGGCTTCACCCAGGTTGCCCGCTCCGGTGATGACGAGGAAGCGATCAACAAACTGTTCACGCCGGAATTCCGTAACAGGCTTGATGCGGTCATCCCGTTCGGCTCTCTGCCGACCGAGGTGGTTCATCAGGTGGTTCGCAAGTTCGTCATGCAGCTTGAGGCCCAACTGGCTGATCGCGGCGTGACCTTCGAGCTGACGGATGCCGCGACTGCGTGGCTTGCCAAGAAGGGTTATGATCCGAAAATGGGTGCGCGTCCGCTTGGCCGTGTCATTCAGGAGCATATCAAACGGCCGTTGGCCGAGGAGATCCTGTTCGGCAAGCTCGTCAATGGCGGTACTGTTCGGGTCGATATCGACCTCGACAATATGGAAAAACTGTTCCTGACTGTGATCGAGGAACCGCCGGTGGTGCCGAAGAAGCCAAAGTCTTCCAAGGCCGAGAAGGCTGATGAGACCAAGGCTGCGTCGGAGGAAACCCAAACGCCTCCGAAGAAACGCAAGCCGCGGGCTTCAACGAAAAAGTCTTCGGTGCCACGCGTTGCCAAGGTCGAAAAGAAATGATTATGAGGCGCCGGGTGGTTAACACCCGGCGTTCTGCCTTTCCATGTTTCCCGATCTGCCAAGATGGCTACGCCTGTTTCTGCTCTATTTTGCTTTTGCCATCGCATCCTTGATGGGCGCAAGCGCCACCATGCGTGTGGCTTTCCCCAATGGTATTTTTGGCAGTCTCATCGATCCTTTTACCGGGCAGGCCGACGGGATTGAATTGCTGAAGAATATCCTGACGCTCGGCGCAGGGTATATGCTTCTGATTACATTGATATATCAACGCTTTTTTGATGGTGAATAGCCAGGTCTCAAATTGTTCGGGCTATGTTGTCTGCCTTGTTCCTGAGCTGAAATTTTATTGGGTGCATGGCTCCTATTCGGTTGCCCCCTTTATTTTGCAACTCAATGGTCGTAAATTCCGCGGATTCAGCGGTCTCATCGTCCGCGACGTTTTCGAAGAGGTGGCCCGTGCTCTCGGCACTTGGGATTCTGATTGCTGCTCTTGGCGGGTTGATGTTTGTTCCTGCCATCATCGATCTGGCGATTTTCAATGAGGACTGGCAAACCTTCGTGGGCGGCGGTTCCGTGTCTGTCGCCTTCGGTGTTGCGCTGTTTCTGGCCATGCGTGGGCAGGAAGGCGAGTGGACGATCCGCAAGTCGATCATGTTCGTCAACGGCATCTGGATCTCGATCAGCCTGTTTGCGTCGCTGCCACTCTATTTCTCCTCTCTCAACCTTAGCTTTGTCGATGCCTTCTTCGAGACCGTCTCGGGGCTGACGACGACCGGCTCGACGGTGCTTAGTGGCCTTGACAGCATGGCGCCGGGGTTGCTGTTCTGGCGATCCTTCATGCAATGGATCGGCGGTCTCGGGATCGTTGCCATCAGTGTGACCATTCTGCCAATGATCGGGCCGGGCGGGCAGAGGCTGTTCTTTCTGGAATCCTCCGAACAGAGCGACAATCCCTATCCCCGTATTCGCGAGTTTGCGGCCAAGATCGCCATGGTCTATTCGGCCCTGACGCTTGCCTGTGCGCTTTCCTACTATCTTCTCGGGATGACGTCGTTCGAAGCGATCAACCATGCCATGACGACCCTGTCGACAGGCGGTTATTCCACCTCGGACAATTCGATGGCGCATTTCAACAGTCTCGGCATCCTTCTGGCAGCATCGCTGTTCATGTTCCTCGGTGGCATGCCGTTCCTCTACATGATCCGATTCTTCGCGACGGATCGGCCGAAGGATCCGCAGATTTCGCTCTACTTCCGTGGCGTGATTATCGCGACACTGCTGATCTATTTCTTCAAGCAGGCCTTGTCGCCGGGGGGAAGCGTCGAGGATCTCGTGGTCAGCCTGTTCGATGTGATCTCGATTGTCACGACCACCGGGTTCGGGGCCGGGGACTATCAGACATGGGGACCGCTGTTCGGCGTTTTCTTCTTCATCCTCACCTTCTTTGGAGGATGCTCCGGCTCTACGGCGGGCGGGTTGAAGCAGTTCCGTTTCGTGGTCTCGTGGCTGGTGATCAAGGAAGCCGCTGCCAAACTTGTCTATCCCAACCGTGCCGTGCCGATGCGCTACGGGGTGAGGGTGGTCGACAATGCCATGGCTGCCTCGACGCTCAGTCTCGTGTTCCTGTTCTTTGCGACCTTCATCTTGTTCGCAATTTTGTTGCAGATGACCGGGCTCGATTTCGTCACCGCGATTTCGGCTTCCGCGACGGCCGTTGCGAATGTGGGGCCGGGGCTTGGCGACATCATAGGCCCGGCGGGCAATTTCTCGACCTTGCCCGATGCCGCAAAATGGCTGCTTGCCATTGAGATGATTCTCGGGCGGCTGGAGATTCTGTCAGGGCTGGCGCTCTTTACCCATTCCTTCTGGCGCTGGTAGAAGTGACCGAAAACCGGGATTTTCGCTCCTTTCACTATTCGACGGAGGGGGCGTTGTCTGCTTTGGACAGATGTGTCAAATTGTAGCGACACACCATTCGCTCAGAAATTCATGTCAGACCAACATTCCCCTTCTCCCGATCCGGAAGCCGAACCGGAGGATCAAGTCTCCTCTCTGGTCTGGTATGGCCGTGGCATGCGCCAGCTGATCTCGACTCCGGCGCTGGTGTTGATGGTGTCCTTCACCGGCTTTGGCGGATTTGCGCGTGAGAGCGGGATCGATGTTCTGCATGCGATGTTCATGACGCTGGCGATCTGGGCCCTGCCGAGCGCTGTGGTGCTTGTGGGGGGCGTTGCTGCGGGAGCAGGACTGCTTACCATTGCCATCTCCGTAGCCCTCGCATCGGTGCGCATGATGCCGATGATGGTGGCGCTCGTGCCGGTGCTGCGGGACAAGACAACGCCGAAATGGCAGCTCTATTTTCTCTCCCACTATATCGCGATCACCTCATGGGTATTCGGCATGAGCAAGCTTTGGGACATTCCGCGGAAAGGACGCGTTCCCTTCTTTGCCGGTTTTGCGGTCAGCCTTAGTCTGATCAATGTCTGCATTACCGGGATTGGCTACGAGATTGCCGGGGCTGTGCCGCCGGTCGTGGCGGCGGCCCTGTTCATGACGACGCCGCTCTATTTCATGCTCACGCTGCCGAGTGCCGCCCGCATGCTGTCGGATCGTCTGGCTCTGGTGATCGGGTTCGCTCTCGGGCCGCTGTTTGCTGTTCTGATGCCGGGCGTTGATCTGCTGCTCACCGGAGTGATTGGAGGGTTTCTGGCCTATGGCATCGGCTATGTGAAGAGGAAACGGCTGTGAACCTGACCTTTGACGCTATAGATGCCAGTTGGTGGCCCTATCTGTTCATCCTGCTGGTCGGGTTCCTGCCCACCGATATCTGGCGCTGGCTCGGGGTCAGTTTTGCGGGGCGCCTGAGGGATGACAGCGAGTGGATCCTGCTTGCGCGGGCCGTTGCCAACGCGCTGGTCGCCGGTGTGATCATGCGGCTCATCCTGTTTCCCACCGGGGCGCTTGTCGAAATCCCCATATGGATCCGCCTGATTGCTGTCGGGCTGGCAACCGGTCTCTATTTCGGTCTTTATCACAATCTGTTTCTGGCGGTTCTGACCGGTGGCGTCAGTCTTGCCTGTCTGTCGCTGCTGTTCGGTGTCAGCTTTTCGGGCTGACTGGTACGCGAAGGGTTTCTGCCAAAAAGAAAAGGCCCTGTTCGGGGCCTTTGATGTTTTGTGAGATGCAAAGCCGACCCAGAAGATCAGAGCGTTTCGAGCGCCTTGCGGATCTTTTCTGCATGACCTACCAGAAGGTCGCCGTCGGCCATTTCGCCGGTGTGCGGACCGAGGGGAATGCCCTCCATGCGCGGGATCACATGGACATGGAGGTGGAAGATCACCTGACCGCCTGCGGCTTCGTTGAACTGGTTCACCGTGACACCATCGGCCTCGAAGGCGATCATCTGGGCACGGGCGATCTTTTGCGCCGTTGCCACCACTGCATTGATGTCTTCGGGGGCGACATCGAGCAGATTGCGGGACGGATTCTTGGGAATGACCAGCGTGTGACCGTCCGCGCGCGGCATGATGTCCATGATCGCGATAGTCATGTCGTCTTCATAGACCTTGTGGCTTGGCAGCTCACCGCGCAGGATTTTCGCGAAGATATTGTCGTTGTCATAAGCTGGTGCAGTCATTTCCATTTCCAACATTGCTTGGCTTCGAGGAAGCGAGACAGAGTATTCGGGGTGAGACTAACAGGGCAGTGGCGTGAGGTCTATTCGCCGTTTCCACCGTTGGTCTTTTTGAATGGGGATAGTTCGGCAAGAATGTCCTGCTCTTCGGCGGCGGCGTGACGCTCGCGCTCCAGATAGTCCGAGATGGCGTCCCGGAAGCCGGGATGATCGATCCAGTGTGCTGACCAGGTGGTTTGCGGCACATAACCTCGCGCAAGCTTGTGTTCGCCCTGTGCGCCCGCCTCGACGCAGGCAAGGCCATGCTCGATAGCCCATTCGATGGCCTGATGATAGCAGAGCTCGAAATGCAGGCAGGGATAGTCGCCGATGGTGCCCCAATAGCGGCCATAAAGCGTGTCGCCACCAATCAGATTGAGCGCTCCGGCCACTGGCAGGTCGCCATCATAGGCAAGCATCAGGAGGATCTTGTCCGGGATCCGTTCACCGATCAGCGAGAAGAACTGGCGATTGAGATAGGGGCTGCCCCACTTGCGGGAGCCTGTGTCCATGTAGAAATTAAAGAAGGCATCCCAGTCCGCCTCGCTCAGGTCATCGCCGGTCTTGTGAAGGATGGTGAGACCATGGCTCTGGGCGGTCTTGCGTTCCTTGCGGATATTCTTGCGCTTGCGGGAGGAGAGCTGGGCAAGGAAATCGTCGTAGGTTTCGTAATCCTCGTTGACCCAATGGAACTGGCGATCCCGGCGCACGAGGAAACCCTGAGACTCGAAGCTGTCCTTCTGATCCGAGGGCAGAAAGGTGAGGTGGGCAGATGAGATCGGATAGCGTTCACAAAGCTGGCGCATGCCGCTCGCCATGGCGGCGATGGCGATGTCGCGATTGATGCCCTTGACCGCGAGCACCTTGGGGGCGTTGACCGGGGTGAAGGGGATGGCGCTCAAGAGCTTGGGGTAATATTGCCCGCCAGCGCGTTCGAGCGCATCGGCCCAGGCATAGTCAAAGACATATTCGCCCTGACTGTGAGACTTGAGATAGAGCGGCTGGATCGCCAGCACGGCCTCCTTGTCGTCCCTCAGCACCAGATGGTGCGGTAGCCAACCTGTCTGCTCGGAGACACAGCCCGACAGCTCCAGCGCCTCGAGAAAGGCGTAGGACATGAAAGGATTGGCCTTGCGCGGCGACAATGTGCCATCAAGGCAGGCGGTCCATGCCTCCTCACCAATCTCTCGCATGGAATGGACAATATGCAGCTGATAGCCAGATGCGTCTTCGGGCATATGTATCCTTCGGGAAAGTGAAAAAGTATCTCTATAGATTTAGGTCATATCGTCGGGATTATAACCCTCGAAGGTCACCTGATCGCAATGCTTTAGAGCAATTTTTTGTTCCTCGGGACTTCTGATCGTCCAGCAGATGACCGGCAGGCCGTAAATGGCCTTGAGTAGATCGACGCCGGGCATTGGCAGGTCCTTGGCATTGTAGGAAATGAAGTCCGGCTCGGTTTCCATCACATGCAGCATATGCGTAAGGGCGTAAGGGTCGTCCTTGCCGAGATCTTCCTCCGCCTTGGATTTGCTGTAGTCAAGCGAGAGGATGCCGCGCGGGCGATTGGTGAGGGATTTCATGGTCTTGACGGAATAGGGGGAGAAGCTCATCAGAGCAGCCTTGCCGCCATAGCCCTCGAGCGCCTTGCTGACGGCCTGTTCCAGTCGTCCATCCTCGACCTTTGCAGGTTTGAGTTCGATCACCAGCGGCACTCTTCCGCCGACATGGTCAACGAGGGCCTTCAGATCGATGATCCGGTCGGTGGTCTGTTTGAAGGGAACTTCGTGGAGTTCAGCCAGCGTCATCTCGTCGATCCGCCCCGAGGCTTCGGTCAGCCGGTCGAGGGTATAGTCGTGGAAGACGGCTGCCTTGCCATCGGCTGTGATCTGTACGTCGAGTTCGATGGCAAAGTTGCCCGCGATGGCCGCGTCATAGGCCTTGAGGCAGTTTTCAACGATGCCATCGGTGGCCTTGTGCAAGCCGCGATGCGCAATGGGGCGGGCCGTTAGCCACGAAATGTCCGGATGATGCATGGGGTAGGGGACCTGTCAGATCAGAAGAAGAGATGGATCAGGCCCCCAACCTATCAGCCTTCGCTGAGCTCAACAATGGCTTCCACTTCAACAGCCACACCAAACGGCAGGGAAGCCGCGGAAACGGCTGAGCGGGCATGGCGGCCCTTGTCGCCGAAGACTTCGACCATGAAGTTCGAGGCGCCGTTGATGACGGCAGGCTGCTCGCCGAAGTCGCCGGTGGAATTGACAAAGCCGACGAGCTTGACCACACGGGCCACCTTGTCGAGATCGCCGGTTGCCGCTTTCATCTGGGCAATGAGATTGATGGCGCACAGCTTGGCAGCTTCCGCGCCTTCCTCGGTTTTCATCGTTTCGCCGAGTTTGCCCTTGAACTGGATGCCTTCGGCGGTCATCGGGATCTGGCCGGAGATGAAGAGCTGATTGCCGCATTTGACGAAGGGAACATAGTTGGCAGCAGGCGCGGCCGCTTCTGGAAGGGTGATGCCGAGTTCGGCAAGTTTGCTTTCGATGGTTCCGGTCATGCTGTCTTTCCTTTGGCCGATGAACTGGATCTGGTAGGGCGATAAGCCCACACTCTTTTGCGCAAGTCTCATTGTTTACGAAAGCGGACGCAAGAATGCCAGTCAAACCTTCTCGAGTTCAACATGCCAGCTGTTGGCCGCGCGTGCGGGGCAGGTTGAAACCCTTCATTGCTTTCTTACATTGTTCATGAATAATGGCTGGACTTTCCGGCTTTCCCTCAAGACGATCGGTTTTCTGATGCGCCCTCACGTTGTTGCTCTTGTTGTTCCCCTTCTGGCTGGATCCTGTTGGAGCGGGGTGGTCTTTGCCCAGCCAGCGGCTCCGCAGTTGGCACCCTACAGGGCCATCTATGAGGTTGATCTCAGCGATGAGGCGCAGGGCTCGTCAAAGATCACTGCGATTTCCGCTCTCAATGGCCGGATGGCCTATGAGTTCAAGGGCAGCGCCTGCGAGGGCTATGCCACCTCTCAGCGGCTGGTGACTTCAACGCAAATGTCCGAAGGCGCTACCGCCCTTGAGGATGTTCAGATGGCAGCTTATGAGGGCGTTGAAGGGGAAAGCTACGAGTTTTTCAAACGCCGACAAGTCAACCAGACGCCCCAGCAAGGTCAGCGCGGATCTGCCGCCAAACAGGGCGGCATGACCAGGGTCGAGATGTCACAGCCTTCGAGTATGGCGTTTGAACTGCCGGAGAATGTCACCTTTCCTGTTGCCTATCAGCGAGGAATGCTCGCAGCGGCAGAGGCTGGCGAGCCGGTCTTCACGGCCAATGTCTTTGATGGATCGGATGATCCGGGGCAGTATTTTCAGGTTTCGACCTCCATCGGCACGCCCTTTGTGGGCAAAGAGGACAGCGTACCGCATCCCGTGCTGGTCGGTGTTAAGGGATGGCCGGTGACGATCTCCTACTACGCGGCGTCCAAGAATGCCGAGGACATGATGCCAATCTATGAGATCAACACCGAAATCTATGCCAATGGCATCTCGGGCAACATGCATTTCGGCTTTCGCGACTTTACCCTCGACTTCTCGATCAGCGAGCTCGAATTGATACCCGTAACGCCTTGCGAATAGGGGCAATTAGTCGATGCCACTGTCTTCGTCGGGCTTTTGGGCTGAGTGGACCTCGACGCGATCCTGATCGGGGCGCTCTGACTTCAAGCGTCCTTTGAGGGTCAGCCCGAGTTCGACGATCTTGCCGCCGAATTTCTCGCTGAGCTTGTCCATGGCCTTTTCGGCGCTGGCGCGCTTTCCTGCCTGCAGGTCAACAAGGTCGGGAGGATCGGCAAGGAGATCTGGTTCCAGCTCCGAGAGGCCAATGCCGATCAGGCGAAAGCTCTTTTCCCCGTCGAGTTCCTTGAGCAACAGCTCTTTTCCCATGCCGTAGAGCCGGTCGGCAAGCTGAGTCGGGTCGGCAAGGGAGCGACTGCGGGTGATCGAGCGGAATTGTGGGTTCTTGAGCTTGAGCGTGATCGTCCGCCCCGCGAGGCCCTGTTTCTTGGCGCGTTTGGCGGTGTTCTCGGACAGGCGTCTCAGGATCGGCAGTAAGTCATCGGCGCTCGACAGATCGCGGTTGAAGGTCGTCTCCGAGCTGATGCTCTTGGTCTCCGAATGGGCCGAGACGGTCCTTGAATCCTCCCCCCGCGACAGGCGAGCGAGCCTGAGACCCAGTGAGCCATAGCGTTTGGCAAGTTCCGTCTCATCGGCAGTCTGCAACTGTCCGATGGTGTGATAGCCATCATCGGCGAGTTTTCTCTGCGAGACAGCTCCCACGCCCCAGATAAGCGCAATCGGCTGGTCTTTGAGGAAGGAGAGGGTCTCTTCCTTGCCGATCATCGAAAAGCCGCGTGGCTTGTCGAGATCGGAAGCCACTTTGGCCAGAAACTTGTTGTGACTGAGGCCGACAGAGACCGAAATGCCGATCTCCTGCTCCATTTTCTGGGCAAACCGGACAAGCGTCAGGGCGGGATAGGCATGGTGCAGCTTTTCAGTGCCGGTGAGGTCGAGAAAGGCCTCGTCGATGGAGAGCGGCTCGACCAATGGGGTCAGGGCCTGCATGGCCTCCCTGATCTCCCGACCGACCCGACTGTATTTCGCCATGTCAGGGCGAATGATAGCGGCGTCGGGGCAGAGTTTTTTGGCTTGAAACATCGGCATAGCGGATTTCACGCCACGAATGCGGGCGATGTAGCAGGCCGTGGCAACAACACCGCGCTGGGCTCCGCCGATGATCACCGGCTTGTCGCGAAGCTCCGGATTGTCGCGCTTCTCCACCGAGGCATAGAAGGAATCACAGTCGATGTGGGCGATCGAGAGAGTTTTGAGCTCAGCATGGCGAATGAGGCGCGGAGAGTGGCAATGGGGGCAACGCCTCGGCGTTCCCTGACCGTCATGCAGGCAATCCCGACACAGAAAGTGATGCATGTGAGTCATGGCACCGTCCACAAGGTGATTCGCTTCAATCGCAGGGTCTTTGAAGCGCGGTCCTTTCGTTCTCTAGAATGAGCCCGTGGTTGCCATGCTCATGGGATCAAGGCGGGCTTTTGCGGTCACCACGGCTTCCGGCGCGATGGCATTGTTGCTGGCAAAAGCCAGAACGAGGGCGTCATCGGCGAGCAAAAAGTCGAGGATTGCAGCCAAAAAGGATGGCTCTGCAGCGACTTGGCGCAAATCGGACGGGTCGAGCCCGCTCAGTGCCAGAAACCGGCCCATGAGTTCTGCGTCCGAGGACAGAAACCCGAGGGCCTTGATGGCCAGAGACTCTGCTTCTTCAAAGCTCGGCAGTGAGCGATTTGCAATCATTGGACCTGTTTGCCCTTTTGAAAGGTTTGATCTGTATATAGAATTGTGACGATAATACCGAATCTGACGAAGAAACCCAGATCTATTCTGGTGGGGAGGGATCCGCTGTTCGCAAGGGGATTTCAAGGACGGGGACCATGGGCAAGAAGATACTCATAGTCGAAGATAACGAGTTGAACATGAAGCTGTTCCTCGATCTGCTCGAAGCCTATGGTTACGAGACCATCGGGACCAGAAATGGTCTTGAGGCGCTCGATCTGGCGCGGGAGCATCGTCCCGATCTCATCCTGATGGATATCCAGCTACCGGAAGTCTCGGGCCTTGAAGTCACCAAATGGCTCAAGGAAGACGACGATCTCAGGGCTATTCCCGTAGTCGCCGTGACGGCCTTTGCCATGAAAGGCGATGAAGCGCGGATTCGGCAAGGTGGTTGCGAGGCCTATCTCTCAAAACCGATTTCCGTTGCCAAGTTCATTGAAACTGTGCGCACCTACGCTGGTGATGCCTGAGTTTGCCTGTCCTAAGGATTGCCGATGTCTGCCCGCATTCTTGTCGTAGATGACATTCCTGCCAATGTGAAGCTGCTTGAAGCCCGTTTGATGGCCGAGTATTTCGACGTTCTGTGCGCAAACAGCGGCTCGGAAGCACTGCAGATTCTCGACAATCACATGGTCGATATCGTTCTGCTCGATGTGATGATGCCTGGGATGGACGGCTTTGAGGTCTGCCGCCGCATCAAGGCCAATCCGCAGACCATGCATATTCCCGTGGTGATGGTGACTGCCCTTGATCAGGTCAGCGACCGCGTGGACGGGCTCCGCGCCGGGGCTGACGATTTCCTCACCAAACCAGTCAACGATCTGGCCCTGATCTCGCGGGTCAAGAGCCTCGTCCGCATCAAGATGATGACTGACGAGTTGCGCTCTCGTGCCTCGACCACAGAGCAAATGGGGATTGATGACGGCACCATCCTAGATCAGCTCCAGAGCATGGAAGGCGGCCGGATCCTGCTGGTGGACGACATGCGCTCCAGTGCAGAGCGGATCAGCAAGCAAGTGCGTGGTACGTTTGATCTTTTTGTCGAGAATGACAGCCAGTCCGTTTTGCGGCGCTGCGCCGATGAAGACTTCGACTGCGCGATCGTCAATCTCAACATGAACACTTTTGATGCGCTGAGGCTCTGTGCCCAGATGCGTTCGCTCGAATCCAGCCGCATGCTGCCGATCCTTGCACTCGCCGATGAAAGTGAAGAAGCGCGAATCATGCGGGCTCTCGATCTGGGCGTGAATGATTACATCCGCAAGCCGGTTGACCGGAACGAGTTGCTGGCCCGGATCCAGACACAGGTGCTCCGCAAACGTTATACGGATGCCTTGCGTCATTCCATTCAGCACACGATGGAGCTGGCCATCACGGATGGCCTCACCAAGCTCTACAATCGTCGCTACATGACGACACATCTCAATTCTCTGCTGACCTCCGCCAGGGAGAAGGAAAAGCCGCTTTCCCTCTTGCTGATGGATATCGACTTCTTCAAGTCCGTCAACGATACCTACGGTCACGATGCGGGGGATGAAGTGCTGCAGGAATTCTCCCACCGGATGCGCAAGAATACGCGCGGCATCGATCTGGTCTGTAGATATGGCGGCGAAGAGTTCGTGGTCATCATGCCCGACACCGACCATTCCCTTGCGACGGTCGTTGCCGAACGCATCCGCAAAAAGGTCGCTGAAAAGCCTTTCATCATTCACAAGGGCCGGCAGATGATCGATGTGACTGTCTCGATTGGCCTTGCTGCGACCATCAACGGTTTGGAGAGCCAGGATGCTCTTCTCAAGCTTGCTGATCAGGCCCTCTATAAGGCCAAAAGGGAGGGCCGGAATCGAGTGGTCCTTGCCGAGGATCACGCCGCTTGATCACAAGATAGTTGATAACTTGTGGACATCATTACCTAAATTTGGATCGGACAAATTCGGGTGCGGGCGCGTCTGAAAAAAGAATCACTTGCGATCATAAAGACTGTCCAAAATCAAGATTTGTAATCATTAGTACGTATTCATCCGGCGACAAACAGGTGTTTGAGACCTGTAAAGCTTGCCGGCCTTGTATGAGCGAGACCTTGGAATCGGCTCGGCAAGGCCTGAAATCCATGTAAATTGTTCAGAATCGAGACAGATTAACCTTAACTGTTCATTGCGTTTGATATTTCTTAAAGAATGGTTAAACAATGCGTTGAATTTGTCACTGAGTTTGTTAGGCTAATCTTCAAGTGACAAGTGTGGGGCAGGTCACAAAACTGGTACGCTAGAATTGCGCCAGCTCTTTCTCACACATGATCAACAGTTACCCTACGGACAACCTAGGTCCGCCGCATCTCCTGGGACCGTGGGGCTTGGTCGGTTCAGATACAGCAAGAGTGGCCTCCTCAAAGTGGTCTGTAGCTCTGAACCGGCCATCCTTTCTTCCTTCAAATCGCACATCTATACGCTCGTCTCTACGGCTTTTCGAGCTCGTTTGTGTGCTGTTTCGTACCGGTGACAGCGCTGCCAATCGAATACCAATCGCGGATGCGGTCTCATGCCAATTGGGTGTCCATGAGGCTGGGGAAGTGTGGTTGAACTAGGCACACGAAAAAGCCCGCTTGCCAGATGAGCAAGCGGGCTTTTTTGAAATCAGCTGAAAAGGGGCCTTATTTGATTTTGGCTTCCTTGAACTCAACGTGTTTCTTTGCCACCGGGTCGTATTTCCGCTTGACCATTTTCTCGGTCATGGTGCGGGAATTCTTCTTGGTGACGTAAAAGTAACCCGTATCAGCGGTGCTGACGAGACGGATTTTGATTGTTGTTGCCTTAGCCATTTGACTTTTCCGTCCTTTGGGCTCGCCGCTCAGGGTCTGCATCGCTCCGGTTTCGGAGGCGTTCTCGATCCTGTACCTGTCGAGCCTGAAATATGCTGAGCGGAAAAGGACCGGCTCAGCTGAAAGCTGTTTCGAGCCGCCAAACTACGCAAAGCTGGCTCATTGTCAAGAGTGCGACCCCATTTATCGACTTGAATCTGGCGGACAGCCTTAAAACTAGACTGTTTTCCGCTGCTCAGATCTCGCCGCGGACCATATGTTTGCCCTTCATGTAGAAGAATGGCGTCGGCAGATGGGGTGTGAAGTCCGGGTCTGCCTGAAGCCGCAGGTCGAGTTCGTGCAGAATCTCCTGCGTGATGCGGGGAAGATCGAGCGCATGAGCCGCCTCGATGGTGAGCCAGTGCAGGTCTTCGAGCTCCCCGCTCGGGCCTGTCCCTTCGGGCAGGCGGTCGACGATTTGGTCCGCATCTACGGCAAAGAATCGCGTGTCGAACCGGCGGACCCGTCCCGGAGGGGTTATGGCGCGTGCAACGAGGCGCAGGGGCTCGAGAACTGGCATCAGGCCTCGTTCCTCAAAGGCCTGCCAGTCCTCATGCAGGCGGCGCGGGGAGGTCTCTGGTGCGCCGATGAAGAGGCCTGCTTCCTCGTAAGTCTCCCGGATCGCACACATGCCAAGGCCGCGCATGGTCGCAACGCTCTTTCCGTTTCTGGGCGATTTTGACAGCTTTTCCAGCACGCCCGGATTGAGATCGCTGGCGAAGGGCACATGGCGATCGGCAGCATCGAGACGCCCGCCGGGGAAGACATATTTTCCCGGCATGAAGCGGTGGCGCATGTGGCGCCGTCCCATCAGGATCTTTGGGGCAGGGCCCGTTCGGTCAACGATGATGAGGGTTGCCGCGTCCTTGGGCTTCATGGGGGGGTGGGAGCTGTCGTTGTTGCGCTGGGCGTTGACCGACAGCTCGGTATGAGGAACAGCGTCCGTTGGGGCTTTGGTGGTCATGACTTACTCGGCTGGGATTTCGGGTTCGCTGTCCGGGTCGAAGCCGTGCATATAGTTGGCCCACTGCAATGCCACGATGGCCCCCTTTATGGGGCGCAGGAAGGCGAGGGACATGGCGATGGTCAGCGGGATCCAGATGACCATATGGATCCATAGCTCCGGTCTGAAGGTAACCTCGGCCCAGATGACCAGCGAGACCACAAGGTGGCCGACGATGAAGATGGTGAAATAGGGCGGAGCATCATCCGCGCGGTGGTGGGAATAATTCTCCCCACACACATTGCATGTGTCGCATACGGTCAGGAAGCCGCTGAACAGCTTGCCTTTTTGGCAGTTGGGGCATCTGCCAAGAGCCCCTTGCCGCATGGCTGCGAACACATTCCTGCCGGGCTTTGTGGTGATCGCCACGGTGTTTTGGGCCGGGTTTGTCAGGGGATCCTCTCCTCGTTATCCTCTTTATACCGTCCCCGAAAGGGCGGCCTCTCCCGGACGCGTTGTCTACCGTCCGCGTCCTTTCTTGCTTCTTGGTTTGGTCGTGCCGGGTTTTTTCTTGCGTCCCCCGGTTCTTGCAACCACTGACCGCCCCTTGCCTTTGCGCATGGCATTGCGTGGAAATCTGCCTTTGGGGTTCTTGCGTCCCTCGGACAGCATTTCAAAGCGCAGAGCTCCGGCAAGCGGGGCGGCCTCAACCAGTTTGACATCTACGGTATCACCAAGCCGGAAGGTTTCGCCAGTGGCTTCTCCGACCATCTGGTGATTGGCTTCGTCATAATGGTAATAGTCATGGCCGAGCGTTGAGGCGGGAATGAAGCCATCGGCGCCGGTGTCCGTGAGCTGGACGAATAGTCCGACGCGGGTCACGCCCCCGATGCGGCCCTGGAAGCTGGCGCCGATGCGGTCCGCGAGGAAGGCTGCGATCAGCCGGTCCTTGGTGTCGCGCTCGGCGGTCATGGCCCGTCGTTCCGTCGTCGAGATGTGGACGGCGATATCGGCCAGTTTGCCGTCAAAGCCATGGGGCAGGCCGTCATCGCCGAGCTTCAGTGCCGCGATCAGGGCGCGATGGACGATCAGGTCGGCATAGCGGCGAATGGGCGACGTGAAGTGGGCGTAGCGCAAGAGATTGAGGCCAAAGTGGCCGATATTCTCCGGGTTATACTCAGCCTGAGCCTGCGAACGCAGCACCACCTGACTGACGAGCGGGCCATGTTCGGTGTCGGCCATCCGGTTGAGGATGGCGTTGAAGTTGGCCGGACGCAGGTTTCCGCCCTTGGGGAAGTTGAGGTCGAGCGAGCCGAGAAACTCGCGCAATCCTTCCAGCTTTTCGGGGGAGGGATTGTCATGAATGCGGTAGACTAGGCCCTGCTTGTGCTTTTCCAGTGTCTCGGCTGCGGCGACGTTGGCCTGAATCATGAATTCCTCGACCAGCTTGTGCGCTTCGAGACGAGGCGGCACATAGACCCGGTCGATGGTGCCGTCGGGCTTGAGCTGCATCTTGCGTTCGGGCAGATCGAGCTCGAGTGGCTCGCGGGCATCGCGACCAGCCTTCAGGGTCGCATAGCCCTGCCAGAGAGGCTTCAGAATGCTCTCAAGGATCGGGCCGGTCTTCTCGTCCGTGCGACCGTCAATGGCGTCCTGTGCCTGATTGTAGGAGACGCCGGCAGCGACTCGGATCATGACGCGATGGAAGCTGTGCCGTTTCTTCTGGCCGTGCTTGTCAAACACCATGCGCACCGCCATGGAGGGGCGATCTTCGCCTTCCTTGAGCGAGCAGAGGTTGTTGGAGATGCGTTCGGGCAACATGGGCACGACGCGGTCGGGGAAATAGACCGAGTTGCCGCGTTTGAGGGCTTCGCGATCGAGGCTGGAGCCGAGGCGCACGTGATAGGCGACATCGGCAATGGCGACATAGGCGATGGTGCCGCCTTCGTTGGCCGGATCGGTATCTGGTTCCGCATAGATCGCGTCGTCGTGGTCCTTGGCGTCGGCCGGGTCGATGGTGATCAGCGGCACATCGCGCCAGTCCTCGCGGCCTTTCATGTCGGGCTGAGTGGCCCGTTCTGCTTCGGCCAGAACGTTATCCGGGAAGATGTAGGGGATGCCGAGGGCATGAATGGAAATCATGCTGACGGCCTGTTCCGAGGCCATCGGGCCGATCACTTCGCGCACATGGGCGCGGGGTGTGCGGGAGCGGCCCGAACGGGTGATGGAGACGGCGACCAGATCGCCTTCCTGAGCGTCACCTCGACCGGAATCGTCAATGGCCAGTTCGTGCGTCTTCTTGTCGATGGGCACCAGCCGCCCGCCACCGTTGACTGGATCGCGGCGATAGATGCCGAGGATCGAATCCTCACGTTTGGGCAGGATCTTGATGACGCGGACTGCCTGACGGACGCCCGCCATTTCAAACTGGTCGAGATCGCGCTCGATCAGTTTGGCCAGCACGCGGTCGCCGATGCCGGGGACGGCTTTCGACTTCTTGTCCGGCTGGATGAGGAGCCGTGGCGGTTCGCCGTGCTCTTCGCTTTCCCATTTGACCGGTAAGCCGATCAGATCGCCTTCGGAGTCGCGCTCAACAATGCGATAGATGCCCACAGCAGGCAGTTCGCCCGATTTGGTCAGGCGCTTGCGGTTCTTCTCGATATGGCCGTCTTCGGTGAGTTCCTTCAACAGGCGCTTGAGGCCGATGCGGGCCCCGCCCGTGATGCCAAAGGCACGCGCGATCTCGCGCTTGCCTGCCTTGCCGGGATTTTCGGCAATGAATGCCAGTACTTCTTCCTTGGAGGGAAGGCCGTCTTCAACGGTCGGTCTGCGTTTGCGTATCAATGACCGGTCCTTTTCTGAGGTCAGTGCCGAGACGTCCTCCCCTTCGTCGGGGCTCAGCTATCCTCGGCCTCTTCCGTTTCGGACTTGGCTGCGGATTTCTTCTTGGTTGTTGTCTTTTTCGCTGTGGTTTTCTTGGCAGCGGTCTTTTTCGTTGTCGTCTTTTTGGCGGCGGCTTTCTTGGTGCCGCCCTTGCCAGCCTTCTCGGCGATCAGTTCCAGAGCCTTTTCGAGGGTGACCTCTTCGGGCTTCAGGTCCTTGGGCAGGGTGGCATTGATCTTGCCATAGTTGACATAGGGACCATAGCGGCCGGATTTGACAGCAATCGGGCCGCCGTCCGGATGTTCACCGAGATCTTTGAGGACCTGTGCGGTGCGACGAGCGCCGCCATTGGCGCGTTTCTCGGCCAGAAGGCTGACGGCGTGGTTGAGGCCGACGGTGAAGATGTCCTCAACACTCGGCAGGTTGGCATAGGTGCCTTCGTGCAGGACAAAAGGACCATAGCGGCCAAGGCCGGCTGAGATCACTTTGCCATCTTCGGGGTGAAGACCCACCTCGCGCGGCAGGGAAAGCAGCCTGAGGGCCTTTTCCAGATCAATGCTGTCGAGCTCCCAGCCCTTGGGGATCGAGGAACGCGGCGGCTTCTTGTCGTCGCCGAGCTGCACATAGGGGCCGAAGCGACCCGAGCGCAAGGAAACCTCGAGGCCGGTGTCCGGATCGGTTCCGAGGATTTTCGGGCCGTCCGCCTGCGCCTGATCATCATTGTTGCCGTCGGCAGTCAGCTGCCGGGTGTAGCCGCATTCGGGATAGTTCGAGCAGCCGATGAAGGCGCCGTAGCGGCTGGTCTTCAGGCTGAGCTGGCCGGTGTCGCAAGACGGGCAGGCGCGTGGATCCTTGCCATCCTCGCGTGGCGGGAAGGCATAGGCGGCGAGCACTTCGTTGAGGGTGTCGAGCACCTGACTGACGCGCAGCTCCTTGGTGCCGTCCACATGGGAGGAGAATTCCTTCCAGAAGTCGCGCAGAACGTCTTTCCATTCCAACTCACCGGCGGAAATGCGGTCGAGCTTTTCTTCGAGGTCGGCGGTGAAGTCATACTGGACGTAGCGCTCGAAGAAGTTCGACAGGAAGCCGGTGACGAGGCGTCCCTTGGCTTCGGGAATGAGGCGCTTCTTGTCGAGCACGACATAGCCGCGGTCGCGCAGCACGGACAGGGTCGCGGTGTAGGTAGAGGGGCGACCGATGCCGAGTTCTTCCATGCGCTTGATGAGGGTGGCCTCGGTAAAGCGCGGAGGAGGCTCGGTGTGATGCTGGGTGGCGTTGATCGCCTTCTGCTTGACCGTCTCACCCTTGGTCATTGGTGGCAGGCGGCTGCCTTCGTCATCCTCTTCGTCATCCTTGGATTCCGTGTAGAGGGCAAGGAAGCCATCAAAGCGGACAACGGAGCCGGTGGCGCGCAGCTCGGCGGAGCGGGATCCACTTTCGGCGAGGATGTCGACGGTCGTGCGCTCCATCTGGGCCGAGGCCATCTGGCTGGCCATGGTGCGGCGCCAGACGAGTGTGTAGAGCTTGAGCTGTTCCTCATCGAGATATTTTGCCATCTGTTTGGGATGGCGGCGGATGTCGGTGGGGCGGATCGCTTCGTGGGCTTCCTGCGCGTTCTTAGCCTTGGAAGTGTAGACGCGCGGCTCGCCCGGTACATATTGCGCGCCGAACTCATCCTTGATGGCATCGCGGATCGGGCCGATGGCTTCCGGCGCGATCTGGACACCGTCAGTACGCATATAGGTGATGAGACCGGCAGTCTCGCCGCCGATGGAGACACCTTCATAGAGACGCTGGGCGATCTGCATGGTGCGGGCGGCGGCAAAGCCGAGCTTGCGAGAGGCTTCCTGCTGCAGGGTCGAGGTCGTGAAAGGAGCGAACGGATTGCGCCGGACCGGCTTGGCCTCTACCGACAGGATCGACAGGCTCGATGCTTCGATCAGGCCCTTGATGTCGGCCGCTTCGGTCTCGTTGGCAATATCGTGTCGGCCCTTTTTCACGCCATCCACGGCGACCAGACGAGCCTGAAAGTCGGCGCTTTCAGCGGTCTGAAGGTCGGCGATGATGGACCAGTATTCAAGCGGAATGAACTGCTCGATCTCTTCCTCTCGCTGGCAGACAAGGCGCAGGGCAACCGACTGCACACGGCCAGCGGAGCGCGCGCCGGGCAGCTTGCGCCAGAGTACGGGAGAGAGCGTGAAGCCTACCAGATAGTCTAGAGCGCGCCGGGCAAGATAGGCATCGACGAGCGGGACATCGATATCGCGCGGATGCTTCATGGCCTCAAGGATCGATTCCTTGGTGATGGCGTTGAAAACCACCCGCTGGACCGGCTTGTCCTTGAGCACGCCGCGACGGCTTTTCAACACCTGAAGTACGTGCCACGAGATGGCTTCTCCTTCGCGATCAGGGTCAGTCGCGAGGATGAGGCGGTCGGATTGTTTCGCCGCTTCGGCAATTTCCGAGAGCCGTTTCTTGCTTTTTGCATCGGCTTCCCAGGTCATCGAAAAATCTTCGTCAGGCAGCACCGAGCCATCCTTGGATGGTAAGTCCCGGACATGTCCGTACGATGCCAAAACCTTGTAATTCTTACCTAAATACTTATTGATGGTTTTGGCTTTTGCTGGTGATTCAACGATGACAAGGTCCATTGGATATCCGTACTTCTTCTTCCTGACCACGGTGCTGCGGGCACGAGCAGGTTGTGTCCGGTTGGTGGCGATAATCCCTGATTCTTCTATATTCAATTCCTGTCAAATGACCGCTTCCCTCACCAAGGTCAAGGGTGAGATGCGAAATCGCATGAGATATTTTGTCTTTCTCACATTCGCGTAAAATACACAAACACAACCCTTGATAAGTTATGCTAAAACATGCAACTGTCTATTATGGCAGGTGTCGAATTTCTTATTGGCACCAAAACCAGTCCATAATATCGTCCGGATTCCACCGGCGTCCGGGTATCGGAGTGAGAGTCGTGAGAGACAGTGCTTTGGAAGCAGCAGGTGGGTCGCCCACAAAGACTGCCGACTATATATATACCCATTTGCAAGACCTGACCGATATGGCCCGCAAGAGCGAATTGGCAATGCTGGTCTATCTGTTGGAAATGGCGCAGATCGAGGCGATGGAGATTTCCCGTCAAATTCGCACCGGAGCAATACGCAAACCGGACTGAACTTTTTGGGCTCGTTGGATAGGCCAGAATTTAAAGTGATCTCTGTCGTGCGGGCAGACGTGCTTCGGAGCGTTGGCCGCAATAGTGGGTGATGTAGGGTGCCGGTGTGGCGCGACTATCTCCTGCTTGGGGACAGGATCGTGCCCAGAGATTGCACCCATTGATTGCTCTCAGGGGATGAGCGAGACCGACTGATTGCCGTGGCGTTCCAGTTTTCCCGCCAGATCCAGTTCCAGCAACATCATGTGAATGTCTCCGGGTGCCAGCCCTGACTGGCGCACCAGTTCGTCGATGGTGATGGGGGTTGGGCTCAATATCCTGATGAAGTCTTGTCTGACAGAGCTATCGAGGTCGTCGTCACTCTCTTTTATCTGAGAGGGGCCGCCGGGTTCGCTGATCAGGCCAGTCACAGACCCAGCGTTGGCAAACCGTTCGGTCAGGTTGGCGAGAATATCATCTGCATTGCAGACGAGGCAGGCACCCTGCTTGATGAGATTGTTGGTTCCCTCGGCACGCGGATCGAGCGGTGAGCCGGGAATGGCAAAGATCTCGCGTCCCTGTTCGAGCGCATAGCGCGCCGTGATCAGGGTGCCGGAGCGCTTGGCCGCTTCAATCACCAGTGTTCCGGCGGAAACACCGGAGATGATGCGGTTGCGGCGTGGGAAGTCCTGCGCCCGTCCCTGCCAGTTCCATGGCATTTCGGAGACGAGCAGGCCCTGTCGGGCAATGGTATGGGCGAGATCGAGATTTTCCTTGGGGAAGATGCAATTGAGCCCACCAGCGACGATGGCGATGGTTCCGGTGGAAAGGCTGGCCTGATGGGCAGCTGTGTCGACCCCTCGCGCCAGACCCGAAGTGATGGTGACACCTTCAGCTCCGAGATCATAGGCCAGCATCTTGGTCAGCTTGATGCCGATTGCAGAGCAGTTTCGCGAGCCAACGATTGCGACGGTCAACCGTTGCGCCAGATCGGTGTTGCCGGCAATCGTGAGAAGGGGCGGAGGGGCATGGATATGGGCGAGAGCGCGGGGATAATCCTGCTCGCCCAGAGCAACGAGGCGAGCCCCGGCGCGATAGAGCTGCTGCCACTCTTCCTCTATGTCCTGTTCGGACGCAAGTCTGATCGGCTTACGGGCTCCACCCCGGCGGGCGAGATCCGGGACGGCCTCCAATGCTTTGCTGGCACTGCCGAAATAGCGCACCAGATCGTGAAAGGTGGCCGGGCCGATGTTTTCCGACCGGATCAGACGGAGCCAGTCAAAGCGTTCGCTGTCGCTTAGCTGATGAAAGGTTGGCTCTTCGGCATCCAAGCCATTCCCGTCTGCGGGGGGAGCGCCGCTCTGCATGACAAGGCCTCTTTGATGGTGCGGCTGCTAGAGCGTCTGTTCCGGTGGCTGTGTCTCGCTGACGATCGTCGGATCATCGTCCGAGGGCGGTGTTTCCTTCTTGCCGCCGATCCTGCTCTCGGTGCCGTTGATCAGGCGGTTGATGTTCGGCTTGTGCTTGAGCCAGAGCAGGGCGGCCAGAACCGCGAAGAGCTCGGCCAATTGCCACTCGCCAAAGCCGATCATGGCAAAGGGCGTCAGGCCGCTGGCGATCAGGGCAGACAGCGAGGAATAGCGCGTGATGTAGGCCGTCGCCAGCCAGATGAAGCCGAATAGCAGGAAGCCGGGCCAATAAAGGCCGAGGAGGACGCCAAGGAAGGTTGCAACGCCTTTGCCGCCCTTGAAGCCCAGCCAGAGCGGGAAGAGATGTCCCAGAAAGGCCCCCATTCCGGCGACATTGGCGGTTTCGCTGCCCCATTCGTTGGCAACAACAACTGCGACCGTCCCCTTCAGCAGGTCGCCCAGAAGCGTCAGGGCAGCGATCAGCTTGTTGCCGGTGCGCAGCACGTTTGTCGCGCCGATGTTGCCCGAGCCGATGGCGCGAACATCGCCGAGACCTGCGATGCGGGTCAGGATGAGACCAAACGGCGTGGAGCCCAGCAGATAGCCAAAAAGCAGAGCCATCAACAGGTAGGGCAGCGAGTGGCTCCAGGTAATCGGATCTGGCATGGGGTACGTCCTCGGGTCTGATTGGACCGGGGTCTTTCCCGGTCCGGCTTTTGGGCATACTACAGGCTATCAGCTGGGATCGAAATGGTGAACCTGCTGGCCATCGACATAGGTCTGAAGAATCCGGCCATTGAACCGTGCCTTGTGGAAGGCCGTGTTCTTGGACCGGGAGCGGAGCTGATCACGATCCATGACCCAGGGAACGTCAGGGTCAAAGACGATGATATCTGCCGGTTTGCCGGGGGCGATGCTGCCCGCGTTGAGACCGAGAAGGCTTGCCGGAGTGGTGGAAAGGGCCTTCAGGGCTTGCGACAGACTCAACTGATCGCTGTGGATAAGGCGCATTGCAGCCGCCAGCATGGTTTCCAGACCGACGGCTCCGTCGGCGCATTCCGCAAAGGGATGGCGTTTGGTGTCAACGTCCTGAGGGTCATGGGCGGAGACGATCACGTCGATGGTGCCGTCTGCAACGCCCTCGATCATGGCCTGCCGTTCCTCTTCGCTGCGAAGGGGCGGAGACATCTTGTAGAAGGTGCGATAGAGGCCGATGTCATTCTCATTGAGAGTGAGATGGTTGATCGAGACACCGCAGGTGACCTTCAGACCCTTGTCCTTGGCGCGGCGGATGATGTCGAGGCTTTCGGCGCAGGAGATCTGGCCCGCGTGATAGCGGCAACCGGTCAGCTGGGCGAGGCGGACATCGCGGGCAACCATGATGGTTTCGGCCTCGCACGGGATGCCGGGCAGACCGAGCCGGGTCGAGGTCTCGCCAAGGTTCATGACACCGTTGCCGACCAGATCGGGGTCTTCGGGGTGATGGACGACGAGGGCATCGAAGTCACAGGCATAGGTCATCACCCGGCGCATGATCTGGGCGTTGGTGATGGCCTTGCGTCCATTGGAGAGGGCGACGGCTCCGGCTTCGAGCATGAGGCCGATTTCGGTCATTTCCTTGCCTGCAAGGCCACGGGTCATGGCGGCATAGGGCTCGACATGAACTCGGGCGGTGTCACGGGCGCGGCGCTTGATGAAATCCACCAGCGCGATGTCGTCGATCACCGGATCGGTATCGGGCATGCAGGCCATGGTGGTCACGCCGCCGACGGCGGCAGCGCGGCTGGCGCTCTTGAGGGTTTCACGGTGCTCGGCGCCGGGCTCGCCGGTGGTGACGTGCATGTCGACGAGGCCGGGGGCTGCGATCTTGCCGCCTCCATCGACCCGCAGGATGTCCGATGGCAAGTGACCTGCGACATTGGCGCCGATGGCCTTGACCTTGCCAGCTTCGACAAGGATGGCGCCGCGCTCATCGAGGCCGGTCGAGGGATCGATCAGGCGCACATTGGTGAGGGCAAAGGGTGCTTGGTTCTTTTCAGGCATGGTCTTGTCCCTATTCCTGCTCGACTGGGCCGAATTCGGCGGTGTTCTTGGAGAGGGTCTCGATGACCGCCATGCGAACGGCGACACCCATCTCCACCTGCTCGTGAATGACCGAGCGGCCTGCATCGGCAACCGAACTGTCGATTTCGACACCGCGGTTCATGGGGCCGGGGTGCATGACGATGGCGTCGTCTGTGGCGTAGGAAAGCTTTTCCTCGTCGAGGCCGTAGAAGTGGAAATATTCACGCACGGACGGGACAAAGGCACCGTTCATCCGCTCAAGCTGCAGGCGCAGCATCATGACCACATCGGCGCCATCGAGGCCCTTGCGCATGTCGCGGTAGCATTTGACGCCCATTGCCTCGACGTTGGCGGGCAGGAGGGTCGACGGGGCGATGAGCCGGATCTCGGCCCCCATGGCCGACAAGAGAAGGATGTTGGAGCGGGCCACCCGCGAGTGGAGAATGTCGCCACAGATGGCTACGACCAGATTGTCGAGCTGTCCCTTGTGCCGCCGAATGGTCAGGGCATCAAGCAAGGCCTGAGTGGGATGCTCGTGCGCGCCGTCACCGGCGTTGATCACTGAACAGCCGACCTTGCGGGCAAGCAGTTGGGGAGCGCCTGCCGCTGCGTGCCGCACCACAAGTATGTCCGGGTGCATCGCATTGAGCGTCATGGCCGTGTCGAGAAGGGTTTCGCCCTTGGAGACGGAGGAGTTCTTCACCGACATGTTCATGACGTCCGCACCGAGCCGTTTTCCGGCAAGCTCGAAAGAGCTTTGCGTGCGGGTGGAGGCTTCAAAGAAGAGGTTGATCTGGGTGCGTCCCTTGAGGATCGCCTTCTTCTTTTCAACTTGTTGGGAAATCTTGACGGCTTCTTCAGCCAGATCAAGCAGGTCGGTAATTTCGGGAGGGGTCAGCCCGTCTATGCCGAGCAGATGGCGGTGCACAAATGCCACGATCTTCGTCCTAGCGTTGTCTGAGGTTTCGCTAGACATGTAGCTATAGGTGGAGTCGTCCTCTGCCGCAAGTACCCGGCGGCTAACTTAACCTGTTAGGCCGGTCCAACAGAGCCCAGGAACAAGGCTATCCAGCATTCAGGGCACGAGCGACAAGCAGCCAGATCGGTATGGCAAAGGCGGAAAGCGGCGTCTGCCATGTCGCAATGGCAGCAATCAGAGGGGCGTCGCCGCCCATCTTTTTGGCGAGGACATAGCTGTTCATAGCGGTGGGAACGGCTGTGCAAATGATCAGAACTTCCAGAGGGTCGCCGGATAGACCAAAGAATATCGCAAAGCCAACGGTCAAGGCTGGCATGCCGATGAAGCGAAGGGCGCTTGCCAACCAGACACCTTTGCTTGGTGGTAAGGCGGCACGCAGGCTCAAGCCGGAGCCTACGATCAACAAGGCGGAGGCAAGGCCTGCGCGGCCTGTGATCTCGACGGTTGAGGCAATCGGATCCCAGAGCGGGATTTCAAGCAGATTGACAGCAAGGCCCGCGATGGATGCCAGAATGAAGGGGTTCTTGGCAATGTTGATCAGGACCGGCTTGAAGCCCGCTTTCTTCTCCGACAGAAAGATCGCCATGACGGCGACGATTATGATGTTAATCAGCGGTATCATGGCGGCCATGGCAACGGCGACAAGTGCCATGGCGTCATTGCCGTAAGCTTTCTGGACGATGGCCAGTGCCATGAAGCCGTTCCAGCGCAAAACACCCTGATAAATGGATGTATAGGACGGATTGGAGACCGATAAGCCGTTCTTGAGAATTGGATAGATGGCCAAAAGGAGGGCTGCCATGACCACGATGGCGCATACCAGCGCGATGGTCATGTCACCCCACGGGACCGCCTGCAGGTTGGCCTTGAATAGAGAATTGAAGATCAGAGCCGGAAAGAAGAGCCAGTAGGAAATGGTTTCGATCCCGGCCCAACTGTTCTCCGGAATAAGGCCACTTCGACGCATGAAAAGGCCGAGGCCGACAAGGAAGAAGGTGGGGATGATGGCTTCGATGATGATATACATGTGGGATCTTCTGAGGCGCTTTTGCGAGGCGAAGCAGTCACTTGCCTGGTCTATGCGCTTATAGGGCTTGATTGGAATCGAGATCCGGATCGTCGATCGAAGGAGGGGCAAGGCGGGCTCGATCAAGGGCTCCCTGAAGTATGTAGGACGCAGCCATCTTGTCAACCACTTCGCCCCGTCGTGCACGGGAGGTATCGGCATCCAGCAGGGTGCGGGTCACGGCGACCGTCGACAGGCGTTCGTCCCAGAGGCAAAGCTGGAGCGGCTCTTCTTCGCGCTCACGCCAGAGGTCGCGCAGGGAGAGGTAGAAGTCGCGCGTCGCCTGCGCCCGTGGCCCTTCCGAGCCATCCATGTTGAGCGGCAGACCCATGACGAGGCCGCCGACATTATGCTCGGCACAGAGCGCGAAGAGCCGTTCGGCGTCCTGACTGAATTTCTTGCGCTGGACCGTTTCGACGGCACTTGCGATCATCAGGCCCGTGTCGGAGACGGCAACACCGATGGTCTTGGTGCCGAGATCCAGCCCCATCAGGCGCTGACCACGTTGCAGACCGGCAATCACGTCCTCAAGTGGCATCTCGATCGGCGCTTTTTTCTTCTTCTTGCGAGCCATGGCCTCAGTTCCATTCAGGTTTGAAATCGTGTCGTCAGCCTCTAACATGAACGTGAGAGAAGAAGAAAGCAAAAGAACGTTGTGGTTGATGCCTTCGGGCGACACGGGGATCGAGCGAGGAGGCGAAGATGAACGAGAAAACCATCGAACGATACAGGCGATTTGCCGAGACCGAGGCGGCAGGGCGCTCCGCGCTTTATGAAGAGTTGGCGCTTCATGTCTCAATGAGCGATCCCTTGATCGGCTTTCTTGATCGACTGCCGGAGCCACGCAGACAACCGAACCTCTTCTTCGCAGCCACCCGCTTTGTTGCGGGGCTGCCCACAAACGCTGAAGACTTCGAGGATCTGGTGGCGGCATCGGGGGATCGGATCGCGGAAGTGATGTGCGAGCGAACCACCCAGACGAATGAACCGGGCCGCTGCGCCACGCTGATGCCTTCGTTGGCCCGGATTGATGGACCGATTTCTCTTATCGAAGTCGGGGCCTCGGCTGGGCTTTGCCTGTTGCCCGATTGTTATGGCTATGACTGGGGCAGGCATAAGCTGGCCCCGCCCAGTGTCGAGAATGTCGATGCTCCCGTCTTTCCCTGCCGCGCTTCTGCAAACGCACCACTTCCCATAGAACATCCGGAGATCGTCTGGCGAGCCGGGCTTGATCTTAATCCGCTTGATGTGGACAGTGAGGAGGACATGTCGTGGCTGAAAACACTCGTTTGGCCGGAGGATGTGGAGCGGCTTCATCGCCTCACGCAGTCCATAGAGGTGGCGAGGCGGGGAAAGCCGGAGGTGGTGAAGGGGGATTTGCGAACGGATCTCATGGCTCTGATTGACCGGGCACCTCGCGACAGCACGGTGGTTGTCTTCCACACGGCTGTCCTGAGCTATCTTCCTGTTGAAGCAGACCGGCGCCAGTTCGCGAGCAAGCTACTGGACAGGAAGGATATCATCTGGCTGTGCAACGAGTCACCTCGGGTTTTGTCGCAAAGGCTGACCGGAGCAGGGGAGCCTCCGCATGGCGGACTGTTCCTTCTTTCCCGCAACGGGGCTCCGGTGGCCTGGACCGGACCTCATGGGCAGTCGATTGACTGGATTGTCTGTGGGTGATCCTCTGAGCCACCTATTTGCCTCCCAAATGGGGAAAATCGACATATTCGGTGATGGCTTGGTGACTTTCGTGCGGTCTTTGCCTGCATGGGGAGTTGCGCCGCTTTCTTTACCAATGCTATAGCCGTTACCGAGTGAGACAAGACTCATGATGTCCGGCGATTTGCGCGCAATCCATCTGGCGCGCACCGGACCATTACTCGGAAGGCTTTTATCGATGTCAATTGATAAGGACACGGTCAAGCGCGTGGCGCGTCTCGCCCGCCTGTCCGTTACTGAAGATGAGGCAGAGAACCTCAAAGGTGAGCTCAATTCCATTCTGAACTGGGTGGAGATGCTCAATGAGGTGGATGTGGATGGCGTCGTGCCGATGACGGCCGTCGTCGATCAGGAGATGAAAAAGCGTCAGGACGTCATCAATGACGGCAATTACGCAGACCGTGTCGTCTCCAATGCCCCGGCTTCGGAAGACAATTATTTCATGGTTCCCAAGGTGATCGAATAGCCGATCCTCTGGCCCGGCGCATCCCTTGCGCCTGATTTGAACCCGAATTGAAGTTGATCGGGATTTTGGAAAGCCGAGCTTTTCGATCCTGCAGATGATGAGGACAGCCGCGTGACAGATCTCACGGGTTTGACAATTGCAGAGGCCCGCGACGGGCTGGCAAAGAAAGAATTCACCGCTACCGAGCTGACGACGAGCTACATCAAGGCTATCGACAGCGCCGATGAACTCAACGCCTTCATTACCAAGACGCCGGAAAAGGCGCTGGAAATGGCCGCCGCGTCTGACGCGCGCCTTTCCAAGGGTGAGGGTGGGGCCCTTGAGGGTATCCCGCTCGGTATCAAGGATCTCTACTGTACCAAGGGTGTCGGCGCATATGCCTGCTCGCACATCCTTGACGGTTTCAAGCCGGAGTATGAAAGCACCGTGACCCAGAACCTCTGGGACGCCGGGGCCGTGATGCTCGGCAAGCTGAACATGGACGAGTTTGCCATGGGATCTGCCAACGAGACGAGCTACTTCGGTCCGGTCAAGAACCCGTGGCGCGCCAAGGGCGAGAGCGTTGATCGTGTGCCCGGCGGCTCTTCGGGTGGCTCTGCGGCTGCGGTAGCAGCCCGTCTCTGCGCTGCGGCTACCGCCTCTGATACTGGTGGTTCGATCCGTCAGCCAGCTGCCTTCACCGGCACCGTCGGGATCAAGCCGACCTATGGTCGCTGCTCGCGCTGGGGCATGGTTGCCTTTGCTTCTTCGCTTGATCAGGCTGGCCCGATCGCCCGCACCGTGCGCGATGCGGCCATCATGCTCAAATCGATGGCTTCGGTCGATGCCAAGGACACCACCAGCGTCAACCTGCCGGTTCCCGATTATGAAGCCGCGCTGACCGGCAACATCAAGGGCATGAAGATCGGCATTCCGAAGGAATATCGCGTCGATGGCATGCCCGAGGAAGTGGAAGCCAACTGGCAGCAGGGCATCAACTGGCTGAAGGAAGCCGGGGCCGAGATCGTCGAAATCTCGCTGCCGATGACCAAATATGCGCTGCCCGCCTATTATATTGTGGCACCGGCGGAAGCCTCTTCCAACCTTGCCCGCTATGATGGCGTAAAATACGGCCTCCGGGTCAATGGTGACGACATCATCGACATGTATGAGAAAACCCGCGCTGCCGGGTTCGGCTCCGAGGTCAAGCGCCGCATCCTGATCGGCACCTACGTTCTGTCTGCCGGTTATTATGACGCCTATTATCTGCGCGCCCAGAAGATCCGCACGCTGATCAAGCAGGATTTCGACAAGGCCTTCGAGACCGTCGATACTATCCTGACGCCTGCGACCCCTTCGGCTGCGTTCGAGCTCAACAAGGTCGTGACCGATCCGGTCGAGATGTATCTCAATGACATCTTTACCGTGACCGTGAACATGGCCGGTCTGCCGGGCATCACGGTTCCTGCCGGTCAGAACGACAAGGGTCTGCCGCTTGGCCTTCAGCTGATCGGCAAGGCGTTTGACGAGGAAACCCTGTTCCGCACCGCCGGTGTTCTGGAACAGGCGGCTGGCATCATGGATGCGCCTGCTAAGTGGTGGTAGGACCAAGAGCTGAGAGAGAACAGATGCGCAAGCCTGAAGACTGCACGGAAAAGTCCCACATTCGCGAGGAGATCGACCGGATCGACAGATCCCTCGTTGCGCTGTTCGCAGAACGGGATTCCTATGTGCGCCGGATGGCCGAGATCAAGAGCGACCCGTCCGAGGCGAGGATCGAATCCCGCGTCAAGGAGGTGCTCGACAGGGTGCTGGCCGAACTGGACAGCGCCGATTTGGCTCCTGATCTCTACATGCAGTTCTGGGAAGAGCTGATTGAAGTCAATATTGCCTACGAGGCCGCAGCGATTGCGGCCCGTCTGGCAGAGGAAAATGAGACAACCGGCGCTTGAGCGCTGGCCTGATTGTGAAGTGAGCGGCTCTGAAGCGAGCGCTCCGCAAGATCCGAGGACGAAAACATGGCTGAAGCGTCCAGCAAACTGATCAAGGGAGCCACCGGCGACTGGGAAGTCGTCGTGGGTATGGAAATCCATGCCCAGGTGTCCTCTGAAGCGAAATTATTCTCCGGCTCCTCGACCGAGTTCGGTGGCGAAGCAAACAACCATGTCAGCTTCGTTGACGCGGCGATGCCGGGCATGCTGCCGGTGATCAACGAGGAGTGCGTGAGGCAGGCGATCCGCACCGGTCTTGGCCTGAATGCCGCGATCAACAATCGCTCGGTGTTCGACCGCAAAAACTATTTCTATCCCGATCTGCCGCAGGGCTATCAGATCTCGCAGTACAAGGATCCGATTGTCGGCGAGGGCGTGGTTATTCTCGATATGCTTGACGGCGAGCGGATCGAGGTGGGCGTCGAGCGCCTGCATCTGGAGCAGGACGCGGGCAAGTCGATGCATGACCAGCATCCGACCATGTCCTTTGTTGACCTCAACCGCTCCGGCGTGGCGCTGATGGAGATCGTCTCCAAGCCCGATATCCGCTCCTCCGAGGAAGCCAAAGCCTACATGACCAAGATGCGCACCATCCTGCGCTATCTGGGCACCTCGGACGGCAACATGGAAGAAGGTTCGATGCGTGCGGACGTCAACGTCTCGGTGCGTCGTCCGGGCGATGAGTTCGGCACCCGCTGCGAGATCAAGAACATGAACTCGATCCGCTTCATCGGTCAGGCCATTGACTACGAAGCTCGTCGCCAGATTGCCATTCTCGAAGATGGCGGCTCGATCGATCAGGAAACCCGCCTATACGATCCGAAAAAAGGCGAGACCCGCTCTATGCGGTCGAAGGAAGAAGCGCACGATTATCGCTATTTCCCGGATCCCGATCTGCTGCCTCTCGAGTTCGATGATGCCTATGTGGCCGAATTGAAGGCTGGCCTGCCGGAACTGCCAGACGACAAGCGCGAGCGCTTCATTTCCGATCTGGGCCTCAAGCCCTATGACGCCTCCGTGCTCGTTGCTTCCAAGCGCCTTGCTGACTTCTTCGAGAAAGTGGCTGCCGGGCGTGATGCGCAGCTTGCTGCCAACTGGGTGATCAACGAGTGGCTCGGACGTCTCAACAAGGAGTCGCTTGACATCGGCAAGAGCCCGATGTCGGCCGAGCAGCTCGGCGGGATCGTCGATCTGATCAAGGCTGGCGACATTTCCGGCAAGATCGCCAAGGACCTGTTCGAGATCGTCTGGACCGAAGGTGGTGACCCGGCGAAAATCGTCGAAGAAAAAGGCATGAAGCAGGTCACCGATACCGGTGCCATTGAAGCCATCATCGACAAGATCATTGCCGACAACCCCGATCAGGTCGAGAAGGTCAAGGAAAAGCCGGGTCTCATTGGCTGGTTTGTCGGGCAGGTGATGAAGGCATCGCAGGGCAAGGCCAACCCGCAGGCGGTGAACCAGATCCTGAAAGACAAACTCGGACTGGACTAAACCACTTCGGGACCACATATCTGTCACGAGAAGGCGCGAGTGTTGCTTGCGCCTTTTTTCGTTTTGCGCATTGGCGGACTTCGCACAGTCCGGTCTATTCCTGAGTGACATGGCGCTGTGAATTGTCTATTTGTTATGGCGATAACTAAATTGGCCAATCTCTCTTCAAGACCAGAGATCAGCCAGAATTGATTGAGGACCGTTATGACCATGCTTGTTGCTGGTGTGCTGCTGTGGATGGTGGTGCATCTCTTTCCCGTTTTTGCACCCACATTCCGAGCCGGGCTTGTTAGCCAGATGGGCGAGAAGCCCTATGCCGGTGTTTTCACGCTGCTGATTGTTGCCTCGCTCGTGCTGATCGTCTTTGGCTGGCGCAGCGTCGGGCCAGATTACAATATCTATGATGCCGATTGGCTGCGCCATGTCACCTACGCCTTTGTGCTTGTCTCCATCATTCTGTTTGGCGCGGCCAAGGCGCCGAGCCGTATTCGCACCTATCTTCGCCACCCGATGCTGACGGGCATGCTGCTCTGGGCCGTTGGCCATCTGCTGGTTAACAATGATCCGCGCTCGCTGGTCCTATTCGGTGGCATGGCGCTGTGGTCTGTCATCTCGATCATCGGCATCAACAGGCGCGATGGAGCCTATACGCCGCCAGCGGTCAAGGGCTGGGGTGTGGAGATCCGTCTGGTGCTGATTTCTGTCGTGATCTATGTCGCGCTGGTGTTTGCCCATCCCTATTTCACGGGAATGCCGCTGCTGTAGTCGTGACTGTCTTTTCGAACTTCTCGCAATCGAGGTCTTTTCAATGAAATCGAAGCTGTTTTCGCCAATCACTGTTGGAGGCCTTGAGCTGTCCAACCGCATTGTCATCGCGCCCATGTGCCAATATTCGGCAGAAGACGGATTGATGAATGACTGGCATCTCATCCATCTTGGCACGCTCGCCAATTCAGGCGCCGGCGTCCTGACCATCGAGGCCACGGCTGTGGTGCCGGAAGGGCGCATCAGTTATGGCGATGTGGGGCTCTACAATGATGCCTGTGAAGCTGCCATGGGGCGTGTGCTCGAAGGTGTCCGTCGCTGGTCCGACATGCCCATTGCCCTCCAGCTTGCCCATGCGGGTCGCAAGGCATCCTCTCACAAGCCGTGGGACGGAGGCGCACAGATTTCGCGGAATGATCCGAACGGCTGGCAGACCGTCGCGCCGAGCGACATTCCCTATTTGCCCGAATATGAAGCGCCCGAGAGCCTTGATGCCGAGGGGCTGGAACGCCTGCGCAAGGCCTTCCGTGATGCGACCGTGCGTGCGGCGCGTCTTGGGCTTGATGCGATCCAGATCCACGGTGCGCATGGTTATCTGCTGCATGAGTTCCTGTCGCCCATCTCCAACCGTCGCACCGATGCCTATGGTGGATCCTTCGAGAACCGGATCCGGTTCCCGCTGGAGATCTTCGAGATCGTGCGCGAAGCCTTCCCGTCGGACCGTCCGATCACCATGCGCCTGTCGGGCAGTGACTGGGTTGATGGTGGCTGGAATATTGAGGAGACGGTTGCCTTCTCGAAGGTTCTGGAGGCGGCTGGCGCTTCTGCCATTCATGTCTCTGGCGGCGGTCTGTCTGCTGATCAGACACTGGCGCTCGGCCCCAACTATCAGGTTCCCTTTGCCCGTGCGGTCAAAGATGCCGTTGATATTCCGGTTGTTGCCGTTGGTCTGATCACCGAGTTTGAGCAGGCCGAAGCCATCCTGAACACAGGGGAAGCGGATCTCATCGGGATTGCTCGTGCCATCCTTTATGATCCGCGCTGGCCATGGCATGCTGCCGCGCACTTTGGCGATACGGCAAAGGCTGCCAATCAGTATCTGCGTTGCGCACCGCGGCGCTTCAAGACCCTGTTTGGCTAATCAACGACCACTGGAAGAGAGAGTTCAAGATGAGTGTGACGATCCGGGAAGCGCAACGCGATGACGTTGCTGAGATCGTGGCGATGCTGGGTGATGATTTTCTGGGCCGGGATCGCGAAGCATCCGATGACCTGGCTCCGTATCTGGCCGCGTTCGATGTCATGGCGGGCGATCCGAACAACAACCTCTATGTCGCCTGCGATGTGGATGGTCGCATCGTGGGTACCTTTCAGCTCATCTATATGCAGGGACTGTCTGTGTCGGCCTGCAAACGGGCCGAAATCGAGGCCGTGCGCGTTCATGGCTCCCTGCGGGGGCACGGGATCGGTCGCCAGATGTTCGACTGGGCCATCGACAAGGCGCGCGGGGATGGTTGCGGCATGATGCAGTTGACCACCAACAAGAAACGCATTGATGGCCAGCGTTTCTACGATCAGCTCGGATTTGAAGCGAGCCATGTGGGCTACAAGATGAAACTCTGACCAAACGCGCCCGGTTTTGTGCCTTTTTTTGCCTTCGTGCCATGCCCGGCGCGGAGGCTTTTTTGTGCCGTGATGGGGCCGCCAATCCAGCGACATCCTTAGGATCGCTTTGTTGAAAAGCTGAGCTATGGTTTCTCAATGGTTAGGGCGTTTGTTCATCTTTGTCGAAAATTTTAGCGACTTTCCGCAGAAAGCTGCCAAAGTCAGGGTTTCGAAAATGTAAAGTTTACAGTGAGATAACCTTTTGTTTTCAGTGCGGTAACCAATCTTTTTTACGTCGAATTGATGGATTTCTTCCACCATTGATCTCATCGAAACGGACGATTTCGTTCAAACAGCAATGAGCCTCTACGGCTCGAGGATTTGAGTAAAACGGGGATTTGAGACAATGGCACGCATCGAATTTGATAGCGCTGAGTTGAATGGTGTTGGCACCGACGCAACCGGCGAAGTTTTCTTCCAGCTGGGACTTTCCTACTCGATTGGCGAACGGGGCGAACCTGATCTGATCGCAGCACACAAGTGGTTCAATCTGGCTGCCATGAAGGGCAACAGTGAAGCCGCTGTTCGTCGTCAGGAACTGACGTGCGAAATGACCAAGGCTGATGTCTCTCAAGCTCAGCGCGAAGCACGCGAGTGGATCCGTCTGCACTAGAAGCTTTCCCGGTTTCATTCCTCTGGCCCTCAGACCGGGCAGGCGGGAAGACACCAATTCAGGCTTCTATTGCAAGGCGTTTTTCGGATGAACAATTCTGTCTAGCGGGTACCAGTTCACTGGTGCCCGTTTTTGTTTGTCTATGCCTCAGTCCTCTAGTGGGCGGCAAGCGTCAGGGCATCGGCAATCTGATGCATGCCCGGCTGTCCATGAATATAGCCATTGACGAAGCTGTGGTCGGGCATCAGTTCGGCGATTTTTGCTCTGGCCTCGCCTGCTTCCATGGTGCCGGACATCACGGCGCGGAAGATCCTGGCGACTGCCACCATATCCCCGGTGTGTGGCGAGAGTCGGAAAGCGCCGATGCCGCTGTCGGCCAGCACCGGCAACTCCTCGAGCAGCAACTGGACGCCGTAGGACATGGTCTGGATGCCGTTGATGGCGAGGAAGGGCTGACCCGCGAGGCTGTTGACCGCGCGACCGTCCGTGTCCTGATCGCAGATGAAGCGGCAGCTATCCTTTGACAGGTGATGGAGGCGCGCATGATAGCATCGTGCGGACAGGGCGAGAGGCAAGCGCCCGAACACCTGTAGCTCATAGGTCGGCTCCGGGGCGTGGGTCATCAGCTCGGCGGCGGTTTCGGCGGGCACTTCGGGCGGCAGAACAAAGCGGGTTGCGCCGCGGCTCGCGAGGGCCTTGATCGTCGCCTCGTTGTAGACATTGACGTAAGGGCCGACGACAAAGGGGCGTCCCTTGAGGAAGGCGAGTGCGGTCAGATCATTGGCCTCGACGAGCCATGTGTCCTGATCGCACTGTTCCGCCAGTGCCTTGCGCTCCGGCTTGGTCGTCACGAGAGCGAGGGTGGAGAGGACGACCTTTTTCCCCGCAGCCTCCAGCCGCTCGAGCACGTCGGGCAGAATCTTATTGCGGAAGGGCAGCCGCTTGGAGCAGACGGCCTCGCCGATATAGACGAGGTCCACGTCGGCCTCGTCGGCTATGCGGAAATAGAAGTCCCGCCAGTCGTCTTCGGACCAGTTGAACAGGCAGGGTCCCAGTGTCAGTTCGACAGATTTCATTCGTTTCTCCCCCCTTATCGCCAGGTCTTCTGATAGGAGCCCTTGGTCGATTTCTGGCCTTCGGTCAGTGGCGCGAGCAGATCGTCGAGATCGACATTGCGATTGCTGGCAAGGGCGTCCACCGCCTGGCGGAAGCTCTTTACCACCTGAGCCATATAGGCCTTGCCGCGTTGGCGGCCTTCAATCTTGAGTGCGGTAACGCCGGCCCTCTGCAACTGAGGCAGAAGATGCGCCGCGTTGAGGCTGACCGGGTCTTCGAAGACATAGCCCACGTCACCTGCGGATTCGAACCGGCCCTTGCAGAGGGTCGGGTAGGCCGCGGCTTCCCCTTTCGGGTACTGGTTGATGGTGATGCCTTCGAGACGGCTTTCGAGCAAGCCATTGTGTTCTTCATATTGCACCGAGCCGGGAGGGGAGCAGACGCCGTTGATGTTGGGCGACTTGCCAGTGCAATAGGAGGACAGGGAACAGCGGCCTTCGGCCATGACGCAGAGGCCGCCGAAAATGAAGACTTCGGTTTCGCAGGCGATCTCGGCATTGATAGAGGCGATTTCCTGCACCGTGAGAACCCGAGGCAGAACCACACGTCTCACGCCAAACTCGCTGACATAATAGTTGATCATGTCCGGGTTGGCGGCTGCGGCCTGCACCGAGAGGTGAATGCGCAAATCCGGGTGGGTGTTTGCCGCATAGTCGAGCATGCCAATATCGGCCAGAATGATGGCATGGGCGTCGGAGCGTGCGACCTCATCGATGGCGTTGCGCCAGAGTTCGGTTCTGCCTGCCTGCGCGAAGGTGTTGACCGCAACAAGAACCTTTGCCTTTTGCCGCGCCGCGTAGTCGATGCCCTGATGCATTTCCTTGACCGAGAAATTGAGGCCGGGGAAATTGCGGGCGTTGGTTTCGTCGCGAAAACCGCAATAGACGGTATCGGCACCCGCATCGACGGCAGTGCGCAGGGCGGCCGGGGTTCCGGCAGGGCAGACGAGTTCCATGGCTTTTGCGGTCATCTCATGCCTTTTTTAGCGGGGGCCTTTTAAACAGTGGCCTTTTCAAACGAGGGCTTGCTGATTACTTGGGGTCTTTTGGCGGATCGGTCGAGGATGTTCTGGCATCCGTCAGGTCGGGTAGGGGCCCGGCATGCCGGAAGACATCGGGTCGGCGTCCTCAGTCTTGCGAGCACGGGTGAACGGGCTGTAACGCAGGGCTTCGAGCAGGCTTTTTCCGCCGGACTCAAAGGGGCGACTCAGTGGGCCTGCGATGGAGGCGCACTCGTGCACAAAGTCGATTTCGGCGTCGTCGAGCGCATTGCGCAGGGCGAGTACTGCCTCGGTATCGCCTTCGACGCTGAGATCGCGGGAGAAGAACAGCGCGTCGCCATCTTCCTTGCCATCGAGCAGATTGAGCAGGGAGAGGAAGGGTGCGGTCACGGTGACATCCCGGTTGGGGAAGGCCTCGAGCGAGCGGGAGAGGCGGATTTGGACGCGGCTGTCATAGAAGGTGATCCGCGCGATCCAGTCGAGATCTGTCGGCACAACGACAAAGGATTTGTCGGCATAGTCGCCGAGGCGGTCGAAAAACTCCGGATGATGAATGGCAACCCGGTCAGCTGCCATGGAGATCAATCGCTCAAGAGGCAGAAGCGGCAGAAGTTGCGTCAGACGCGCAACGATAGGAGGGAAGCTACGCACCGTTCCGTCGGTCATTCTTGGTCATCTCCGGGTAGATTTGGTGGCCCCCGGCAAGGGGTGGGCCGAGTCAAAAATATCGTCAGCCATCCTGCGTATTATAGCGATCAATCTCTTGATCAGGGTCATGGGCCCTTGCGCCAAAATGGCGCGCGTAATTTCCCTTACGAAATTTATCTAAGTTATTGTACTGACTTGTATTTTTATCTTATATTAGTGATTTCTTAAGTTCTTTTTGCTTCTTATTGTCTAATAAGATTGTTGATTTTTTTCGTATTGAGGATGCCGCGCTGTCGGTGCTCCAAGGAGCAGGTACATGAAAGAAGTCTTTTTTGATCCCAATGAACTGATTGTTTCCAAAACCGACCTCACAGGCCGAATTACCTACGCCAATGCGCTGTTTTGCGAGGTTTGTAGCTATACACGCGCCGAACTGATCGGACAGCAGCACAGCATCGTGCGGCATCCGGATATGCCGAGAGCCGTGTTCAAGCTGCTCTGGGATCGGATTGCGGTCGGACATGAGGTCTTCGCCTTCGTGAAGAACCGCACCAAGTATGACGATTACTACTGGGTCTTTGCCCATATTACCCCGACTTACGACCACAAAGGCACGATGACTGGCTATCATTCCTCCAGGCGGGTGCCGGATGCCCGACTGGTCAAGGAGCAAGTCGAACCGCTCTACAAGGTGTTGCTTGATGAAGAGAAGAGCGTGACCAGCCGCAAGGAAGGACTGAAGAAGTCCTATGCCCTGATGGAGAAGGTCGTTCTCGACAATGCCGTTTCCTACGATGATTTCGTGTTTAAGCTCAAAAATGCAGCCTGATTGCGAACGATCTGTCCATGTCTGGAGCGAAAGTGGCATCGGTTGTCAGCGCCGATGAGGGGCTGATGTTGCCGGTATGAAAAGAAGTGGCGGACAAATACGCAAAAACTGTGCCGGGACAATCTTTCCTCTATGCAACACGCTTCAAGCATGGTAGTCACCAGCGTCAACTTCTAGCAAAAATGCTCCTGTTTCCTACGCCTTCCGCCAGCGATTGCCGGGGGGAACGATAGGGGCTTTTATCCTTTTGGCACCGTGTTTGCGTCAACCTCCCGTCCGCGCAGACCAAACTCAGAGGAGAGTTGGCATGGCCATCATCATCGAATCTTCCACCGGTCGCGAGGCGCTGACGTTTGACGACGTCCTGTTACAGCCCGATCATTCCGTCGTCATGCCCGGTGAGGTGAACATCACCACGCGCCTTACGAAGGAAATCGAACTCAATCTTCCGATTCTGTCTTCCGCGATGGATACCGTTTCCGAGGCCAAGATGGCGATTGCCATGGCTCAGGCTGGCGGCATGGGCGTCATTCACAAGAACCTCAGCCTTGATGAACAGGCCGAACAGGTTCGTCAGGTGAAGAAGTTCGAAAGCGGCATGGTCGTCAACCCGTTGACCATCACCCCTGATTATACTGTTGCCGAAGCAAAGGCGCTCACCCGCAAGCATGGCTTCTCCGGCGTACCTGTCGTTGAAGGCTCCAAGGATGGCGAGAAGACCGGCCGCCTCGTGGGTATTCTGACTCACCGCGATCTGCGCTTTGCTTCCGATCCCGATCAGCGCGTCTATGAGCTGATGACCCGCGACAACCTTGTCACCGTGACCGAACAGGTCAGCCAGGTCGAAGCCAAACGCCTTCTGCATCAACACCGCATCGAAAAGCTGCTGGTTGTCGATGACCGCTTCCACTGCATCGGTCTGATCACCGTCAAGGACATCGAGAAGTCTCGCCTCAACCCCAACGCCTGCAAAGACAGTCAGGGCCGCCTGCGTGTTGCCGCTGCCTGCTCGGTGGGTGACAAGGGTTACGAGATGGCCGGTGCACTGATTGATGCCGAGGTTGACGCTCTTGTCGTCGATACCGCTCACGGCCACAGTCAGGCCGTGCTGGACATCGTCAGCCGGATCAAAAAAGAAAGCAATCAGGTTCAGGTGATCGCGGGCAACGTCGCCACCGCCGATGCCACCAAGGCGCTGATTGATGCTGGCGCTGACGCTGTAAAGGTCGGGATCGGGCCGGGCTCTATCTGTACCACGCGGATTGTTGCCGGTGTTGGAGTTCCTCAGCTGAGCGCGGTGATGGATTGCTCCCGCGCAGCCGATGAGGCTGGTGTTCCAACCATTGCCGATGGCGGCATCAAATATTCTGGCGACCTTGCCAAGGCCCTTGCTGGTGGTGCCAAGGTTGCCATGGTTGGCTCGCTGCTCGCTGGCACAGACGAAAGCCCCGGAGAGGTTTATCTCTATCAGGGCCGTTCCTTCAAATCCTACCGCGGTATGGGCTCCATGGGTGCCATGGCACGGGGTTCTGCGGATCGTTACTTCCAGGCCGAAGTGCGCGACAAGCTCAAACTGGTTCCCGAAGGCGTTGAGGGTCAGGTTCCCTACAAGGGGCCGGTTGCAGCCGTTCTGCACCAGCTTGCCGGTGGCCTGCGGGCTGCCATGGGTTATACCGGTTCCAAGGATCTTGCCGAATTCCGCGAGAAGGCGAAATTCGTTCGTATCTCTTCGGCTTCCTTGCGTGAGAGCCACGCCCACGACGTGACGATCACCAGAGAGAGCCCGAACTACGGCACGACGAACTGACGGGAATAGCCAGAGGCTGATTTCCTTTGATTTTGGCGGGGTTTGCACTTGCTTGAGGCAGGCGCGAACCTCGCCTTTTTCATTTTGTGGGATGAATATCAGGGTACGCTTCCAATCAGATTGGTTCCTAATGCCAGAGTTCGCAGGTTTCCTCTTCCAGATCAGGTATTGACCTTCCTGCTGCTGGAAACTTTACTCTGATGCGGATTTGTGATCATCATATGCATGATTTGTGGCATGATGGTCTGAGGACATGTAGGTACAGGACCCCGAGGAATGGCGCACCTGATCAACAGGTTGGGATGGATTGGTGACATGCTCATGATGGTGAGCGTGCTTTGCCTTGTCTATTCGGGTGCCAGCTTTACCCATGCCAGTGAATTGCCATTCGTAGGCACGCCCGCCTCTCAAAGTGCTCATCATGACAAGGGAGCCGCTCATCATCAGAGCCGACCCTGTCAGGGCTGTCCCGTTTCCCTTGATGAGCATCAGATGCACTGCGGGGCCAAGATCTTGGCCTTGTCCACTATTCCGATACCCGTTTTTCCCTTCACGAGTTACAGCGTCCCCGCGCACAAGACCATGGATCTGGTTGCCCGGATCCTCACACCCGAACCACCGCCTCCCCGGATCGCCTGATTGAGTTTCTGGTCTTTCAGTCAAACATCAATCACAGGCGAAATCTCATGAAAAAGACATTTGCTGTTGCTGCTGCCGTTCTCTCGGCAACTGGCCCGATAGCCATGGCTCCGCAGGTGGCCGCGCATGATGGTGCGACGGGCATCGTCGAGACGCGCATGCACGCCATGAAAACAATGGGCAAGGCGGTTCGCTCTCTCAAAGGCATGATAGAGACCGGAGAGTCTTACGATGCCAACAAGGTGCGCGAACAGGCAAAGATCATCAGGATGCACGCCGGTAAGGCCATGACGAAGCAGTTTCCTGAAGGCTCGCTGGATGAACCAACCCATGCCAAGCCAGAGATCTGGTCGGATTGGGATCGGTTCGCCCAGTTGGCAGACCAGCTCAACACCTATGCTGAGGGTCTGGCTCTGGCTGCCGGCAATGAGCCGACGATGGGTGGCACCATGATGGAAGGGCAGGGGCCAATGGCCAGCATGATGACGAGTGGCCTTCATGATGCTGCCGAGCTGGGCCAGATGCCGCCGGATGGTGTCTTTGCCATGATGGTGGACACCTGCCGGAGCTGTCACATGGACTTCCGTTCCCGGAAAGACTGAAGCAACCCAATCAATCACACATCTGGTGCCGTCACGCCTTGCTCAACGAGCTGGCGGGCGGTTGAACGAGTGATCGCGCCATACTGCAGGCTGCTGCGCGAGAATGCTCGGTCTATCTGATCGGAATATATCGATGAAACTCACGAGACGAGATTTTTGCCGGCTCGGGGCCGGGGTGGCTGCCGCGACGGCTCTCATGCCCTATCACTTTGCCCTTGCTGAAGACGGGTTCCTCGAAATCCGGGCCCAGAAGACAGAAAAGTCCCTTGCTCCCGACGCTCCGACTTCGACGCTTTGGGGTTACAACGGCTTGGTTCCCGGCCCGGAAATTCGGGTGAAACAGGGCGAGCGTGTGAAGGTCCGCTTCATCAATGAGCTGGACGAAGCCTCCTCGGTTCATTGGCACGGCATTCGTATCGACAATGCCATGGACGGTGTTTCTGGCCTGACGCAGGACGCGGTGGAGCCGGGCGCCAGCTTTGACTATGACTTTGTCGCTCCGGATGCGGGCACCTATTGGTATCACGCCCACAACAGGAGCTGGAATCAGGTCGGGCGCGGTCTCTATGGGCCTTTGATCATCGAGGAGCCTTATCCGACCTTTGATGCCGAGCATGACATCACGCTGGTGCTTGATGACTGGCGGCTCAACCAGAATGGCCAGTTCGATGAGGCCTCCATGGGCATGATGATGGACTGGAGCCACGGCGGCCGTCTGGGTAACTGGCTCACGGTGAATGGCGAAAGTCTGCCGGAGATGACCCTGAAGGCCGGGGAGGCCTATCGTCTCCGACTGATCAATGTTAGCAACGCCCGCACGCTGGAGCTTGACCCCAATCGGTTTGACGCAAAGGTCTTGGCCTTTGACGGCCAGCCTCTGCCTCAGCCGATCGCGATGCCCTATGCTCCCTATCTGCTGTCCTCTGCCCAAAGGGTCGATCTGCTGGTCGTGCCGAAAGAGGGGCAGGATTTTGCCCTTGAAGAGATATCCGGTCAGGCGCCGTTCCCGTTCCTGAAGTTTCGTGTGATGGGGAAGGCTGCGGGAACCCCGGACATTCCAATTCTCAAGCCCAACCCGCTTGCCGAGCCGGATCTGGCGGCTGCTACCACGCACCGACTCCACATCACGGGGGGAGCCATGGGGCAGATGGGGCCGATGACCTACAAGGGCAAACCGCTCGGGCAGCAGGAGATGATGCAAAGCAAGCAATTCTGGGCCTTGAATGGGGTTGCCAATCTGCCAGAGCAACAGTTTTTCACCGCCAAGCGGGGTGAGACGGTCATCATCGAAATGATCAATGATACGGCCTGGCCCCATGCGATGCATGTGCACGGTCACCACTTTCGCATCGATGAAAGAGAGGGCAGCACGATTGACGAAGGGCGTCCGTGGAAAGACACCTTCCTGATCGGGGCCGGTCAGACCAGCAAGATCTCCCTTGTTGCGGACAATCCGGGCAAGTGGCTGCTGCATTGTCACATGCTCGAACATGCCGCGGCAGGTATGACAACATGGTTTGAGGTGGCCTGATGGTGAGCAAGGGAAGCCGGAAAACCAGGCCAGCGAAATCGCGCGTCTTGATCACTGCGACCCTCCTGTCGGGGTTGCTGGCGCTCGGTCTTGGCGGGATGCTTTATGCAAGGGATCAGGGCAGGTCGGGCCTGTTGCGCCCCGATGATGCGCAAGTGGTTGCCTTGGGAAAGGTCGTCTATGCGGAGCAGTGCGCCTCCTGTCACGGTGACAATCTGGAAGGACAGCCCGACTGGCAGAGACGAAATGCCGAGGGACGTCTTCCTGCGCCGCCTCATGATGAAACGGGACACACGTGGCACCATGCCGACGAGTTGCTGTTCGGGATCACCAAATTAGGTCTCGCGGAAATCGGCAACATGCCCGGATATGAGACCGACATGCCGGTCTACAAGGATGTCTTGAGCGACGACGAAATCATCGCCGTGCTGTCCTATATCAAGAGCACGTGGCCTGAGGAAATCCGCAAGATGCACGATCATCGCAATGCTATGATGTGAGGTGTCGCAAAGTTTCGGTGGCGCAGGCGGTTGATCGCCTGCGCCACTTGTCCTGTCAGATGAGGTCAAGTCCTTTCAATTCGACAAACTCTGTCCTCTTCGCCTATTAAGACTGTGTTTTTGCTTGATGTGATAGATTTGTTCAGATCTGTTTGAGAAGAGGCAGATCTGTTTGAAAAGAGTCTGGGAGACGTGCCGAATGTCCGCGATGGATCGTGTGAGAATGTTATTTCATGTCAAACAGCAGCAACTTGCTTCTGTGGATCTGGCCGGATATCGCGGCGATGAATGGTTTCAAGTGACGGACGCCGAGGAACAGGTTTTCGGGCTCGGGCCTGATGATATGCCTGCCATGGCGGTTCTGTGGGACTGGTTCGAGCTGATGCTGGGCCTCGTCGAACCTTATGAGGGATGCGGCCTGACGGAAGACTTGATCCGGGATGTGAGGAAGGAACTTGACTGGCTGGAAGAGCTCCTGCGCGAGCCCGTCCCCACCGTTTCTTCGGAGCTTTTTACCAAATTTGCTTCCTACTTCGGTGTTACCAACCGCAAGGCCCACGCCTTCTATTGCAAATATGAATTCTGGCAGGTTCGTCGCGGGATCATTTCTTTCAGTGATGAATGACCCGCTTGATCCTTGTGTCATTGGGGTGGGGCTTGTTAGCATAGAGGCATTCGTCTCTTTATCTCATTGCCAATGACATAGCTGGAAGCCTCCGAACGTGCCCTATGCCTTGATTGCCCTCTTGATCGCAACCGTTTCTGCGGGATTTGTGTCGACACCTGCCAATGCGGCATCAGCGAAATGCTATACGACGACGCGTGGGGCTTATTCCTGCACCTATCAGTCATTGGGGAATGGGCGCGGCTTCAGGATTTCCGCAAGACGCTATCCCACCATCACACTTGAGATGGACGAGCGAGGCAAATCTGCAAAAGGCTCCATCGATTTCAACGATGGACGCTATCGCGTTCTGCCGGGACGCTATGTCCGCTCCAAATACAAGATCGGCTGCTGGGCCAACAGCGTGGCAATTGCCGAGGTTTGTGTTCAGCTGCGTTAGGCCGCTCTTATCCACCTCAGTCGACCTTTCTCTCCCGAACATGACGGAAATCCCGGCTTTTCTCTTGGATCGCTGGCGGTTCTGCTCTATATGAACGCCTCTGCAACAGAATTATTTCATGGGAAAAGACAATGAAGCTGGGTGGCCGTCTGCAAGCTGCAATCGAAGTGCTGGAAGAGGTGGAGGGCAAGAAGCGCCCTGTGGCCGAAGCGCTGAAGGACTGGGGACGCAGTCATCGGTTCGCCGGATCGGGTGACCGGTCGGCAATCGGCAACATTGTCTATGATGCCCTGCGCAGTCGTGCCTCTCATGCTTGGCGCATGGGGGACGACAGCCCGCGGGCTCTTGCCCTTGGTGCCATGGCGTTCGACTGGAACCACAGCGCCGAGCAGCTCTCGGCCCTCATCGCCGATGATGCCCATGCGCCCGCTCCCCTGAGCGATGCTGAAGCGGCTGCCATCACGGCAAAATCCCTCGCTGATGCCCCGATGTGGGTGAAGGGGAATATTCCCGAATGGCTCGAAGGTTCATTTCTCGAGGCCTTCGAAGAGGAGGCTCTGGCTGAGGCCAAGGCCTTTTCCAAGCGCCCGCCGGTCGATATCCGCGTTAACAGCCTTAAGAGCAGTGTCGACAAGGTTGAAAAGGAGCTCTCCCGCTTCAAGCCCAAACGGACCAAGCTCAGCAAGACCTGCCTTCGCTTCCCTGCAGGTGAAGGTGACTATCGTCAGCCCAACATTCAGGGCGATCCGGCCTTTCGCAAGGGCTTCTATGAAGTGCAGGACGAAGGCAGCCAGATTGTCTCCAGCTTGATCTTTCCGGGCAAGGGTGAGCAGGTGCTCGACTATTGCGCCGGTGGCGGCGGAAAGACCCTCGCCATGGCCGCGCATATGGAGAACAAGGGGCAGATCTATGCCTATGACATGGATGCCTCGCGGCTTGCGCCCATTGTCGACCGTCTGTCCCGCGCCGGGGTTCGCAATGCCCAGACGCGCACGCCGAATGAAGGGGCGCTTGATGACCTGATCGGCCGCATGGACCGGGTGGTTGTCGATGCGCCCTGCACCGGCACCGGCACCTGGCGCAGACGGCCCGAGACGAAGTGGAAGCTTACTCAGGATCAGCTCGACAAGCGCATCGAGGAGCAGCAGATTGCCCTTGCTCAGGCGCGCCACTTTGTGCGGCCCGGCGGCTACCTCATCTATATCACTTGCTCGGTTCTGGCGGCCGAGAATGAGGAGCAGGTCTATCATTTCGTTGCCAACAATCCGGATTTCGAACTCGTCTCCGCAGGAGAGGTTTGGCAGGATCTTTATGGCTTCGATGCTCCGCAGCCGTGGTCTTCAGACATGATGACCGTGACCCTGTCTCCGGCCTCGACCGGAACGGACGGATTCTTCTTCTCCGTCATGGAATGCAGGCCTGAGTGATTTCCTTTTTGTTTTATTTCAGAGTCTTGGTAATATTTCATGTCATGTGAATTGAGTTTCATCTGACTCTGGTGTAATCCGATCCGCCAAGGTCCGAATTGTTACAAAGGAAATGAAGTGATGTCGAAGGCGGGAGATCCGTTTCAGGTTTCGATGTTCGACACGCTGCCGGACATGGCGCCGCCGCAACCCAAGCCGAAGCCTTCAAAGCAGAAGCTGCTTGAGGATGGTGAGGCAGAGCGGTCCGGCAAATCGAGGCTTCGTTCGCGGCCAGCGACCCCCCTTGCCAGTGACGAAGCCTTCACGCTGGAGAATTTTCTACCCTACCGCCTGCTCGAAGTGGCGCAGGGCATCTCCCGGCGCATTTCCAGAGTGCTGGCCGAGGAATGGGACATGAGCCTTGCCGAATGGCAGGTGCTGGCGAGCCTTGCCCGTGAAGGGGCTGTTTCGGTGCGCGAGATCGAGCCGCGCACGTTGCTCGATACGGTTGCCGTATCGCGGGCGGCCAAACGGCTGACGGATCGCAAGTTCATCAAGCGCGACATCAACAAGCAGGACAAGCGGCTGGTGGTGCTGAGGACGACCAAGCGCGGGCGCGATGTGGCCGCTGAAATCGGACATCATGTGATGGAAATGGAAGCAGAGTTCCTCAAGGGGATGAATGTGCAGGATCGCATTCGCCTGTCCCAGCTTCTCAAATCGCTCGTCTGACCGGCTCTTGCCATCGTTGCGAATCTGCTGTCTCTGGACTGCTGCCTCATTACTCCGGATGAAGATGGCGGGATTTGTCCGCGCACGATCCTATCGCATTCACTGCCAAATCTGTTCGATTTGATATCCGTCTTTGTGTCTCCGGGCTTGAGGGCTGGGATAAGTGCCGGTTTTTTTCCTCCTCCTTGTAGGCAGAGCCCAATGGCGATTGCCTTTGGGTGGGGGAGGTCTTATGAGATTAGAAAAATCCCGCATATGGGCGTTCCATGTGACTTCCGGACCTGTCTCTGACAAGGCGGGGGCGGAAGGGGATATTCCAGACAGGCGACTGGAGCCACGTTGCAGCTTGCACGATGCGGCGAGGGCTTCCGACAACGACAGGATAAAGACGCATGGCGGACAAGATTCTCATCATCGACTTTGGATCGCAGGTTACGCAGCTGATTGCACGGCGTGTCCGCGAAGCTGGTGTCTATTCAGAAATCGTGCCGTTCCAGAATGCAGAAAAGGCATTCTACGAGATGCGTCCGAACGGGATCATTCTGTCCGGCGGTCCCGCATCGACTACTGATATCGGATCGCCCCGCGCGCCGCAGGCGGTGTTCAATGCTGGCATCCCGGTGCTTGGTATTTGCTACGGGCAGATGACGATGTGCGTGCAGACCGGTGGCAAGGCAGAGAGCAGCGAGCATCGCGAGTTTGGTCGTGCCTATGTCGAAGTGGTTGGCAAGAGCCCGCTGTTTCAGGGGGTCTGGGACAAGGTCGGCTCACGTCATGAGGTCTGGATGAGCCATGGCGATCGCGTCATTGAGCTTGCCGATGGGTTTGAAGTCATCGGTGTGTCCGAGAACGCACCATATGCAGCCTATGCCAACGAGGAAAAGCGTCAGTATGGCGTGATGTTCCATCCGGAGGTCGTGCATACCCCGGATGGTGCGCAGCTGCTGTCGAATTTCGTGCATAATATCTGCGGCTGCAAGAGCGACTGGTCGATGGCGCAGTTCCGGGCGTCTGCCATCAAGAAGATCCGGGATCAGGTCGGTGACAGAAAGGTCATCTGTGGTCTGTCCGGCGGCGTCGATTCTTCGGTGACAGCGGTGCTCATTCATGAGGCCATCGGCTCTCAGCTCACCTGCATCTATGTGGACTCGGGCCTGATGCGCCTCAAGGAGAGCGAGCAGGTCGTCTCGCTGTTCCGCGAGCATTACAATATTCCGCTCGTTCATGTGGACGCCTCCGAGATCTTCATCTCGGCGCTTGAAGGCCAGACGGATCCGGAGCGCAAGCGCAAGATCATCGGCGGTCTGTTCATCGATGTGTTCGAGGATGAAGCCAACCAGCTTGGTGGTGCGGATTTCCTTGCGCAGGGTACGCTCTATCCGGACGTGATCGAGTCCGTTTCCTTCACCGGCGGACCGTCCGTGACGATCAAGTCACACCACAATGTGGGCGGTTTGCCCGAGCGGATGAACATGGAACTGGTCGAGCCGCTACGCGAGCTGTTCAAGGATGAGGTTCGCGCTCTTGGTCGCGAGCTCGGTCTGCCGGACAGCTTTGTTGGCCGCCATCCGTTCCCCGGACCGGGCCTTGCCATTCGCTGCCCGGGCGGTATCAGCCGGGAGAAACTCGATATCCTCAGACAAGCAGACGCGATCTATCTCGACGAGATCCGCAAGGCCGGTCTCTATGATGCCATCTGGCAGGCCTTCGCCGTGTTGCTGCCGGTTCAGACCGTTGGCGTCATGGGCGATGGCCGGACCTACGAGTTTGTCTGCGCCCTGCGCGCGGTGACCTCGGTCGATGGCATGACTGCCGACTTCTATCATTTTGACATGAACTTCCTGTCGAAGGCTGCGACCCGGATCATCAACGAGGTGAAGGGCATCAACCGCGTGGTCTATGATGTCACCTCCAAGCCTCCCGGAACCATCGAGTGGGAATAGGGGCTGAGAGCTTCGGAGCCGAGTGATGAGTTTGCGCGATAAAGCTCCTGTTCTTCTCTGCATCGATGTGCAGATGGGGTTTCAGGATGAAGCCTATTGGGGCGGGGGACGAAACAACCCGCAGGCCGAAGAGGTCTGTGGTGCCCTCATCACAGCATGGCGTGAGGCTGGGCTTGAGATCATCCATGTCCGGCACAGCTCGTCTGATCCGGCCTCCAAGCTTCATCGCGACAATGACGGCTTTCAGTTCCATCCTCTGGCAATGCCGCTTAAGGGCGAGAGCATTGTCACCAAATCGGTCAACAGCGCCTTCATCGGCACCGATCTCAAGGCCCTTCTGGACGAGAAGGCCTGCACGGCTCTCGTGATTGCCGGGCTGACCACGGATCACTGCGTTTCGACGACAACGCGGATGGCCGGAAACTATGGCTATGAGACCTACCTGCTGTCTGATGCCACGGCCACCTTTGACCGGGGTGGGCTTGATGGCGAGCGACTGAACTCAGACCTCATTCACAGAACCGCGCTTGCCAGCCTTCATGGCGAGTTCGCGACGGTTCTTCAGTCATCCCACCTGTTGGCGATGCTTTAGCTCTGGCTCGTACCATCACGCCTCGAGCGGATAGCCTGTGAACGCCTTGATCTCCTTCAGGACCATGGTCGTTTGCATCTCCTTGATGCGAGGCAGGCGGCGAATTTCGTTCATGGCGAAGTCTGCATAATCATCAATGTCTCTGGCCACCACCTGCAACAGGAAGTCCGCGTCGCCCGCGAGGCTGTAACAGGCCACGACCATCTCCAACTTCTGGACCTGCTCGGCGAATTGTTCCGATTCTTCCCGGTCATGGCTGTCGATCTTGACGCGGATGAAGGCGAGTACGCCGAGCCCGACTGCGCGCCGGTTGAGCCGGGCGGAATATCCCTCGATCACCCCGCTTTCTTCGAGCTGTCGCACCTTGCGCCAACAGGGAGACGTGGAGAGGCCCACCTGTTCGGACAGGGCCTGATTGGTCAGTCGTCCCTCTGTCTGCAGATTTTGAAGGATGCGGCGATCAATGGGATCCAGTTTCATAATAATTCTACCTGAAAGTATCGATATTGAGGTAGATCCTACCAAATTGGATGTGATTTTCGCAATCAGAAACAGGAGATTCCACGCGCATGGCGATACCGTCTGGCTAAAAGAAAGGACTTTGCCATGTCAAACAGCCATGATGTTCGCACTGCCATCATCGTCAATCCGTCCCTGCCGTTGGGATTGATCGCCAACACCGCCGGTGCCATTGCCATCGGCCTCGGGGCCAAGGTGCCGGGGCTTGCTGCGCAGCAACTGGTTGACCGGCAAAACCGGACGATCGACATCAGCTCGCGCCTGCCAGTGCCGATCCTGCAGGCGGACAGCAGCGCATTGCAGGCCTTGCTGCTGAAGGCTCTCAACCATGATGATGAGCGGGCGGTGGTTCCGTTCCCCGCCTTTGCCCGTTCGCTGCACGCCTTTGAGGAGTATGAGAGGATCTTTCCGGGCTGCGATCTGGCGAGCGAGGTGATTGACGGGGTGGGGCTTGCCGGACCTGCAAAATGGGTGAAGTCCCTGACCGGCTCGCTGAAATTACTGCGTTGAGCCGGACCCATCGTCGTCCCTATGCTGAAAATGTGAATTTGATCTCTTTTTGTTCTCATGATATTGTGCCGCTACGCGCTGGAGCGTGGGGGTGTCGATATGGCGTATGATGAAGAGGTTGCCGCACGGATGAGGGATGGGCTGATCGGGCTACCTGATGTCCGCGAGGTCAAGATGATGGGCGGTGTCTGCTTTCTGCTCTCCGGCAACATGGTTGGCGGCGTGTTCAATGAACGTGCCGACCGTGAGAGAGCTGGTGTGCCTCTGTTCATGTTTCGGGTGGGCAAGGAGAATGTCCCCGAGGCCCTCGCACTGCCGGACGTCTCGCACATGATCAATGGCCAGCGGCGCATGAACGGCTTTGTCCGGATAGCGGCGGAGGAGTGCTCGGACGATGATCTTGCCACCCTGATCAGCATGTCGGTCAGTTTTGTGGGATCCCTTCCTCCCAAAGCAGGAGACCAGAGCCATGAGTGAAGCTGAAGCACATCGCTTTGTCTTTCCGCCTGAAGCGCTCGAGTTCTTTCGCTCGCTTGCCGAGAATAACGAAAAGGACTGGTTTTCCGCGCATCGGGATCAGTATGTCGAGGCTGTACAGAAGCCCGCTAAAGCCTTTGTTGCCGTAGTAGGGCCGATGCTTGAAGAGCTTGCCGAACAGAGCCTAGACGCCAAGATCTTTCGCATCAATCGCGATCTGCGCTTTGCCAAGGACAAGACACCTTACAAGACCTATCAGCATTTTCTTTTCGCGCCACCGGGGCGAGGCAAGGCTGGTCCCGCCTTCTTCTTCGGGCTGGAACCGGATCGATTGTTTGTCGGGGCGGGGATGTTTGCCTTCACGGGTGGCGAACTGAGCCGCTATCGCAAAGCAATTCTGGCGCCACAAGGGGCGGAGCTTGCTGCCCTGATCGATGAGCGGAACGCCAAAGGGTGCCGCCTGAGTGAGCCGGAGCTGAAGACGGTGCCGCGCGGGTTCGATGCGGATCACCCTCGCTCGGCTCTCTTGATGCACAAGGGGCTTTCGGTCTGGATCGACATTGATGATGTGGGTTATGCGTTGCGGCCTGATTTTTCAGACCATTTGCGCCGGGACTTTGCTTCGCTTCTACCGGCCTATCGCTGGCTATGTGATCACGTCATTGATGGTTGACGGGGCGATGCTTGACGAGACCCCGGGCGCAGGCGGATTGGTTTGGTGTCATTTCGGGAAGTTTTACAAAAAGAAAAGCGCGAACCCGTGGGAGGAGGAACGGGTCGCGCTCAGTATTGTCTCTTGGGAGGATCGACACCGAGGGAGGAAGAGGTGTCTTGTTGAGACAAATTTAGAATAGCTTGTATATATTTAATATTTTGATAACGAAATGTGAGTTTTCACTAATTTGTTATCACCACCTTCGCAGCCTTCATTCCGCCGGCCTGTTTGATGAGATCGAACAGGACTTTGGCGTTTTCCGGGTGCAAACGGACACAGCCGTGAGAGGCGGGACGTCCGAGGCGGGAAATGGCGTTCGTGCCGTGTATGGCCCAGCCCTTATGGAAAAAGACGGCATAGGGCATCGGCGCGTTGTTGTATTTGCGCGAGCGCCACATCGTGTGCATCCGGTAGGGCTCATAATCGCCACGTGGCGTATAATAGCCGCTTCCGGCGGTCGATACTTTCCAGCTGTGCGTGACATGGCCGTTGAGATAGACCTTCATGCGCTGCTCGGAAATGTCGATTTCGGCGATGACCGGCGGCTCGGGAAGAGCGCTCTTGTCCGTCGCCGTAGTGCCCAGAAGGGTTAGCGAGCCGGAGAAGGACGGCTGACTGTTTTGTGGTTTGTTGATGTCTGTTTCGCTCGTTAGCGCTTCAGATGTGGTTGCGAATGCCTGGCCACCCAAGGTTACCGCCAGTACAAGTGCTGCAATACTTTGTTTAAACATTTTCCAACCTGCCCGTTTGTTGCCCTTTGAGGATCTATTCTTTCAGTATCAATAGCTGTTGCTAATTAGGACTGAATTGGACAGGAAATGGTTCAAATGAAAGTCGCGAAAATGCAAACGTCGTTAAAAAAGCCTTGCTCTTTCAAGGAGCAAGGCCATTCGATTAGATCGATTGTTTTGTCAGATACGAGGTCTGAGCCCGGCTGATCCTAGTGGCGGATCGAGATGCTCGTGTTGGAAGCCCCGTTCTGCTTGACCAGCGCAAAGAGCTGGCGGGCATTGTCCGGATGAAGGCGAACGCAGCCATGGGAGGCCGGGCGGCCGAGGTTCTTGATCGAATTGGTGCCGTGGATGGCGTAGCCACCTCGGAAAAAGATCGAATGGGGCATCGGGGAGCCATGATACTTCTTGGAGAAGTAGCGGGCGTGCATACGGGTCGGGCGGAAATTGCCGATGGGGGTGCGATAGCCGCGCCGCGCGGTGGATACCGGCCATGTGTGGCGGCGGAAGCCGTTGACCGTCACATACATTTTCTGGCTGCTCAGATCGATCTTAACGCCAACGCGGGCAGCAGATGCCGGAGTTGCCATCGGTGCAAGCACCATAAGACCCATCAGAGCGGCCATGAGGCCATATTTCGAGCGCTGCAACAGCTTTCCTGCAGTCGCGAACAATGTGTAAATCATTTTTGAACCCCCAAAAACCAGACTATGAAACGAAAGAAATTATTGCCCAAGGACTATTTATTGTTCCTTTCAGATGCGCATTTCATATGAAAACTAGTTAATGCAATCTTTGCAAATATAAAATGCGCTCTCAGCGAGGATTCGTTCGCGAGAGGTCTGATTTTCTCCCTTTTCTCTTTTAGTGGATGGATAGAGTGGGGATATTTCTCAGTTCTTCTTCCTCTTTTCCTCTGCGGCTGCACATTTTACGCAGTGCGTTGCAGTGGGATCTATTTCGAGGCGCTTGAGGGGGATTTCCGCGTCACATTCGATGCAATAGCCGAAGTCTCCGCTTTCGAGGCGCTGGACGGCTTGCTCGATCCGCATCAGCTCCAATTCCCGGCGGCGCTCGACCTCCTGGGCCATGGCCTGCCCCTGAAGGGCATCCATCCGCGACAGACGGCCAACGCTGGGCTGGTCCAGTTCTACAACGGCGCGAGCGTCTCTTGCTTTCTCGCTGAGGAAACTTATCTCAATGCGCTTGCCTTCAAGCAGCTGCATGGCGTCCTTGAGTGAAATAGGCATGAGTGGTTCTTTCCGTGCATCGGGATTGCGGGGATCGATCTACGCACAACTGATATTGTTAAAGGTCAGGTTGTGCGAATGACGAGGGGGCGTCAATTGATTTTTCGGCTGAGAGCAGGGCTTGTTGGACGATTTGCCACGGAGCGATGCACAATATATGGCAATATTTGGTGGTTTTGGCGACAGAAAATGATGCTGTCGCCTTGTTTGCGGATCTCTTGGGTCTCAACTGGAACGAAGGTTGGGAGGTATTATGAACGAGCTGTTCAACAATTGACTCTTTCAGGCGCAACGGCTATCGCTTGGAGCAGACCATTGTGATCCTCTTCATCAACCTTTGCTGGACAGATCGCTGCGATCGGGCATGTCCATTGTTCGACCCCATCGCTGACCCATTGTCAGGCCCAGTGCCCGGCTTCTCATTCAATTGGATTGTTTCATGCTGATCATGTTTGTTGGCTTCGTGCTGTTTCTGGCTATCCATCTCGTTCCTCAGTCGCCAAAGCTGAAGGCGTCCCTGACGGACAAGTTGGGGCTGATGGGCTACCGTATGCTGCACGGTGTCGTTGCCCTTATTTCCATCGTGCTGATCTTCAAGGGGTATTTTGAAGCGCGCAACGAGATCATCCTCTGGTACCCGCCGATCTGGACCCGTCATCTGGCCGCGACCCTGATGCTTTTTGCCTCTGTCATCGGCTTTGCCGGGGCATTTTCCGGCAAGCTGAAGCAGTGGCTGACCTCGCCCTTCTCTGTTGCGATCAAGATCTGGGCGCTGGCGCATCTTCTTGCCAACGGGTCACTCGCCGACGTCTTTCTGTTTGTCTTCTTCCTGCTGTTTGCGGTTTCCTATCGCATTTCCCTCAAGAAGCGGATCCGGGCCGGTCTCGTCACCGTGCCGGAAGGAAAGGTGAGGGACGATGTGATCGCAGTCGTGCTCGGGCTCGTTTTATATGTCGTGATGGTCTTTTGGCTGCACGAATGGCTGTTCGATGTTGCCCCGCTTGGATGATTGCTGTGTCTTTTCTCGTGATTTTTCCCGATCACGGCGCACGCATCCAATTGCTGCCACAATGGCTTAAGACATAACATGAAACGGGGCTTTGGCGGGGTCTTGGTGGTTTGGTGCGGGCGATTTAGGGATAAACACCGCATTTGACTGTCATAAACCGGCCATTATGGGCGCTGAAACGGTTCGGGGTGATTGCGTCCCGTGCCTTGAGCGGCTAATGTCCCGCAACAGAATTTGCGTGTCGGCTTTGATTGTTGCAAGGCAGGGCGCATCACCAAGACATGACGCAGGAAGTCAGTCCTGTGCGCAGAACGCCAAGTAGCGTGACTTGTGGCAGAATTCCGCCACGGACACGACAAGTGAGGAAGTATGTCAGAGTCCGATTTTATTCGCGAGGTCGATGAAGAGCTGCGCAATGAGCAGATCCAGAAACTGTGGGACAGATTCGGACCCTTTGTCATCGGATTTGCCCTGCTGATCGTTGTTGGAACTGCTGCGTCCAAGGGCTATGACTATTGGCGCGAAAAACAGGCCGCCGAATCCGGTGATGCTTTCATCGCTGCGCTGGACCTGTCGGAAAGCGGCGAGCAGGAGCAGGCCATCGCGGCGCTCGAGAAGCTCGAAGCCGATGGCGCAGGCGGTTATCCGAAACTGGCTGAAATGCGCGCCGCCGCCGAGAAAGCCTCTCTTGGTGAAGTTGATGAGGCGATTGCCCTTTACAACAAGGTGGCATCCGATTCCGGCGTTCAGGGTGTCATTCAAGATCTTGCGCGCATTCGGGCCAACATTCTCATGCTCGATCAGGGTAAGGCCGACGACGTGATCCTCCAGCTGACCGGTCTCATGGATGGCAATGCCTATCGTCACAGCGCGCGCGAACTTGTGCTGCTGGCTCATATCGAAAAGGGCGAATTCGACAAGGCTTTGCCAATTGCAGAGCGGGTTGTTGCCGATGCCGAAACGCCGGCCCAGATGCGGCAAAGAGCTCAAATCTATGTTGGCTTCATTCGCTCCAAAATCGAACCGCAGTCCGGGGAGATTAGCTAATGAACAAGGTGACAGGTCTTCATAAAGAGACCGGATACACCCGCGCATCCCTTGCTGCTGCCGTTTTATTGGCGGGACTGCTGGCTGGCTGTGCGAGCATGTCGGACGTGGCCGATACCGTCAATCCGTTCAAGGAGAAAGAGACGATCCTGCCCGGTGAACGTCAGTCCGTGTTCAGCAATGCGGACACGACCGGGACGGAAGACACCTCTCCGGTGTCCATCAGTGGTTCGGTTGACTTCACTTCCTGGGGACAGGCCGGAGGACCGCTGACCAACAATCCGCCCAACGTGTCCTATTCGGGGCAGGGGGCACGGGTGTGGAGCGTCAACGCGGCCATCCGAGGCGGCGATGAAGATGCTCGCGCCGGTGCACGTCCGGTTTCTGTCGGTGGGCGCGTGGCTGTCTATTCTCCTGATGGTGATGTGTCGGTTTATAATGCCAACAGTGGCGGAAAGATCTGGTCTGTCTCGGTTCGTCCCGAAAATGAGAAGGGTATTGCTCTGGGCGGTGCCGTCGCGATGGATACGTCCCGTGTTCTCGCAGCGACCGGTTTCAGTCAGCTTGTTGCCCTTGAAGGTGGCTCTGGCCGTCGTCTCTGGACGTTCCAACTGGATGCCCCGGCGCGTGGTGCGCCCGTCATCGTCGGTGACCGGGTTCTTGCTGTGACCGCAACAAATTCGATCTATGCTGTCAATATCTCCGATGGCACCGAACTCTGGTCCTTCAACGGGATCCCGGAAGGGGCCGGGCTTGTGGGTGCTGCCTCTCCTGCCGTCAGCGGTGATACGGTGCTGTTCACCGGGACATCGGGTGAGATGGTGGCGCTCAATCTGAAGACCGGTGAAATGAAATGGTCTGACACAGTTGTGCAGGGAAGCCGTCGCTATGCGGTGTCCGGTATTTACTCGATTGCCGGTGGGCCGGTGGTCGATGATGGTGTCGCCTATGTTTCGAGCGTCAGCGGACGAACGGTCGCTTTCAGGGTGAAAGACGGTGACCGCCTGTGGGAGCGCTCCATCGGAGCGAGCCATGGTCCTGTGGTGTCCGGCAACAGCCTGTTTGTGCTTGATCTGGATGATCGCGTCTTTGCCCTCAATCGCAAGGATGGCAGAATTCGCTGGTCAACCCAGCTGCCTTCGATTAGAGAGAAGAAGAAAAGATCGAGCTGGGCCGGGCCTGTTCTCGCGGGTGGCCGTTTGTGGTTTGCCTCGAGCGAAGGTCAACTGGCCGGAGTGGATGCAACAACCGGGAAGATCAGCGTGAACAGGGACAACAAAGATCCTGTCTATATTGCGCCGATCGCCGTCGGTGGTCGCCTGATCACTCTGAGTGGTTCCGGTCGCCTGTCAGGGTACAACTGACGCCGAAGACCCTTCAAACGGTCTGACTTATTGAATTGCCCCGGGGGAGTTTCGACACCCTCGGGGTTCTGTGCTATTTGACAGGGGCTGTGGTTGATCGACACCCCCGTTACCGGCAAGCGCAATTCCTGCCTTTAAGGTGGGGTGTGATGACTCTGGTGAGAGCTGCTGCGCCTGCAAGTTTGGACGACAAGACATGAAACTGAATGTGGCCATCGTGGGCCGACCGAATGTTGGGAAATCGACGCTTTTCAACCGGCTGGTTGGAAAGAAACTAGCGCTGGTGGACGACCGTCCGGGGGTGACCCGTGACCGCCGCGAAAGCGAAGCGACGCTTGGCGACATGACCATGAACATCATCGACACCGCCGGTCTTGAAGTGGCGGACGAGGATGCGCTGGAAAGCCGGATGCGGCGTCAGACCGAAGAGGCGATTGCCATGTCTGATGTCGTCCTGTTCATGATGGACGCGCGGGCAGGCATCACGCCGATGGACGAGCATTTCGCAAATATGGTGCGCAAATCCGGCAAGCCGACCATTCTGCTGGCCAACAAGTCCGAGGGCCGGGCATCCGATGCTGGCTTCTATGAGGCCTTCTCGCTTGGGCTTGGTGAGCCTGTGCCAATGTCGGCCGAGCATGGTATCGGCATGGCGGATATCTTCCAGGAACTGGTCAAGATCGAAGAAAAGAAGCTGGCCGAGCTGGAAGGTGCTGACGCCGAAGATGCGATTGATGCATTCCTGACAGATGATGCCGGACCTGCGGTTGACGTGGATATCGAGGACGGCGAGTCCGAAACGCCGCTCTATGACCCGAGCAAACCTTTGCGCGTTGCCATCGTCGGGCGACCCAATGCGGGCAAGTCGACCCTGATCAACCATCTGATCGGGCAGGAGCGACTGCTTACCGGACCCGAGGCGGGCATCACACGGGATTCCATCTCGGTCAACTGGGAATTCCGGGATCGCAAGTTCAAGCTGTTCGATACCGCCGGGATGCGGCGCAAGGCACGGGTGCAGGAAAAGCTCGAAAAGCTCTCTGTTTCCGATGCGCTCCGCTCGATCCAGTTTGCCGAGGTCGTCGTGGTGACGCTTGATGTGACCAAGCCGTTCGAGAAGCAGGATTTGCAGATTGCCGATCTGGTCTCCCGCGAGGGGCGTGCCATCGTGATCGCTCTCAACAAGTGGGATCTGGTGGAGAACCCGCAGGAAATGCTGGCCGATCTGAGAGAAAAAGCCGAGCGTCTACTGCCGCAGATGCGGGATGTGCCGCTTGTGCCGATCTCCGGCCTGACAGGCAAGAATCTCGATCGACTGATGCAGTCGGTGCTGGACATCTACGAGGTCTGGAACCGCCGCGTGTCGACGTCACGGCTCAACCGCTGGCTCAACCATGCGACCGAGGCTCATCCGCCGCCGGCTGTTGGGGGCCGCCGGATCAAGATCCGCTATGCCACCCAGATCAAGGCTCGCCCGCCGACCTTTGTCGTCATGTGTTCACGTCCCGAGGCGCTGCCAGAAAGCTATACGCGCTATTTGCTCAATGATTTGAGGGACATGTTCAATATCCCCGCCGTTCCGGTGCGGATGCTGATGCGCCGTGGTGACAACCCCTATGCCGCCAAGGCTGCGAAGCGCAAAATTCAGTAAGCTGAGCGTAGATCCTGCATCGCCTCCTATGTCTTGGAACTGGGAGGCGTGCGTTCTTCGCGAAAAGACATCAGATCGTCGGAGGGTGTTGCCCAGTCAACGCGTGAGGCGGTCCAAATCTCCATCTCGGGATGAATGATGTCGGGGTTGTCCATTGCCCCCGCCTTTACATAAACGCGTTCGGGATGGCTGCTTATCTCGGTGTAGATCGGTGAACCGCAAGACAGGCAGAAATGGCGCGTGATCGTGTTGCCGTGGTCAGACAGGGTTGCGTATGCCTTGGGCTCGCCTGAGGTGATTGTGAAGTGTTTGGCATCAATGGGAAAACTGATGGCAAATGCGCTGCCCGTTGTCTTGCGGCAGTCGGTGCAAATGGCAATAAACGGCAGGATTGATGGGGCCGGTGATCTGAAAGCGGATGGTTCCGCACAGGCATCCGCCGTCTTCGGTCGGGTCATTCATCGTCTGAGCGCCTTCCTTGCTCGCTTCGGATTTCTGGGACCAATGGATTACGCAGTTTATGGCAGCTAAGCGCAAACATGGGTGGAAACCCACAATACAGATGTGTATAACAACCACGCAACCGGCCCTTTGACTGATAAATCCATGGGCCGGTTGTTTTATCTGCCGGGATGTTCCCGGCCATCAGTAAAGTGAAAAGAGGGTAATATGAGCAAGACATGGACCCCGGACAGCTGGCGCTCTAAACCGATTGTGCAAGTGCCTGACTATCCAGACCTTGAGGCAGTAAAAACTGTTGAAGGTCGCCTTGCTACCTATCCGCCTTTGGTCTTTGCTGGCGAGGCCCGCAAGCTGCGTGCGCAGCTCGGACGGGTTGCTGAGGGTGATGGATTCCTGCTGCAGGGCGGCGATTGCGCCGAGGCATTTGCCGAACATCATCCTGACAATATTCGCGATTTCTTCCGCGTGTTCCTGCAAATGGCCGCGGTGCTGACCTATGCTGCCGCTTCGCCGGTGGTCAAGGTTGGCCGCATTGCAGGACAGTTCGCCAAGCCGCGTTCCTCGCCGACAGAGACTGTTGACGGTGTGGAACTGCCAAGCTATCGAGGCGATATCGTCAACAATATCGATTTTAACGAGGAAAGCCGTCTTCCTGATCCGCATCGGATGGAAATGGCCTATCGCCAATCAGCGGCGACGCTGAACCTGCTGCGTGCCTTTGCGCAGGGTGGTTTTGCCAACCTCGACCATGTGCATCAGTGGACGCTGGATTTCCTCAAGGACAGCCCGCAGGCCGACCGCTACAAGGAACTGGCGCAACGCATCACCGAGGCGATGGATTTCATGCGCGCCTGCGGGGTTGATCCCAGCAGAACGGAATCACTGCGTTCGACCGATTTCTACACCAGTCATGAAGCCCTGCTGCTTGGCTATGAACAGGCCTTTACGCGAGTCGATTCTATCACGCACCGGCATTATGCCACCTCCGGGCATATGCTCTGGATCGGTGACCGGACCCGGCAGATTGATCATGCGCATGTGGAATTCTTCCGCGGCATCGAGAACCCGATTGGCCTCAAGTGCGGTCCTTCGCTCGATCCGGAAGAACTGCTTCGCCTGATCGACGTGCTCAACCCGGACAACGAGGCGGGCCGTTTGACCCTGATCACTCGCTTTGGTGCCGACAGGGTGTTTGACCACCTGCCGGGTCTGGTCAAGGCGATCAAACGCGAAGGCAAGAAGGTGATCTGGTCCTGTGATCCGATGCATGGCAACGTGATCAAGGCGGCCAATGGCTACAAGACGCGTCCGTTCGACCGGATCCTCAAGGAAGTCGAGAGCTTCTTTGCGGTTCACCTGTCGGAAGGCACCTATGCTGGCGGTGTTCATGTCGAGATGACCGGCAAGAATGTCACCGAATGCACCGGTGGTGCGCACGAGATCACAGAGGATGATCTGTCCGACCGTTACCATACGGCTTGTGATCCGCGGCTGAATGCCGATCAGGCGTTGGAACTGGCGTTCCTGATCGCCGACAACATCAAGAAGCAGCGGGCAAGCCGACAGGGCACGCTGAGCAGCGAAATGGCAATCGCCTGATCGCGGTGTCTGCTTTGTGTTCAAGATTGAGCCCGGTTTGTCGCCGGGCTCTTTTCATTTCTTGCGCCTGAAAATTCTGTTTGGTTGTTTGTTGCTTGAGGTCAGTTTCGGGTTGGAATTTGGCAGTCACTGGCTTTATATCATTGAGAAAGAACAGCCCTTGCGCCGCACGTCTGTTTGCAAGTTTCGTTTCAGGCGGGCCAGTGCAGCAAGGGTTGCGGCGAATTCAAATCAAGGCGCTCCGAACCCTGATCCCCTCAGTGACGGCGTGGCGCTTCAGACAGGATCAGTTTCGTGACCGACAAGCTCATCTTTAGCCTTGCCCAGCTCAATCCAACTCTTGGCGACATTGTCGGCAATGGCAAAATGGCCCGTGCCGCCCATGAGGTGGCGATCAAACAGGGGGCAGATTGCCTCGTGCTGAGCGAGCTGTTCATTTCGGGCTATCCGCCCGAGGATCTGGTCTTGAAACCTGCCTTTCAGGAGGATTGCCGTCAGGCAGTCGAGGATCTCGCCAAGATTACCGCTGGCGATGCGCCCGCGATCCTGATCGGAACGCCGTGGGTTGATGATGGCAAGCTCTATAATGCGGTCTGCCTGCTCGATGATGGCGAAGTGAAAGCTGTGCGGCTGAAGGTCGATCTGCCCAACTATGGTGTGTTTGACGAAAAGCGCGTGTTTGCCGCCGGGCCCTTGCCGGGGCCGATCGACATTCGCGGTGTTCGCGTCGGCGTGCCGATCTGTGAGGACATCTGGGGCGAGGAAGTCTGCGAATGCCTGATGGAGACTGGGGCGGAGTTCCTTGTCGTGCCGAACGGGTCTCCCTTCAACATCGACAAGTGGGATGTGCGCCAGCAGGTGGCGATCCAGCGGGTTGTCGAGACCGAATTGCCGCTCATCTATCTCAATCAGGTTGGCGGACAGGATGAGTTGGTGTTCGACGGCGCATCCTTTGCCTTGAATGCGGATCGCTCTCTTGCCATGCAGATGCCCGGCTTCGTCGAGGATCAGCGGGTGATCACGGCTCATCGCGAGGGTGATGGCTGGCGTCTTGAAAGCACCATCGATCCGGTGATGGATGAGGATGCAAGTGCCTGGTCGGCCTGCATGTTGGGGCTGAGGGATTATGTCAACAAGAACCGTTTCCCCGGCGTGGTGCTGGGTCTCTCGGGCGGCATCGATTCTGCCATTTGCGCGGCACTAGCAGTTGATGCTCTTGGTGCGGACCGGTGCATTGCGTCATGCTGCCCTATCGCTATACCTCGGACGAAAGCCTGAAGGACGCAGCCGATTGCGCCAAGGCGCTTGGTGTTCGCTACGACATCGTCGATATCGTTGAACCGGTGGAAGGCTTTGCCCTCGGCTCTCTCGAAGCTGTTCGAGGGCACCAATGAAGGGGTGACCGAGGAGAACCTGCAATCGAGAGCGCGCGGGACGATCCTGATGGCGATCTCCAACAAATTCGGCAATATGGTCGTGACGACGGGCAACAAGTCCGAGATGTCGGTCGGCTACGCGACGCTCTATGGCGACATGAACGGCGGCTTCAATCCGATCAAGGACCTTTACAAGATGCAGGTCTACCATCTGGCGGCATGGCGCAATGCGCACAAGCCGGAGGATGCCATGGGGCCTTTGGGCGAGGTGATCCCGACGAACATCATTTCCAAGGCTCCGACGGCAGAATTGCGTGAGAACCAGACCGATCAGGATAGCCTGCCGGAATATCCTGTCCTTGACGACATTCTCGAATGCCTTGTCGAGAAGGAGATGGGGGTCGACGAGATCGTTGCACGCGGTCATGACCGGGCGCTTGCTCATCGTATTGAGCATCTTCTCTACATTGCCGAATACAAGCGCCGGCAGTCGGCTCCGGGCGTCAAGCTCAGTGAGAAGAATTTTGGTCGTGATCGTCGCTATCCAATCACCAACGGGTTCAGGGATCGCGGTTGATCGCGCCTGCCTGTTTTAGAAATTGAGTCAAGGAAAGTCACCAAATGGCTGAAATCGTTCGCTTTGCGCCGTCGCCAACGGGCAATATTCATATCGGGAATGCCCGCACAGCGTTGATCAACTGGCTGGTCGCCATGAAGACTGGCGGGGAGTTCATCCTGCGCTACGACGACACCGATCACGAGCGCTCCAAGCAGGAATATGCCGACGGGATCGCGGCCGATCTTGACTGGCTGGGCGTCAAGCCGTCCCGCGTCGAAAAGCAGTCCGCCCGCATGGAAAGCTATGATGTGGTCGCCGCAAAGCTCAAAGAAATGGGGCGGCTCTATGCCTGTTATGAGACCGCAGACGAGCTGGACCGCAAGCGTAAGCGCCAACGAGCGCGGGGGCTGCCGCCGGTCTATGATCGCGCGGCGCTATCGCTGACCGAGGAACAGATTGCGGCCTATGAGGCCGAGGGGCGCAAGCCACACTGGCGGTTTTTGCTCGATCACAAGACGGTGGCGTGGGAAGACGGCATTCGCGGCTCGCAGACCATCGAATGTGACAGCGTCTCCGATCCGGTACTGGTCCGCGCCGACGGGACCTATCTCTATACCCTGCCGTCGGTGATCGATGATATCGACATGGGCGTCACGATGGTGATCCGAGGCGATGACCATGTGACCAACACGGCGGTTCAGATCCAGTTGTTCGAGCTCTTGAGCGGCAAGGCTCCGGGTTTTGCCCATCATAACCTTTTGACCAGCGCAACGGGTGAGGGGCTGTCGAAACGTCTCGGCTCGCTGTCGCTGCGCACCATGCGCGAGGATGGCTATGAGGCGCTTGCCGTTGCCATTTTTGCCGTGTTGATCGGCACATCGGAATCGGTACAGCCGCTTCGCGATATGGCAGCGCTCGCCGAGATCTTTGCCCTCGACAAGGTATCGCGCTCTGCGTCCAAATTCGATATGGCTGATCTTGGCCCGCTCAATGCCCGTATTTTGCACGAAACCGCCTATGAGGCGGTGTCCGAGCGCCTCTCCGCACTGGGTGTTCAGGGAGGTAAGGACTTCTGGCTCTCCATTCGGGGCAATATCGAGCGGCTCAAGGATGCCAAGGACTGGTGGGATATCGTTGAGAGCGGATTGCCGACCGATGCGATCGAGACATCGGCAGAGGACGAGGATTTCTACGCCAAGGCACTTGAGTTGTTGCCCCCCGAGCCATGGGACGAGACGACGTGGAAAAGCTGGACTTCAGCGGTTAAGGCAGAGACCGCCGCAAGGGAAAGGGGCTGTTCATGCCGCTCCGGGTGGCTCTGACCGGGCGCTCCCATGGGCCAGAGCTTGCGGCATTCCTGCCTATTCTGGGTTACCAAAAAACTTCGGACCGACTATCCTGATCGACCGGCCATCGGCGGTCTTCACAACGCCTTTCGCTGAGCTGACCTCGGGCGGCCGATAGGGAGCGAATTCAACGCCGAGACGCGCCATGGCTCGGGTGTCCGGGTCGACCATAGATGCCTGTTTGGGCATTGGCAGGGGGATGCTTGGCACGAGCGGGCTCTGAGTCTGTCCGTTCGTGTTGGCCCCGAATTGAAGTTGGTCAATCATGACTTGCTGTTGGCGCGGATCGGGCATGCTCCGTGGCAGATCGCTGGTGGACAGTGCCTCAAGCTGGCTCTGGTTTACCTGACAGGAGCAATTCGGCACGAACTGGTCCTTGTAGAGGAAGGCCGTCTCGAGGGTCTGATAGGGTTGACCGCTCAGGGAGACCATATCCTCCGGGCCTTCGCCGGGGTTCTTGTAGACAAACAGCTCGGCTTCAGTGCCCGGGCAGCTCGACTGGCAGACGCCTTCGTCTCGCGAGAAACCGCTTTCGGTGGTCGAGAAGCTGACGGGGAAGAAGAAACCGTCGCATTTCCTGACACACACCGTGCGATAGGTGCCGATTTGCGGGACGTCATAGAGGCCGTTATATTCGCGGACGATGGCCGAACGGGGCTGGAAGATGGAGCTGAACAGGCCTCGTCTCTCGCGGGCCGGGCGGATGGAGGCAAAGCGCTCATATTGCGGTCCGCAATCGGATTCGGCGAGCTGTCTGAGGATGGCTGCCTTCATCTGGTTGCTGTCTGCGGACGTCGGTGCTGGCGCATAGCGCGAGCGCTTCTGCTCAAGGCTCGCCAGATTACGCTTCATCTTGTCGATGCGGTCCAGAAGGGCAGGACAGCTGGCTTTTGGCGACCGGCGGAAGATGAAGCCACGGTTGCCTAAACAGGCATCCCGCTTGGCGCGCTGATTGGCGTTGTCGATTTCTGCCTGTTGCTTGTGGACAGCCGCGTCATACTTGTCATAGTTGACGCTGGAACGCGAGGTAGACGCGCGTTGCAGCTTGGCCAGATCGCCTTCGAGCTCGGCGCAATAGCGGGCGTTGTCCGACCATGCGGTTTGGGCTTCAGCCGCAAGGGGCAAAAGGAGGCTTGCAAGAATTGGTCCGGCGAGTACTGCACGAAACGTCATAGTCAGGTTTAAGCCCGTTTTGCTTTTCTGGTTGCCGCACTGGCTGATCGTCATGGCTGCAGAAAGCGCCTGCAGAACGGCAATCGCCTTTTATCATGATCAGAATCACCCAAGATTACGGCGGAATTATTGCTTCTTTGTGGCGACAAGGAAATGGCTTGCAGGTTCCTTTCCCGCAAAAGAGTATGTTGCCCGATCACTTTTTGTCATGAAAGCGGAAGCATGAGCGAGACTTGATTGGGGGTTGTTCCGCCGAGGTGAAGTGCGCTAAGAGACCCGTAACATTTCTTATGAGAGGCCTCGAACAACCGGCCCCAGCACCAATCGGACTTTTTGATGATAGAACCAGATCAGTTTCGCAAGGCCCTTGGCCAGTTTGCGACAGGCATTGCGATTGTGACCACCCTTGATGAAAGTGGCAAACCCCATGGTTTGACCATCAACTCGTTCAACTCGGTGTCACTCAATCCTCCGCTCGTGCTCTGGTCCCTCGACAAGTCTTCCCATCAGTTGGAGATCTTCAAGAAGAGTGGCTTCTATGGTGTGACGATCCTTGCTGAGATCAGAAAGCGCTGTCAGACCGCTTTGCCATGCCGATGATTGAGGATCGCTTTGCGGGAACCGAGTGGGAGACGGCGACAACCGGTGCTCCACTGTTCAACGAATATCTGGCACGTATCGATTGTGAAGTCGAAAGCCTTGTCGAGGGCGGAGACCATATCATCCTGATCGGCCGGGTCGTCAGTCTCGACTATCGCGACGGTGCTCCCTTGCTCTATCACGGCAGTGGCTATCGCAAGCTGGGCGAGGCTATCGCCTGGTAGAGCGAAGCGTCGTAGCTAACAAAAAGCCGCCACGGGTTCTCCCCGGGCGGCTTTTTTTTGGCGTGCTAACCGAGCGTTTGCTCAGCCTTGCTGCGTGGCGTGCTTCTTGCCGAACAATTCGGAATAGTCGACGGCTACCTCATAATGGGGGGTCATCGATAACCGAGACTTCGATGAACTTGTTCGCCTTGTGCAGCAATTCCTTGCAGTCCGGCGAGAGGTGGCGCAGGTGCAGCTTCTTGCCCTGTTCGTCATATTTGCTGGCAAGGCTGTCGATGGCCTGCAGCGCGGAATGGTCCCAGACACGGGAGTTCTTGAACTCGATCACGACATCTTCCGGATCGGACTTGGGGTCGAACAGATCGTTGAAGTTCGCAACCGAGCCGAAGAACAGTGGGCCGCTCAGCTCATAGACCTTCCAGCCGTGCTCCTCGACACCGACTTTGATGTTGATCCGCTTGGCTGCCTGCCAGGCAAAGACCAGTGCCGAAACGATGACACCGACGACAACCGCGACGGCAAGGTCGGAATAGACGGTGACGGCGGTCACCAGCACGATGACAAAGGCGTCATGGCGCGGAATGTCCTTCATGATCTTCAGGCTGCGCCAGGCGAAGGTGCCGATCACGACCATGAACATGACGCCAACGAGCGCGGCGAGTGGGATCTGTTCGATGAGGCCGGACGCAAAGAGAATGAAGCACAAGAGGAACAGTGCGGCGGCGATGCCGGACCAGCGGGTGCGGCCACCGGACTTCACGTTGATCATCGACTGGCCGATCATGGCACAGCCACCCATGCCGCCGAAGAAACCGGTGACGACATTGGCAAGGCCCTGAGCGAGGCTCTCCTTGGAGGTGCCGCCGTGGGTGTCGGTCATTTCGGAGACCAGATTGAGCGTCAAAAGGCTCTCGATGAGGCCAACAGCTGCGAGAATGGCTGCATAGGGGAAGATGATCTGGAGGGTCTCAAGATTGAGGGGCACCATTGGGATATGGAATTCCGGCAGACCACCGGCAATCGCAGCCATGTCGCCAACGCGCGGAATGGGCAGGTCGAAAGCGATCACGAGGACCGAGACGGCGACAATCGCGATCAGCGGCGCGGGAATGGCCTTTGTGATCTTGGGTGCGAGCCAGATGATCGCCATGGTGAGTGCGACGAGGCCGAGCATCATGTAAAGCGGCGTGCCGGTCATCCAGACCATGGCACCGGATGCATCCTTGACCTTGAACTGGCTGAGCTGGGCGAGGCCGATCACGATGGCGAGGCCATTGACGAAACCGAGCATCACCGGATGGGGCACCATGCGGATGAACTTGCCCCAGCGCATGACGCCGGCAAGGATCTGCAACACGCCCATCAGGATGACGGTCGCGAACAGATATTCGACGCCATGATTGACCACCAGTGCCACCATGACGACGGCAAGGGCACCAGTCGCGCCCGAGATCATGCCGGGGCGTCCGCCAAAAACTGCCGTGATCAGGCCAACCATGAAGGCGGCATAGAGGCCGACAAGCGGGTGGACATGGGCCACGAAGGCAAAGGCGACGGCCTCTGGGACAAGGGCAAGGGCAACGGTGAGGCCGGAAAGGGTGTCTGTTTTCAGCTGGCTCAACGGCGGTGGCGTGCCAAGGCGGTCACCCAGCCCTGCCATTGTGGTGGTCTCGGAGGTCATACGGTCTTCCTGTTCGAGGGCGCTTTTGCGTTCGAAAATGGATAGCTATCAGTAAAAATTGCAAAATTTAGAATTTTTCTAATTGAGTGAAGCGGGCATGGCAAGGCAAGCGGGTCAAAAGGATCTGCATGGCAGGTATGTGTACAATGCATGTCTTTGTATGGATGCTAGTCAATTGCGCAGAGGTTGGAGGCTCGCAATTTCCCATTCAACGCTTATATGTTGTCACGAAGCCGTGAACGGGCGGAGCTGGGTTGGTCAGCCTTTCACACGAAAAGGGCTTCGGTTCATGAGCCGGACGGGGACGGTCGGCTCGCAACTGATTGCATACGGGGTTTGATCATGTTTCGCAGATTCACCGCTACTCTTTTGGCTGCTTTTGTGTCTTTGTCCATCGCTGCGCCTGTGGCAATGGCCGCCGACGGTCCGGAGCTTATCTTCAAGAAATCGACGGTCTGGAAATTCCTCACCCCGGACCATAAGCTTGCGACCTATGCCATCGATGATCCACTGATCGATGGAGTGGCCTGTCACTTCACTGTGCCGGAAAAGGGCGGAATTTCAGGGATGTTCGGTGTTGCCGAAGAGGTTTCGGACGTTTCGCTTGCCTGTCGGCAAGTGGGGCCGGTGAGCTTCAAGGAGAAGTTTGAGCAAGGGGACGAGATGTTTCGGACGCGGCGCTCGCTTCTGTTCAAGAAAACCCGCATCGTGCGCGGCTGTGACAAGACCCGCAACGTGCTTGTCTATCTCATCTATTCGGACAAGCTGATTGAAGGCAGCCCGAAGAACTCCACCTCGACCGTTCCCATCATGCCATGGGGTGACAATGAGGCACCGCGCTGTGCGGATTGGCTCGACGAGTAAATTTCTCGAGCTTAAGGGAGCTGGCCATAGGAAACGCCGGTCAGCTCTTTGATTAGATGCTGCATGTGCATCTGGAGGCGGACGATGATATCCGTGCTTGCTGGGCCTTCTGGGGACAATTCCAAGCCCAAGGACGCGCCGTCCAAACGGGTCACACGGCGAATGATTCGAAGGCTGTTGGTCAGGAAAAGGCCATCAGCCTTTTTCAATTCTGCCGGGTCTATCGAGCGTTCCTCCGCGACAAGCCCGAGCTTAGGCGCTTCTTCCAGCAGAACTTGCCGCAGGATGCCCGGCAGCACCCCATCGGTGATCGGCGGGGTGATGAGGTGGTTTCCCTGAACCATGAAGAGATTACCGATGGTGGTCGAGGCCACCCGGCCTGCGGAGTTGAGCAGGAGGGCGTCGCCCGCGCCTTTCGCTTCGGCCTCTTTCGTTGCGAGAATATTGTCGAGATAGGCGAGGGCCTTGATGGTCGAGGTCGGCGAGGCCTCGTTGCGTCGGATCTGGCTGGTTACCAGACGGACATCCTGAAAGGGAAAACCGAGCGACAGGGGCGCGAGGGTCGCCATGATGGTCGGAGAGGCCGGGTTGGGCGGCAACAGACCGCGCCCACCAATGCCTCTTGTGACCGTCAGGCGGAGGATGGACGGGGTTTCATCGCTTGCCCTTTCCATCTGACTGACGATGCCGTCCAACTGATCCGCTTTCAGAGCAAGGCCAATCGTATCTGCTGCTGTCATGAGTCTTGAGCGATGGCGATCCCACAAGAGAGCCTGTCCCTTGAGGACAGGCAGGGTCTCGAACAGCCCATCGCCGAGCAACAAGCCCCGATCTGCAGGCGATATTTGCGCTAGAGCCATGTCTGGGCCTTCGAACAGTTGGCCGTTGATAGAGATGGCCTTGAAGGGAAGGGGTGTTGCATTGCCCATGACGGATAATCCGGTTCTGGCTCAGATCAGCTTGAGGAAGTTGCGCAAGATGGCATAGCCCTGCTCGGTGAGGATGGATTCGGGGTGGAACTGGAGGCCGTAGGTGGGATGGTCGACATGTTCGATGGCCATGATCTCTCCTCCCTCGGAGCGGGCGGTGACCTTGAGAGACGAAGGCAGCGCATCGTCGGAGATGATGAGGGAATGATAGCGCCCGACCTGCCCGGGATTTTCAAGTCCGGTGAAGAGAGAACCCGTTGCTTCGATGAGGCCGCTTGTTCGTCCGTGCATGGGTTCTTTTGCCCGCTTGATGCGCGCTCCAAAGGCATGGCCAATGGCCTGATGCCCTAGGCAGATGCCGAGAATTGGCCAATGCCCAGAGAAAGAGCGGATCAGATCGATCATGATCCCTGCGTCCTCGGGGCGACCCGGTCCCGGTGAGAGCAGGATCGCCTTGGGATCAAGGCGGGCGATGTCGTGCAACCCCAGAGCGTCGTTGCGATAGACCGCGACGCGCTCGCCCAGCTCTTCGCAGTAGCGGGCCAGATTGTAGACAAAGGAATCGTAGTTATCGAGGATGAGGATCATCGTGCTTTGTGATCCTTCCTTGTCTGGCCATCTTGTTCTTCAGGGCATGGTGCTTCCAGATTGGCGCGTTCTTCCTCAACCGAGGTTCCAAGGGCCGCGAAAATGGCGGATGCCTTGTGCAGGCTTTCCTCATATTCCGCATCGGCGTCGGACAAGATGGTCATGCCGCCGCCAGTGTTGAAGTGCACCCAGTCCTTCTCGAACAGCACAGTTCGGATGGCAATGTTCATGTCCATGGCGCCGTCAAACCCGATGTAGCCGATAGAACCGCAATAGACGCGCCTTGGCAGCTTTTCGAGGTCGCTGATGATTTCCATCGCGCGGATTTTCGGCGCTCCGGTGATCGATCCGCCGGGGAAGGTCGCGCCCAGCAGGGCCACGGCCCCAAGGCCGGGTTTCATCTGTCCCGTGACGCTGGAGACCAGATGATGGACGCGGGCATAGCTTTCGAGACTGCAAAGGTGAGGAACCTTGACGCTACCGGGTTTGCAGACGCGCGACAGGTCATTGCGCATCAGGTCGGTGATCATGGTGTTTTCCGCCCGATCCTTCTCGCTTGCGGCGAGCGCTTCGGCGCTTTCTCGATCCTTGTTGGGGTTGTCGAGAATGCGGGGGGCGGTTCCCTTTATGGGGCGGGTTTCGACCTGTCCTTTTACATCGAGGGTCAGGAACCGTTCGGGCGAGGTGGAGGCGACGAAATGGTCGCCACAGTCGAGATAGGCCCCAAAGGGAGCGGCGTTTCTTTCGCGCAGCTGCTGATAATAGGCAAGCGGCGTTGCTGCCGGATCCTTGGGCCGTGGCGTCGAGAAGCGCTGGGTGATGTTGGCCTGAAAGATGTCGCCGTCGCGAATGTGTTCGCGGGTCTGTTCCACTGCCTGTCTGAAGGCGGGGCCGGGGAGATTGGTGCGCCAGCCCTTCAACGCGGGCGGGGTGGGCAGGCCCTCGCACTGGCGGGCAGCCTCGAGTTTTTTGGCGAACCAATCGAGCCTTGCTGCGGCACGGGTCTCGCGTTTGTCCCCCTCTGCGGGCAGGCCCGTGGATATGATCCAGCTGCGCGACTTTGTGGCCCCAGTCTCTGTTGTCGAGAAATGATCGATGGCCAGAACGACATCATAGAAGGGCAGCACCATGTCGGGGGCTCTGTCCTGCGCCTCTCCATCTGGAGATGCCAGACTCGGCAGGCGTTCGAGCAGACCACCTGCCTCATAGGCGATGTATCCCATGGCACCGCCACGGAAAGGCGGCAGAGAAGCGTCGATCGCGGGCAGGGCATAGCGTTTCAGCAGTCTGTCGAGAGCCGGGAATGGACGGGCGTCCAGCGGCTCGTCGTTCCAGAAGGGTATGCCGCCGATGACCTTGAAGATGCCGAAGGGCGCAAAGGACAGGAAGCTGTAACGTCCCAGATTGACGGATTTGGCGGCACTGTCGAGGAAGCTGACATGCTCTTCGCCGGACAGGGCCTGAAGGCAACTGGCCGGATCGAAAAACGGGACTTCTTCAAAGACAGGCACCATGGGTTCCGCATCCATTCAGGGCCCGGGCTGCCGGGCCGGGAAAGGTCTGCCGAGACTTACGTGCAAAAACCCTTGTGAAGAACGGCGAGGACTTCTTCAACAATGGGGCTTGCGAGTGAGTAATAGATCGTAGTGCCCTCGCGCCGTGTTGTCACGACACTCTGTGCACGCATCAGCGCCATGTGCTGCGACACAGTGGTCATTCTCAGGCCGGTTTTATCGGCGAGGGTGCCGACATTTTGCTCCCCTTCAAGGAGCTGACACAGAATGAGCAGTCTTGGGCCAGAGGCGAGGAGTTTGAGAAAGCCAGCAGCTTCCTCGGAGTTTTTTTCGAGCTCTTGAATGTTCATGTTTATTTCCGGAAGGTCGAGGCGACCATGTCGTTGCGTGTAACCGGATGATCGTCTTGTTTCGTCCGGATTGTCCCAAATTGCGTGGAAAGCCGGGCCGTTGCTAAAATATGTGGATGTGACACTACAATAAATTCGCATCGATAGTGAACTTTTTTTCATGGGGAGAAACAAAGACCTGTTGGAAGTTGTTTGTTTCTGACCGGATTTCGATGAAAAAAGAACTCTACAAAATAGCTGGCTTGGGGGCCCGGTGGTGATTCCTTCCCTTAAGGTAACCGTTTTGGACGACAAATTCAAAAAACTTGTGATTTTGTGGGGGCAAGACCAATGCACAAACTGGAAAAGCTCCTGACAGAGACTGTCAGGAGCTTCCATGCGGCAAAGAGTGGGTGCGACTGGTTAAGGCATTACTGCCTTTGGGATGGGTTCCTTGCCGAATTCTGATGTCAATGGCCGGTTGGTCTGTTCCGCGCTCATCCTTGCTTGCAGATCAGTCCATCCAGGCACTGCCCGATTGGTAAAGACACCCTAGTCTTTTGCATCTGAACGAAGCCTGAGATGCCTGTTCATGTTGAGTTCATATAGATGAATGGTGACGAGCGGGCATTGCCACGTGGATAGAGGCCGAAATGCGCAGAAAGGGGGAAATCTGCGGTTGACGCGCCAAGACAATTTGGCCATTGTGGCGCCATGAAAACGGACGTTCTGACCAACTGCTGTATTATTGGTTCGATTATTATCCACTAGCATCTCGCTGGCTGGTGCCGTTTCGCTCATCCCTGAAAAATCATGAAACGAATTCCGGCCAACGCCAGATGTGCGGGTGTTCCGAGCATGACCTTGTGTCGTCTCGTCGGTTTTCCTGTCTAGATATCCCGTCGCGCGGGCGGGCGAAAAGGAATTGGGTCCATGACCAAGCATGATGTGAAGCTCTCGCTGCACAACAGTCTGACGAAGAAAAAAGAGATTTTCACGCCGATCGATGTGAACAACGTTCGCATGTATGTCTGTGGACCGACCGTTTATGACACGGCCCACATCGGCAATGCCCGTCCTGTCGTGGTGTTCGACATGCTGTTTCGCCTGCTGCGTCATGTCTATGGCGAGGATCATGTCACCTATGTGCGCAACATCACCGACGTGGATGACAAGATCAACGCGCGGGCAGCCGAACGGGGCATCTCGATTCGGCAACTGACCGACGAGACCACGGCCGTTTATCATGCGGATATGGATGCGCTCGGAGCTCTGCGGCCGACCATCGAGCCGCGTGCCACGGAGCATATCGACGAGATGCTCCACATGATCGGCACGCTGATCGACAAGGGCCATGCCTATGCGGCGGAAGGACATGTGCTGTTTGCCGTCGACAGCATGAAGAATTATGGCAAGCTGTCGGGCCGGTCTGTTGATGATATGATCGCCGGGGCTCGAGTCGAGGTTGCTCCCTACAAGCGCAATCCGATGGACTTCGTGCTCTGGAAACCCTCCAAGGAAGGCGAGCCGCGCTGGCCGAGCCCTTGGGGTGAGGGGCGTCCGGGCTGGCATATCGAATGTTCTGCCATGAGCGAGAAGCACCTTGGTGAGACCTTCGACATTCATGGCGGCGGCATCGATCTGACCTTCCCGCACCATGAAAACGAGATCGCCCAGTCCTGCTGCGCCCATGGCAACCAGCGCATGGCCAATGTCTGGATGCATAATGGCTTTGTTCAGGTCGAGGGCGAGAAGATGTCCAAGTCTCTGGGCAATTTCACCACCGTGCATGATCTCATAGACCAGTGGCCGGGTGAAGCCATTCGCCTCGCGCTGCTGACGACCCATTATGCCAAGCCGTTCAACTGGACCGCCGAAGGGGTCAAGGAAGCCAAGCGGATGCTGGATCAATGGTATGCGCTGACGGCTGATGTGGAGGCGTCCGAGCCTTCGGATGCTGTCGTTGCGGCCCTTGCCGATGATCTCAACACCCCAAAGGCCATCGCTGAGCTCCATGCCCTGCGGTCCAAGGCCCAAGGCGGAGACAGGGATGCAGCGGCATCTCTCAAGGCCAGCCTGCAACAGCTGATCGGTGTTCTGCACAAGGATCCCAAGGACTGGGCCGACTGGCGACCCAAAGGGGCAACTGATGTGGACGAAGGGGCCATTCAGGCTCTCGTTGATGAGCGGCTTGAAGCGCGCAACAGCAAGGATTTTGCCAAGTCCGACGAGCTGCGCGATACGCTTGCGGCCATGGGCGTCGTGCTCAAGGACAGCAAGAATAAAGAAACTGGAGCCTTTGAGACCACATGGACCCTCGAAGGCTGACGCGACAAGCAACGGGTGGGGGCCGTGCCCCCGTCCTATTTGATGACAAACGAACTTGACCAGGACCAGACTGATGGCAAAAGAACGTCTTTACCTGTTTGACACCACGCTTCGCGATGGTGCCCAGACCAACGGCCTCGATTTTAGCGTTGAAGACAAGATTGTCATTGCTGGCATTCTGGATGAACTCGGCGTCGATTATGTGGAGGGCGGCTATCCGGGGGCCAACCCTACAGACGACCAGTTTTTCACCGAGAAGCGCACGGAGAAGGCGACCTTTACCGCCTTTGGCATGACCAAGCGGGCAGGGCGGTCCATCGAGAATGATCCGGGCGTCCAGGCCCTTCTCAACTCGCCGGCCGACGCGATCTGCTACGTGGCCAAGAGCTGGGACTATCATGTGGATGTGGCGCTTGGCTGTACCAACGAGGAAAATCTCGAAGGCATCGCGGAGTCCGTGAAGGCAGCCGTTGCCGCAGGCAAGGAGGCCATGGTCGATTGCGAGCATTTCTTCGATGGCTACAAGGCCAATCGCGAGTATGCGCTGGCCTGTGTGACCACAGCGCATGAGGCCGGAGCGCGCTGGGTCGTTCTGTGCGACACCAACGGCGGAACCTTGCCCAACGAGATCACCGACATTGTCACGGATGTGCTGTCGCTCGTTCCGGGCAGCCATATCGGTATCCACGCCCACAACGACACCGAACAGGCCGTGGCCAACACGCTGGCTGCCGTTCGTGCCGGAGTGCGGCAGGTTCAGGGGACGCTGAATGGTATCGGGGAGCGCTGTGGCAATGCCAACCTGATCACGCTGATCCCGACCCTCAAACTCAAACCGGAATTTGCTGATCGCTTCGAGATCGGTGTATCTGACGAGAGCCTTGCTGGTCTGACCAATGTTTCGCGCGGCTTTGATGAATTGCTCAACCGCGCGCCGGACCGTCATCAGCCCTATGTGGGGGCGAGCGCCTTTGCGACAAAGGCGGGCATTCATGCTTCAGCCCTGATCAAGGATCCGCAAACCTACGAACATATCGATCCCGAAACGGTCGGCAACAGCCGTAAGGTTCTGGTCTCCAATCAGGCGGGTCTGTCGAACCTGCTTGATGAACTGCGCCGCATGGGGATCAAGGCCGAGAAGTCCGATCCGCGGCTCGTTGATCTGCTGGCCATCGTCAAGGAACGCGAAGCCAACGGCTATGCCTATGAGGGGGCGAGTGCCTCGCTTGAGCTTCTGGCACGGCGTCATCTCGATCATGTACCGGACTATTTCAAGGTGGAGAGTTTCCGGGTCATGGTTGAGCGCCGATTCAATGCCAATGGCGATCTGGTGACCCAATCCGAAGCGGTGGTGAAGCTGTTGATCGATGGCGTGCGCAAGATGTCCGTTGCCGAAGGGGCCGGTCCCGTCAACGCCCTTGACCTTGCCCTTCGTAAGGATCTTGGCCCCTTGCAGGACATGATAAGGAACCTCGAGCTGGTGGACTACAAGGTGCGCATCCTCAACGGTGGGACGAGCGCCATAACACGCGTTCTGATCGAAAGCCGGGATGGGCAGGGACATCGGTGGTTTACAGTCGGGGTTTCCGAGAATATTGTGGATGCTTCCTTCCAGGCTTTGGTGGATTCCATCACCTACAAGCTTTTCAAATATTCCTGACCGCAGGTGTTCTGCCGCCAGATGATGGCAGTCAAAGCGCCCAAGTCTTTGTTTTACCGCTTATCTCTCCATGCCCGTTCGGCTTTGCAGAGATACGCTCTAGCGCCCTTGCCACGGAGATCTCTTTGGCTGGCCGGAATTGATGCGTCATGAGCCAAGACCCAGTGAATGCAGAGGTCAAGTCGCACGCGGCTTCAGATGAGGCGGCCAGAGAGACGCGCTACGGCGTCATCTTCGCGCTTGGCGCCTATTGCGCGTGGGGCGTGTTCCCGCTCTACTTCGCCCAGCTGTCGAGCGTGCCCTCGGTTGAGGTGGTGGCCAACCGGATCGTCTGGTCACTGGCCATGATGGCGATCTGGTTCGTTTTGTTGCGGCGCTGGGGCGAGGTCCGGGCCGTCATGCGCAATCCGAAGGTGCTGGGAGTTCTCGCCCTGACTGGCTTCATGATCAGCGGCAATTGGCTCACTTATGTCTGGGCAGTCGGGCATGGTCGCGCGACCGAGGCGAGCCTTGGCTATTACATCGTGCCTTTGGTCAACGTCGCATCGGGCTATCTGTTCCTGTCCGAGCGAGCGTCCCGGCTTCAACTGATCGCCATCCTTCTGGCCTGCGCCGCGATTGTAGTGCAGTTGCTGCTGCTCGGCACCATTCCCATTGTCTCGCTCATTCTTGCCGTCACCTTTGGTGGGTATGGCTTCCTGCGCAAGATCGTGCCTGTTGGCGCCAATTTGGGGCTGCTGATCGAATTGATCGTGCTGGCGCCCTTCGCAACGGCCTATGTGGTCTATCTTCAGGCGAGCGGAGAGGGGCATCTCAGCCTGTCCGCGCCGTGGATCAGCTTTCTGATCCTGATCACCGGCGTGCTCACGGCTTTTCCGCTGATGTGGTTCTCATCTGCGGCCAAGCGCCTGAGGATGTCGACGCTGGGGATCATGCAATATCTCAATCCGACGCTGCAGTTTCTGGTCGCCGTCTTCCTGCTCAATGAGGAAGTCTCGGGCGGCAAGCTCGTCACCTTCGGCTTCATCTGGTTGTCGGTGCTGCTCTATTCCTACGATGCCTACAAGGGGCGTCGGCGGGAGGCCCGTCCGGCTCCCTTGCAATCGTGATTGTGCGATAGAGAGCGTTAGTCGTTTCGGGGTAGCAGCAACCAGATAGCGACGGCGAGAACCGCAAGTCCTGCAATACGCCTGAGATCAAGTGGCAGAGGTGCTTGTCCGGTCCAGCCGAAGATGTCTGCGAGCACGGCTAGAAGCATCTGGCCGAAGACGATCATGGCAACGGCTGCGGCAGGGCTGATCTTGGCAAAGGCATAGGCCGAACCGGTGACGATCACCACGCCGGAGAGGCCACCAATCACCAACAGCATGAGCCTTGGACCATTGATTGGCGCGATCGGCATTGAGCCGCTCAGCATCAGCGGCAGCAATAGCGCCGCCGCGATCAGGCCGCCCGTCATGTAGATCATCAGTCCCGTGCTGATCGCATGATCGGCCAGGCTGGCCCGAGCCGCAAAGATGGCCTGAATCGCAACAAAAAGTCCAACAATCAGGGCGGTAAAAATGCCTAGGATGGCGACCGGGTTCATGCAGGATATCCCAAGGCTGTGGATGCAAAAATGTGGAAAAGTCGTGGAGGCAAAAGTGCCCGCGCCGGGGCTCTTTTCAGCCGCTGCTAGAAGCGTTTGAGGTCTGCCGCGTCTGTGTCCTGAGCCAGCAGATCTTCGGTTAGAGCGTCGCTTGCCTCAATCAGCATCGGCACGATCTCCTCGGGATTGCCCGTGGACAGGAAGGAAACCTCGAGGCCGCTGCGGATGAAGTCTTCCTCGCGCATGTGATCGAGAAGGCTCATCAGCGGGTCCCAGAAGGCATTGATGTTGGCGAGCAGAACCGGTTTCTTGTGCTGGCCCAGTTGGGCCCAGGTCAGCATCTCGACGAGCTCCTCAAGTGTCCCGATGCCGCCGGGAAGCGCCACAAATGCCTGAGCGCATTCAAACATCTTGCGCTTGCGCTCGTGCATGTCCTCGGTGATGATCAGCTCCTGCACCGCGTCGAGCATCACCTCGCGCTCCTGCAGGAAAGATGGTATGATGCCCGTGACCTGACCGCCATGGTCGAGCACACTTTGGGCGGTGATGCCCATCAGGCCGATGGAGCCACCGCCATAGACGAGGCCTATGTTGTTCTCGGCCATCGTGCGTCCGAGGATCTTTGCAGCTTCCGCATAAGCCGGATCAACGCCAGCGCCTGAGCCGCAATATACGCAAATTCTTTTCAATATCGCCATGTTCGTTCTGTTGCATTCGGGTCATAGGGAGTAAGGCCAATGAAGCCAAATATCCGCGCAGCCTTGCTCAAAAGTTAAAAAAAGGCTACCTGTCTGGTGGATAAGAATAAAACTCTTCGATTCCGTGGTGTTATCGGGCTCTCAATCGTGACCGGCCTTGGAACAAACAGCAAGAAAAATCGTGTGCTGACGTAAAACCAGCCATGAGGCTGTTGGGACCGGATTGATGCTCCACCTCCGGGGATGGCTTAAACAGAAGTGTGACTGAAGCATGAAATCTGCTGCTCCTTTTATTGCCCTAGGTGGCGGTGTCATCGCCGTCGTCGTCGGCATCTTTGTATTCGGCGATCAATTGGGGATTGGTGGCAAGAAGCCTCAACCCGCAACCCCGGTTTCTGCCGTTTCCGAGACCAAGCTTCCTGATCAGACCGCCAATGCCACTCCGGCGGCAAGCGAAGAGAAGGCCGAGCCGGCAGAACAGGCAGAGGCCGCCGCTGAAGACGGTGCCAAGGATACCCCGGTCGACGTCGCGAGCCTGCCGAAAGCAGACGACACCACTGTAGAAACCCCGAAAGAGGCCGATATCCCTCAAAGCGTTGAGCAGGAAGCCCCAGAGGCTGTTGAGCCGAGCTTCGATGTGGTTCGTGTCGAGCCCGATGGGCAGACGCTGGTGGCAGGCAAGGCCAGCCCCGGCTGGAAAGTCGAATTGAAGAATGGTGCCATCGTGCTTTCGAGCGCCGAGGCGGATGCCAATGGCGAATGGGTGATGGTTCTGGATCGTCCGCTCGAAGAAGGTGTTTCCGATCTGTCGCTGAATGCGAAGTCTGCCGATGGCAGCAAGGCGCTCGAGTCCGAGAGCAACGTGACCGTTGCCTTGCCGGAAGGGGGCAAGGGCGAGCTGCTAGTGGTCGAGACAAAGCCGGGTGAAGCCTCTCGCGTGCTGGCCAATGTGCCTGCTCCCAAGGCGGAAGAGACTGTTGTCGCCAAGCTCGAAGAGACCAAGGATGCTGTTGTCGAGACGGCAGAAGCTGTCAAGGACGAGGCTGTTGACGTGGTTGAACAGGCCGCTGAGGACGTGAAAGAGACAGTCGAAGAAGCCGTTGCTGCTGTTTCTGAGCCTGTACAGACTTCGGTGCCTGAAGCCAAGGAGGAGGTTTCCGAACCGGAAGCAACCCCGAGCGAGCCTGTTGAAGTTGCCAAGGTCGAAGAGCCCAAAGCCGAACCGCAGGCCGAGCCAGTTGCACCGGTCGCACCAGCCGTGGTGTCGATCGAGGCGGTTGAAATCGAGGGCGACACGCTGTTTGTTGCCGGTGCTGCCGAGCCTTCCGGATCACTAGTCCGACTGTACGTCGACAACAAGTCGATCTCGGACAGCCGTAGCGGCGTAACGGGTCGTTTCCTGTTCGACGGCGAGCTGACGCTTGAGGCTGGAGAGCATCAGGCCCGCGTCGACCTGATCGATCCGGCAACCGGCAAGGTTGCGACCCGGGCCGAGGTTTCCTTCTCCAAAAAGGCAACGGAGAGTGTGGTTGCCTCGACGCCTGATGCGCCGGCCGAGCCGAGCGATGCTCAGGGCAGTGGCAACGATGTTGCGAGCAGCCCGAGTGCTGAGCCTGTCGAAGCCAAGACGCGCAAGGTCATCATCCGGCGCGGTGACAATCTGTGGGAGATCGCTCGTCGCGTCTATGGTGCCGGGATCCGCTATTCCACCATCTACGACACCAACATCGACCAGATCCGCGATCCGCACTGGATCTATCCCGGTCAGGTGTTTGAGTTGCCGGAAGGTCAGGATGGCTGGGACCAGAACTTCGATGCGGTCGAGTCGCCTCCTGAAGAGGCCGATCAGTCCGCTCAGCTTGACCAGCCGTCGGCACAGTAATAGCACCGGCATCGGGGCCTGCCATTCCCCATGATTTCAGCAACGGCCCGGAGCTTTGGTTTCGGGCTGTTTGTGTTCTGTTCATCGTATTTTTTCGATGAAAGCTTGCAATGACGGGCCAATTCCACTATTTATCGTATAAAGACGATGAATGAGGATGGTGGCATATGGGCAAGGGAAAAGGCTGCGGCTGGCATGGATCAGCAGGCACGCTTGATGTTGATCTTGCCGATCCGGTCGTGGCTGATGATGAGCATGGCAGGTGCTGTGATCATTTCGATCCGCTTGCGCGCGCCTTCAAGGCTCTGGGACACCCGGCCCGCCTGATGATCCTCAAAAAACTCAGCTCTCAGAGCAGCCATTGCTGCGGCGACATCTGTTCCACTCTGCCGCTCGCGCAGTCGACTGTATCCCAGCATCTCAAGGTGCTGAAGGACTGCGGCTTCATTCAGCTTGAAACCGCAGGCCAGCAGAGTCGATACACAGTCAACTTCGAACGACTGACCCAGTTTCTTGGCGAAAACAACGCCTTCTTTGAAAGCCTCCGAGATCGGAGAGGCGAAACACACACGGATTAATATGACCCGGTGGCGGCGCGCAGAGTGACCTTGCGCCTGTTACCGAGGCAGACCTCAGGACCGAGTTCATAATGAGAAAATCAAGACACGACAGTGAGCCGTTTCGGCACACTGGAGCGCCTGTCGACGCTGAAGCTTCTTCCTTCCAGACCCTGCGCAATCTTTGGCCCTATATCTGGCCCTCGGACCGCGCCGACCTCAAACGCCGTGTTGCAATGGCTCTCAGCGCCCTGTTTCTGGGAAAGCTGATCAATGTTCTGACGCCCTATACCTTCAAATGGGCGACCGATGCCCTGTCTGATCCTTCTGCGCCGGATGGCGTCGGCGTGGTCGGCTGGCTCAGTGTTCCGATCATGCTGGTCGCGGCCTATGGTGTCGGGCGCGTGATGAATGTGGGCTTTGACCAGTTGCGCGACGGCCTGTTTGCCCGAGTTGGCCAACATGCGGTGCGTAACCTTTCCAACAAGACATTCCGGCACATGCATAGCCTGTCCTTGCGCTTTCATTTGCAGCGGCGCACCGGCGGCCTGTCGCGGATCATTGAACGTGGGACACGCGGGATCGAGGGCGTAGTTCGTCATACGATCCTTCATGCGGTGCCGACGCTGTTGCAATTCGTGATGATGTCTGCGGTTATCGCCTACCAATTTGATTTCATTTATGTGGTGATCGTGGTGGCGATGGTCGCGATCTATGTCGCGTTCACGGTCCGGGTGACCTCCTGGCGCATCGATATTCGCCGCCGGATGAACGAATCCGACAATGACGCCAATTCCAAGACCGTCGACAGCCTGCTCAATTTCGAAACAGTGAAATATTTCGGCAACGAGGAACGAGAGGCCCATCGCTTCGACCAGTCGATGAAGGTCTATGAAAAATCTGCCATCAGCACATGGGTGTCGCTGACCTGGCTGAACTTTGGCCAGATCACCATCTTCACTACAGGTATGGCGCTCTGTATGGGGCTGTCCGCCTATGCGGTGATGAATGGCACCCAGACCGTCGGTGATTTCGTGCTGATCAACGCCCTGTTGATGCAGCTTGCCATTCCGCTCAACTTCTTCGGCTCCATGCACCGAGAAATCAAACAGGGGCTGGTCGATCTCGAATCGATGTTCGAACTGATGCGTGAAGCGCCCGAAGTGGTCGACAAGCCGGATGCAAAGCCGCTTGCTGTCAATGGTGGCACGGTACGCTTTGAGGATGTCTATTTCCACTACGATGCCAATCGACCCATTCTGAAAGGCGTGAGCTTTGAAGTACCCGCAGGCAAGACCGTGGCCATCGTCGGACCATCAGGGGCTGGCAAGTCGACCATTTCGCGTCTGTTGTTCCGCTTCTATGACGTGACCAAGGGTGCCATTACCATCGATGGTCAGGACCTGCGCGATGTGCAGCAGCATAGTCTGAGACAGAATGTCGGCATGGTTCCGCAGGATACGGTTCTGTTCAACGACACCATCGCCTACAACATCGGCTACGGCCGTCCAGATGCGTCACGCGAGGAAATCGAGGAAGCTGCCCGCATGGCGCAGGTGTCTGATTTCATCGCTACCTTGCCTCTCGGCTTTGATACCGAAGTCGGGGAGAGGGGGCTGAAACTGTCCGGGGGTGAGAAGCAGCGCGTGGCTATTGCCCGCACGATCCTGAAGGCCCCGCCGATCCTTGTGCTGGACGAAGCCACCTCGGCGCTCGACAGTCACACCGAGCAGGAGATCCAGACCGCGCTTGATGAGGTTTCCCAAAACCGCACCACGGTGGTCATTGCCCACAGACTGTCAACGGTGATTGGCGCTGACGAGATCATCGTGCTCGAGAATGGTCGCATTCGCGAGCGGGGGCGACATTCCGAGCTGCTTGACCAGAAGGGGCTCTATGCCTCGATGTGGGATCGCCAGAGAGAGGCCAGCGAGGCCGAGGAACGGCTGCGCAAGGCGGTCGAGGGTGATCGATCAGGCTATCTTCCCGAACGGGGCCATGATCTGGAAGTTGCCGAATAGATTATGGAACATAATTTAAAAGCCCTGCCGAGACAGACTCTTGGCAGGGCTTTTTGCAAAAGTGATTCGGGTTTATTGGTGCCAGCTATCGCCGTCGTTTCCGCTTTGCAGCCTCAGGCTGTGGCTACGTGGCGGATCTGATCAGCCGACCACCGGGCTGCCGTAATCCTTCCAGCTCTTGGACGGGAAATCATACATCCGGCCGCTTTCCTGACATTCGGGCAGCAGGCACTCAAGAATGTGCGGGGCAAGCTCGCTTGGATGCGGCAGGGTCATCGGATCTTCCCCCGGCATGGCCTTTGCGCGCATTCCCGTGCGGACGGGGCCGGGATTGAAGCAATTGACCTTCACATTGGTTTGCTCGATTTCTCCGGCATAGGTGCGCACCAGCGCCTCAAGACCTGCTTTGGAGACCGAATAGATCCCCCAGTAGGGCTTGCACTTGTGCGGTGCTCCCGAGGTCATGAACAAGGCGCGACCGGCGTCAGACCGTCGCAGGAGCGGATCAAGGGAGCGGATCAGGCGCCAGTTGGCGGTCAGGTTGACCCCCAGCACCTTGTCCCAGTCCTTGACCGGATCGAGATGCCCGATTGGGGAGACCGAGCCCAGCAATCCGGCGTTGCCCAGAAGGATATCAAGCTTGCCCCAACGTTCGAAAAGAGCCGCGCCAAGGCGGTCGATGGCGTCATAGTCCATCAGGTCGACCGGAACCAGCGTTGCGGCTCCGCCCATCGCCTTGATGGCATCATCGAGTTCTTCCAGAGCCCCGACGGTTTTGGCAATCGCGACGATGTGGGCCCCTTCGCGGGCCAGGGCAAGGGCTGCCTGCCAACCAATGCCACGGGACGCGCCAGTGACGACTGCCAGACGTCCCTCCAGACGTTTTTCGGTCATGTCCTTCTGTCCTTGTTTTATAAGTGATGCGTCTCTTGTGTGGTCAGAGGTCGGGGGAGCCTCTAGTCTTTGAGCAGACCATCGCTGCGGTGGTCTTCGGACGCTTCCAGATCAACAAGCGCCGTTGGATAGTCGCCGGTGAAGCAATGATCGGTGAACTGCGGTTTCTTGTTGTTGCGGGCTTCGTAGCCACAGGAGCGGTAGACGCCATCGATGGAGATAAAGCCGAGAGAATCCGCGCCAATATATTTGCGCATGCCTTCCAGATCATACTGGGCTGCGAGCAGCTTTTTGCGATCCGGCGTGTCGATGCCGTAATAGTCCGAGTGGGTTATCGGCGGGCTGGCAAGGAGCATGTGGACTTCCTTGGCGCCAGCGTCACGCATCATCTGGACGATCTTGGACGAGGTGGTGCCGCGCACGAGGCTATCGTCGACCAGCACGATGCGTTTGCCTTCAACCTGAGAGCGGTTGGCCGAATGCTTGAGACGCACGCCGAGCGCGCGGATCTGCTGGGTCGGCTCGATGAAGGTTCGGCCCACATAGTGGTTGCGGACGATCCCGAGTTCAAAGGGAATGCCGATTTCCTGCGCATAGCCGAGAGCGGCTGGCACACCGGAGTCCGGTACGGGCACCACGACATCTACGTCGAGCGGCAGTTCCTTGGCCAGCTCGCGGCCAAGCGCCTTGCGGACTTCATAGACCGAGCGACCGGCGATGACGGAATCGGGTCGGGAGAAATAGATATATTCGAAAATGTCGAGACGGGCTGGCTGGTCGGGGAAGGGATGGTAGCTCTTGATGCCATCCTCGGTGCAGACGATGACCTCGCCATTCTTGATTTCGCGGACGAATTTGGCACCGATCATGTCGAGGGCGCAGGTTTCCGAGGCGAGCACCGGAGAGCCTTCGAGCTCACCGAGCACTAGCGGACGAATGCCAAGCGGGTCACGGGCGCCGATCAGTTTCTTGCGCGTGAGGGCAACAAGCGCGTAGCCGCCTTCCATCTGGCGAATGCCATCGATGAACCGGTCGACGATGTTGGATTCGCGGCTCTTTGCGATCAGCTGGAGGACCACTTCACTGTCCGAGGTGGACTGGAAGATCGCGCCGCGTTTGATCAGCGACTTGCGCAGGGTCATCGCATTGGTGAACTGGCCGTTGTGGGCCACCGCGATGCCGCCGCCTTCGAGCTCGGCAAACAGGGGCTGCACGTTGCGAAGGGCTGCTCCACCGGCCGTTGAATAGCGGTTGTGGCCGATGGCCGATTTGCCGGGCAGGCGTTCGAGCACGTCCGAATTGGAGAAGTTGTCGCCAACCAGTCCGAAACGGCGCTCAAGGTGGAAATGCTCGCCATCGTAGGTCGCGATACCGGCTGCTTCCTGACCGCGATGCTGAAGCGCATGAAGGCCGAGGGCGGCAAGGGCGGCAGCGTCCTGTGTTCCGAATATGCCGAACACGCCGCATTCCTCATGCAACGTATCTCCTTCACCATTCCAATCATCGTCTATGGAGGTGTTGGGGGAGACTGTTGCTGTCTCGGTGGAAATCCGGCTGTCTTCCTCAATCATTGAGAAGCTCTGAGACGATTGGGTTTGTCCCTGTTCCGACATGGGCGAGAAGTCCTTCAAAAACCCGGCAGTTCCAGCCGTCTGACGAAGACCGGGCGATACCTGTGGGCCATCTGATCTACGGATGTGAGCACCAGGTGCGCCTTTGGACGCAAAATGGATGCACTGACCTTCAAATGAAGAATGGCGGGTTATCCCCGCCAATTCTATGGATTGTTCCTAGCATATCCTTGCCAGCGCGTCAGCTCAGCAATGGTATGCAGAAAGAGATTTTATGCCGCGACTATTGGGCCGGTGCGTTGTTGGCAATCTTGCCAATCTCGTTACGCTCGTCCTTTGAATAGCCTGCTTCCTCGTTGGTGGGCGTGCCGTCGCGCTGCTGACGGATCTTTTCCATCAGCTGCTCCTGCGGGTCTTCCGGCAGGATGCTGATCAGCTTGTCGCCCATGTTGTTGAGGAATGGTTTTGACTTGGCCTGCGCAACCCAGTTGGGCTGCTTGTCTTCGGGCACGAACCAGTTGAAGAAGATAACGGCAACGGCCATCAGAATCGCACCGCGCAGGGCACCGAAGACGAAGCCGAGGGTCCGGTCGAGCGCGCCGATGCGGCTGTCGAGGACGAAGTCGGAAATCTGGATCGTAATGAACGAGACCACGATCAGCGTGATGAGGAAAATCCCCAGAGCGGTTGCAGCCTGCGCCACGATGGGCTGGGGCAGATAGGGGGTGACCATCGGCAGAACGGTGTCGAACAGCTTGAGGGTCGCGAATGCGGCAGCAACCCAGGCGCCAATCGCCAGAACTTCACGCACGAAGCCGCGAATCATCGCAAGGAAGGCCGAAATCAGCAAGACGACAAGAAAAATGACATCTAGGAGTTCGATGGGCATCAGAAATCGATCCTGTTATCTGGCCTGGACAGCACGGTATCGTTGAGCATGCGGAATCCGGCAAGTAAGGCTTTGCCTTTCTATAGGGTGCGAAGGGGGCAAGAGCAAGGCTTTTTGGTACAGCTTGTCAATCCTCGGGATTGTCTGTTGTATTGAGGCTCGATCCGGCAGCAATCCGGGCAACCAAATCGGTCAGACCCTCAAGGCCGGTCAGAGTGAGCTCGGCGGATTTTGTCGATTTGATGGCTCCCTCAGGGACAATCGCGCTGGAAAAGCCAAGCTTGGCGGATTCCTTGATGCGCGTTGCAGCGTGGGAGACGGGTCGGATGGCTCCCGACAGACTGATCTCGCCGAAATAAACCGCCTCCGCCGGGAGCGCCACACCGGCGAGGGACGAGACGAGGGCGGCTGCCACGGCGAGGTCGGCGGCCGGTTCGTTGATCTTGAGGCCACCTGCCACGTTGAGATAGACGTCATGGCCGGACAGGCGCACCCCGCAATGGGCATCGAGAACCGCGAGGATCATGGAGAGGCGGCTCGTATCCCAGCCGACAACGGCCCGGCGCGGTGTGCCCAGCGGTGACTGGGCGACAAGGGCCTGAATTTCCACGAGCAACGGGCGCGAGCCTTCCATGCCTGCAAAGACAGCGGCTCCGGGAGCCGACAGATTGCGTTCGCCAAGGAACATGGCCGACGGGTTGGCAACCTGACTGAGGCCGCCGCCGGTCATCTCGAAGACGCCGATTTCGTCGGTTGGGCCGAAACGGTTCTTGATGGCGCGCAGGATGCGGAACTGGTGACCAGAATCCCCTTCAAAATGCAGTACGCCGTCGACCATATGCTCGACCACACGCGGGCCTGCGATCTGGCCGTCCTTGGTGACATGCCCGACGAGGATGACGGCGGCGCCGGTCTGCTTGGCGTAGCGGATCATCGCCTGCGCCGAGGCGCGGACCTGAGTGACGGTGCCCGGTGCGCTGTCGGCGCTGTCGGTCCAGAGGGTCTGGATCGAATCAATGACGACCATTTCGGGCGGTGGACCTGCGGTCAGGGTGGCGAGAATGTCCTCAACGCTGGTCTCGGCGGCGAGCTCGACCGTTTCCTTGGCCAGACCAAGACGGGCGGCCCTGAGGCGCACTTGATCGATGGCTTCCTCGCCGGAGATATAGACGACGCGATGGCCACGCCTTGTTAGCGCCGCGGAGGCCTGAATGAGCAGGGTCGACTTGCCGATACCCGGATCCCCGCCCAGAAGCAGCACCGAGCCCTTGACGAAGCCGCCACCGGTGACGCGGTCCAGCTCACCGACATTGGTGGTGATGCGCGGAGCGGGCTCTTCCTGGCCGGACAGGGAAACCAGCTCGACGATGCGGCCACCCTTGCCGCGCGTGGTTCTGGGTGAGCCGCCGATGCCTGCGCCTTCCACTTCTTCGGCGATTGAGTTCCATTCGCCACAGGATTCGCATCTGCCTGCCCAACGGTTGGTGATGGCACCACAGGACTGGCAGACGAAGGTGGATTTTTTACGCGCCATTTATATTGGTTCTTTCTTGTGAAGCGTCAGTCGCGGGTTGGTTGTTTGTTAAGTGTATTTTCTACCGCTCCTTGAATGCATCGCTCTATAAATGCATTTGCTTCTTCTAGTGTCATAGAGTTCTCTATCGGGTCGGACTTTTTTAAACTTCGAGCATGCCTTGAGTCATTATTTTGGCAGGTTTGGGTGAACCTGTCTTTTTCTCTCTTTGTAATTCCCGCAGGCAGGCGTCTGAGTATATCCAGTGCTTCAAAGGCTTTGTAGCATCTGATCCAATCAGATTGGTCAGAGTAGTATTCGAGTGCCAATGCGATTCTATCGTCAATTTGTGCTGCTTCCAACCAACGTTGCAGTTTTGATCGAGAATGGAGTGGCTCGACAGCATTTCCCCTCGCGATCGATTTCTGAGATCCTGACCGGATTGCCTCGTGAAACTGTTTTGATAGCGTCTATTTTTATGAACACGTGACGTTTAGGTTGGTCGAGATCAGAGAGAGCGACGACCGTGTCGAAATTTATAGGGCTCGAATGCCACATGAGCTTTGCAATGCCATTTAAGCTTTTGAGCATCTTCTCAGCAGCGGTGTAAACGTCCTTTGCATTGTCAATATCATTGAATGCCTTTGCTCGAAGAACAAGATAGGTCCCTTGGTCGCTGATCACTTCTTCTACATAAGGGTCATTGGGTTTTCGCAGCTCATCCTTCAACATGTCTTGAACGCATTGTTCGCCCGACAGGCGAATACCCCATGAATTTTTGGGTTTACTCGTTTTGACATTGCTTGGAACTGTCATCCGCTCCCCTTTACCCAATCACAGATAGCGGCGCAGGCTGCGCAAGCCAAGGTTTGTGAGCAGCTCGTAGCCGATGGTTCCGGCGATGGCGGCAACCTCGTCAATGGGCATGTGCGGGCCGAAGAGCTCTGCCCAGTTGCCGCGCTTGGCGATGTCTTCAGGGATATCGGTGACATCGATAATCGTCAGGTCCATGGTGATCCGGCCGATGATGGTGGCCTCGTATCCGTCGATATAGACCCTTGCTCCCTTGCGCTGGTCGCTGCTGGACCCCGTGCGAAGATAGCCGTCCGCGTAGCCCATGTTGATGATGGCAAGGCGGCTGTCGCGTTTGGTCACCTCGGTCGCGCCATAACTGACCGATTGTCCCTTCGGGACGTGACGGGTGGAGAGGATGCGACTCTTCAAGGTCACGACAGTTTGCATCGGATTGGGGCGATTGTTGATGGCGAGGCCGCCATAAAGCGCGATGCCGGGCCGGGTGAGATCGAAATGGAAATCCGGGCCAAGGAAGACGCCTGCGGAATTGGCCAGCGAGGCGGGAATGTCGGGGAAACAGGCACGAATGGCGCGGAACCGGTCGAGCTGGGTGCTGTTGAGCGGGTGCTGCGGGTCATCGCCACAGGCAAGATGGCTCATGATCAGGGTCGGCGTGAAGGCCGGCGGCTGGGATAGCCATTTTTCGGACAACTGGTGCGCGGCCTTCTTGCTGAGGCCGAGGCGGTTCATTCCGGTGTCGAAATGAAGGGCGCAAGGGAGCGCTTCATCAATCGAGGCGCAATAGGCGTTCCAGAGATCGACCTCTTCATAACTTCCGAGAACCGGTCTGATGCCATGGTCGCGGTAGTAAGCCATGGCGGCCTCGCTGTCATCGCCGACAAGGCCGTTGAGCGCGTAAAGGGTTGCCTCCGGCAAGGTGCTGCGAGCGCGGGCCCCTTCCTGAGGGTGAGCGATGAAAAAGGTCCGGCATCCTGCCTGCCACAAAGCCTTTGCCGCTTCTTCAAGGCCTGTGCCGTAGGCATCCGCCTTGATGACCGCCGAGGCTTCTGCGCTGCCGCTCTTCTCGGCCAATTCGGTATAGTTGGCCGCAAGGGCCTTGAGGTCAACGGACAGTTCGCTGCCCGCAATGGGAGGGGCACCTGCTGACAGATGAGCGATGTGGGGGGCTAGGCGAGAGGAGGATGGATCCTTGGACATGTGCGTTCGGCTTTCCGGCAAGGGAAGGGCTAGTCACCAGCTTGTTGGGGGCTCATTGAGCCAGCTTTCGCGTCTTGCCACCCTTCAGATAATGCACTTCGCGTACAAAGCGCAAGGATGACGTCCCAGCAAGGGGAGTGGTACCGACAGGAAATCGCCTGCTGTCCGGTGTTTGCCGGATCGCGTGGCAATCTCGAACTACCCTGACTGCTCTGCCCTACTCGTAAGCCTCTGGCAGATAATCGTCCTGAGCCAGATCGGAGAAGCGGGTGAATTCGGGCTGGAAGGCGACGGGCACGATGCCGGTGGGACCATGACGCTGCTTGGCGATGATGATCTCGGCCTTGCCCATGCAGCGGTCCATTTCGGCCTGCCAGGTAAAGAATTCCTCGGTGCCTTCCTTGGGCATCTCGCGGGATTTGTAATATTCCTCGCGGTAGATGAACATTACCACGTCGGCGTCCTGCTCAATGGAGCCGGATTCACGAAGGTCGGCGAGCTGTGGGCGCTTGTCGTCTCGTGCTTCCACCTGACGGGAGAGCTGGGACAGTGCGATGACGGGAACGGCCAGTTCCTTGGCGAGGGCCTTGAGACCGGTGGTGATCTCGGTGATCTCCTGCACGCGGCCCTGAGAGGCCTTGGAGGAGGAGCCGGAGAGAAGCTGCAGATAGTCGACGATCAACAGATCAAGGCCCTTCTGACGCTTGAGACGCCGGGCACGGGCCGCCAGCTGGGCGATGGAAATGCCACCGGTCTGGTCGATATGCAGCGGCGTGATCTGCATCTCCTGCGCCTTGTGGGCAATGCGGGAGAATTCGTCCTGATCAACCTTGCCTCGACGAATCTTTTCCGATGAGACCATGGCCTGTTCGGCGATGACGCGGGTGGCGAGCTGTTCGGCGCTCATCTCGAGGGAGAAGAAGCCGACGACGCCGCCGTTCATGGTTTTCAGAGAGCCGTCTGGCTGTTCCGCAGCCTTGTAGGCGCTGGCGACATTGTAGGCGATGTTGGTGACGAGCGATGTTTTACCCATCGCGGGGCGAGCCGCCAGAATGATCAAGTCCGAATGCTGCAGACCACCCATTTTCTGGTCGAGGTCCTTGAGGCCGGTCGAAATGCCCGACAACTGGCCGTCTCGCTTGTAGGCGGCTTCGGCCATTTCGATGGCTTCGGTTGCTGCTGCCGCAAAGGAGACAAAGCCGCCAGAGGACCCGCCGGTCTCGGCCAACTCGAACAGGCGCTTTTCTGCCTCCTCGATCTGGGCCTTGGGCGGGGTGTCGATGGGGGCGTCAAAGGCGACATTGACAACATCCGTGCCGATTTCGATCAGGTTGCGCCGGGTCGCCAGATCCATGATCAGCAGGCCGAAATCCTCGGCGTTGATGATGGAGGTCGCCTGCGAGGCAAGACGCAGCAGATAGAGATCGATCGGGGTGTCTGCGACCACGTGATCGGCCGGAAAAAACGTCTTCAGCGTTACCGGAGAGGCGATCTTGCCTGCACGGATGAGCTGCGCCGTCTTTTCGAAGATTTCACGCAGATTCGGGTCGTAGAAATGGTGAGGTTTGAGAAATGCCTCAACGCGGTCATACGTCTGGTTGTTGACCAGAATCGCACCCAGCAGCTGTTGTTCAGCTTCCAGATTGTGCGGTGCCTGACGCGCGGCAGTAGTCTCCGCGCTTTCGCGTTTGGCAACGATTTCCATGCTCAGCCTCATCTTGATGTGAGGAACAAGATAGTCACAGGATGACTCGAATTTGAAGCGCACTGATTGCAATTCACGGCAATCAACAGAGGAAAGTTTTTTTATCTTTCTTTCGCTGGACTCTGACCCCGTCTTCGAGTCCTGAGGCAGAGAATCGGTGGCGCTTTTCCGGCTCGATTCTCGCATGTAGTTGACCAAAAGAAAAGGCCCGGAACATCGCTCCGGGCCTTGGATCTTTGGACCTGAAGAGGCAGGGCTCGTCAGGTCTGGTCAAGAAGCAGTGCTTACTTGTCTTCTTCTTCGGCAGCGTCTTCTTCTGCGATTTCTTCTGCTGCGTCGTCAGCGGCTTCTTCGCCTTCGATTTCTTCGAGCAGTTCTTCGTCGAGTTCCAGATCTTCTTCGAATTCGAAGGCTTCGTCGCGTTCGGTCTGGGTCAGATCTTCACCAGCTGCCTGACGTTCGGCTTCGTCCTGCGAACGGGCAACGTTGGCAGTAACGGTGAGTTCGACTTCGGGGTGCAGGATGACGGTGACGTCATGCATGCCGATGGTCTTGATCGGACGCTCCAGAGAGATCTGGTTGCGGTTGAAGGAGACGCCGTCGGCGGTCAGGGCATCAGCCAGATCGCGCGGAGAAACGGAGCCATAGAGCTGGCCGGTTTCGGAAGCTGCGCGGATGATGATGACGGTTTTGCTGCCGATGGTTTCTTTGAGAGCTTCGGCTTCGGTTTTGGCTTCCAGGTTGCGGGCTTCAAGCTGGGCGCGTTCGGATTCGAAGCGTTTCTTGTTGGCTTCGGAAGCACGAATGGCTTTGCCCTGAGGCAGAAGGAAGTTGCGTGCATAACCGGCGCGTACGCTTACGATGTCGCCCATCTGGCCGAGCTTGGCGATGCGTTCAAGAAGAATGAGTTCCATGTTGGTCTCCATGATGCCGCCCTTCATCGGGACGGCTGTTCTTGGTTTCAGGTGCGGGCGTTGAGGCCCTTATTGGTTTGGTCCGTTTTGCGATCCATTGCCGCCGGACGGCAGGGACGGGAATCGGGACCGGACATTGATCAGAATTTCGCTCACGCCCAGAATGACCAGAATGAAACCGATCCACTGGAAGACGATCAGAAGGATGTAAGTCGTCCAGAGGAGGGCCGTTCTGGCCGGGGTGTTGCGTGAGAGACAATGCATGACAGACAAGCCAACTAGCATCAGCGCGGAGCCAAGGCTGGAGGCGACGATCTGGAAGAAGACGCCGATGAGGCCGGGCAGCAGCAGCAGGCCGGCGAGCGCTGCCAGAAAGACATAGGCGCTCACGCTCGGCATGGTCAGCTGATGCAGGTCGGGCCAAGGGCGCACAAGGCGACCCGATTTCTCGACGATCTTGGCGGCAAGAAACAGATTGACTGACATGCTCACCACGATCATCACCGACGAGACGGTCGGCGCGAGACGGCTGATGAGGGTCACCAGACTGTCGAGCGAAATGCCCGATTCCTCGAGCGTGGTTTGCTGCTGGGTATTGTAGATCTGCTGCATCAGCGAGGAAATCGCGTCCCGGTAGGCTTCAAGGCTGAAGCCGAAGGGAACGAACATGGCCATCGACGTAACGACGGCAATGATCGAAATCCAGATGAGCAGACGGCTGAGCGGATACCACTCGGTGACATCTTCATCCGTCTCCGTTCTGACCCCACGGCTCAGGCCGACAAGATGGGTAACCCACCAGGCAGGAAGGCTGTTGAGCGCGGCAAAAAGGAGACCCGTCAGCGGCTGATGATGATTGCGAGCACCAGACCGGACGAAATGACCGCAGTCAGACCGGCAAAGGTTCCCCATCCAAGGGAGGCAATCATCAGGGGCAGGGGGGAAATCAGAACCAGAATGAAGCCAAGGCCAACAACCCCACTGGCATAGCCAGACAGGTTGAGCAGCGCGGTACAAAGACCGGCAATGATGCCTATGATCAGAAAGTGGTTCATTCGCTTGGCTGTCCCGCTTGCCCCATCAGGGGTCTTTGCTGGCGGTTAGAGGCAGGTCGCAATGCCTGACCCAACGGTCGATTGTCTGTCTTGCTTCAAAAATCTCCCCGTCGGGGAGAATGGAGACGGGCGCAAAGCGCCCATCCCGAAAGTCTTTAACCGTAACTGTCTCAGCTTAGCTGATGACATACGGCAGAAGGCCGAGGAAACGGGCGCGTTTGATGGCACGAGCCAGTTCACGCTGTTTCTTGGCAGATACCGCAGTGATGCGGCTTGGGACGATCTTGCCGCGCTCGGAAACGTAGCGCTGCAGAAGACGAACGTCTTTGTAATCAATTTTCGGTGCATTCTCGCCGGAGAAGGGGCAAGTTTTGCGACGGCGGAAGAAAGGACGACGTGCTCCAGACATGTTTCTTGCTCCTCTTACTCTGCTGCTGCTTCATCATTGTTGTCACGACGCGGACGACGGTCTCCGCGGTCGCCACGATCACCGCGCGGACCACGATCACCGCGATCACCACGGTCGCCACGATCTCCGCGGCCACCACGATCACCGCCACGGCGGTCATCACGGTCGCGTTTCTGCATCATGGCAGACTGGTCTTCTTCGTGTTCTTCAACGCGGATGGTCATGAAGCGCATGACGTCTTCGTTGATGCGCATCTGGCGTTCCATCTCAGCAATCGCTTCGGGCTTGCTGTCGATGTTCATCAGAACGTAGTGAGCCTTGCGGTTCTTGTTGATGCGGTATGCGATGGACTTGAGGCCCCAGTATTCGACTTTGCCGACGGTGCCTTCATATTCGCCAATCAGTGCTTTGTACTGCTCGACCAGTGCCTCAACCTGCTGCTGAGAGATATCCTGGCGAGCAAGGAAAACGTGCTCGTAAAGCGCCATAGTTCCTGCCTTGTCTCTAGGTTTCAATATATCAGTCCGGCTGGCGCGAAGCCTCCAAAAAGCCTAGTCAGACAAGGCTTCTTTGAGAAATACATGCTTTATAGAGCGAAGACACCGAAAGTCGGGGCGACTAACGTCCCTACCATGCCATGTTCTCGTCGGTTTGAGAGAAATTCAGGCAATAGCCTTCCGTTCAGCCCTCGGCCTCGCCAAGCTGATTGGCGCTTTATAGACGATTTTTTCCATTGTGCAAGGGCAAATTGGGGGACAGATCGAGGATCCGGCCCGGTTTCTGTCCGCCCGCTGCAGGCCTGTTGAAAGGCTGCCCTTTTTGCTGACTTTTATCTCGCCGACATCTCTTTATATATATTCGCCGAATGTCAACTTTCTGCCCGGGGCGGGTTTTTGATCCGAAGTCGGGCAAAAGTGGCGGAAAACGGCGGATCTGTTCCGGCAAGCCTTGACTTCTGGTACCATAGCCGCCAATTGGATCTATCAAAATGATGGGCATCGATGAAGGGCAAACCTTCAATTGAACCTCAAACGGCAAGAACAAAAACAAGGTAGGAAGCGAAATGAGCATTGCATTTACTTTTCCCGGACAAGGCAGTCAGGCTGTCGGCATGGGCAAGGCTCTGGCCGATGAATTCGCGGTAGCGCGTGCAGTCTATGAAGAAGTCGACGACGCTCTTGGCGAAAAACTGTCCGATGTCATGTGGAATGGTCCTGCTGATGACCTGACGCTGACCCGCAACGCTCAGCCTGCCCTGATGGCGGCTTCCATCGCGGCGATGCGCGTGCTGGAAGAAAAGGGCCTCAATCTGAAAGACAAGGTTTCCTTTGTCGCTGGTCATTCGCTTGGTGAATATTCCGCGCTTGCTGCCTCTGGCGCACTCAGCCTTGCGGACACCGCTCGCCTGCTCCGGACCCGTGGCGAAGCCATGCAGAAAGCCGTTCCGGTCGGTGAGGGTGCCATGGCCGCGATCCTCGGCATGAGCCTTGAGGATGTCAAGGCGGTGGCCGAAGAGGCTGCCAATGGTGAAGTCTGTCAGGTTGCCAACGACAATGCGACCGGTCAGGTGGTGATTTCCGGCGCCAAGGCTGCCGTTGAGCGCGCCGCTGACCTCGCCAAGGAAAAGGGCGCGATGAAGGCCGTTCTGCTGCCCGTCAGCGCACCCTTCCATTGCTCGCTGATGGCGCCTGCTGCCGATGTCATGGCCGAGGCTCTGTCCAAGGTTACCATTCACGTGCCGCGGGTTCCGCTTGTTGCCAACGTTCTGGCGAGCGCAATCGAAGACCCGGAAGCCATTCGCAAGCATCTGGTTGAGCAGGTTACCGGCATGGTGCGTTGGTCCGAGTCCATTTCCTGGCTTGCCAACAATGGTGTTGACTGCCTGTTCGAAGTTGGGACCGGCAAGGTTCTGACCGGTCTGGCGCGCCGGATCGTCAAGGGCATCGAGACGGTCAAGGTCGGTGAACCTGGCGATATCGATCTGGCTCTGGCAAAACTTGCCTGACAGCTGCCAGATTTTGGACAAGATTTGCGATAGAACGAAGGTCTGCCGCTCGTGACTCGTGGTTGCTGAGCGGCAACCAACAGACTGCCATCCTGCTCTGTTTCGGGTTGGCAGGCCAAAAAGGCAACGTCTCAGATGGCCGGTCGGCTAGGTGGCGATTGCTAAACATGTGAGACTTGGGAGTCATTATGTTTGATTTGAGCGGAAAGTGTGCGCTGGTGACCGGTGCGAGTGGCGGGATTGGCGAAGCCATTGCCACGGCACTGCATCAGCAGGGCGCAACCGTCGCACTGTCCGGCACGCGCGTTGACGCGCTTGACGCGCTGGCCCAGAAACTTGGTGGCGAACGCGTCTTCGTGACCCCGGCCAACCTGTCCGATGCGGAGTCCGTTGCTGCTCTGGTGGGAAATGCCGAAGCTGCCATGGGTCAGGTTGACATTCTGGTCAACAATGCGGGCATCACCCGCGATGGCCTGTTCATGCGCATGAAGGACGAGGACTGGGAGCAGGTGCTCAACGTCAACCTCACCTCCGCCATGCGTCTGTCCCGTGCTGCTCTTAAAGGCATGATGAAACGCCGCTTTGGCCGGATCATCGGCATCACCTCGATCGTTGGCGTGACCGGCAACCCGGGACAGGGCAACTATGCTGCGGCCAAGGCCGGCATGATCGGCATGACCAAGTCGCTGGCTCAGGAAGTGGCAGCGCGCGGCATTACGGCCAACTGCATTGCCCCCGGTTTCATCAAGACCGCGATGACTGACAAGCTGAACGAGAAGCAGCAGGAAGCCATCAACGGAGCCATTCCGGCCTCCCGCATGGGAACGCCAGAAGAAATCGCAGCAGCCACCGTTTATCTTGCCAGTGAGGAAGCCGCCTATGTGACCGGCCAGACCCTGCATGTGAACGGCGGGATGGCGATGATCTAATCGGCGAAAGCCGGTTATTTGGGCTGGAAAAGCCCTGTGAAGAGAAAGACAATTGCTTTTGTGGGCAATTCCTGATCTTCTCAAGCGCGACAAAGTATGATACGAACCGCGCGAATTCCCATGAAAGCCAGCTTTTTGGCTGATTTGGAAGCGGTTTAACAGCCAGGTGTCCGGTTGAAGATCTGTTGGTGGATCTGGTGGGCCAATTGGCAGTGTACGAACTCGGGAAAGTGATTTGTGCGGCGATTGGCCAAAGCAAGCTGTTTTTCCAAACTTGATCGAATAGTAACTTTGAGGAAAGAACATGAGCGATATCGCTGAACGCGTTAAGAAAATCGTGATCGAACATCTCGGCGTAGACGCTGAAAAGGTCACCGACTCTGCCAGCTTCATCGACGATCTGGGCGCAGACAGCCTTGACACCGTTGAACTGGTTATGGCTTTCGAGGAAGAATTCGGTACCGAAATTCCTGACGATGCTGCAGAGACCATTCAGACCGTTGGTGACGCTGTCTCCTTCCTGACCAAGGCTGCGGGCTAATCAGTTCTGACAGATCGCGAATCTCGCGGTGTGGTTGATTGAATGGATCCGGAAGGAGGCAATCTCCTTCCGGATTTTTTCGTTTATGGCTCTTCTTTACCTGTTCAATGGTATAGGTGCGTCCACAACCATGAATAACTGACGAATAGGGCTTACTTCGCCCGGTTTTTGGGGGTAATAAAGTTGTCATATCTCACTTGCCCCCCGGTTTTTGTACGGGAAGAGGCGAGACTATAAATAACCAAGAATGATCGGAGACTAAGGATGAGACGAGTTGTCGTAACCGGCATGGGTATGGTTAGCCCGTTGGGTAACGGGGTCGAAAACGACATGGTCCAATATTCTGGCGGGCAAGAGCGGGGCTGCCAAAGCCAGCGGCTTCGAAATCGAAGACCTTGCGTGTCAGATCGCCTGCCAGTTGCCGTTCGGCGATGGCTCCGATGGCACATTCAATCCTGACGACACATTGCCCGTCAAGGAACAGCGCAAGATGGACCCCTTCATCGTCTATGCCATTGCTGCTGCTGACGAGGCGATCGCCCATTCAGGCTGGAAGCCGGAGAGCTATGAAGACCAGATCGCATCCGGTGTTCTGATCGGTTCCGGTATCGGTGGGCTGCTCGGCATCGAGAAAGCTGCCTATGACCTTGCTGAAAAAGGCCCCCGTCGCATCAGCCCGTTCTTCATTCCGGGCCGTCTGATCAACCTTGCTTCTGGTTATGTTTCCATCCGTCATGGCCTCAAAGGGCCGAATCACTCTGTGGTAACGGCCTGTTCCACCGGTGCGCACGCGATTGGCGATGCCGCTCGCCTGATTGCGCTTGGTGATGCCGATGTGATGGTTGCTGGCGGGACCGAATCCCCGATCGGCCGTCTGGCGCTGGCTGGCTTCAATGCCTGCCGTGCCCTGTCGACGAATTTCAACGATGAGCCTGAAAAAGCATCCCGTCCCTATGACAAGGATCGTGATGGGTTTGTCATGGGTGAGGGCGCCGGTGTTGTCGTGCTTGAGGAATATGAGCATGCGGTCGCACGCGGTGCCAAGATCTATGCAGAAGTCAGTGGCTATGGCCTGTCTGGTGACGCGCATCACATCACGGCTCCTGCCGAGGATGGTGACGGTGCCTTCCGCTGTATGACGGCTGCGCTGAAGCGTGCTGAGGTTTCGCCCGATCAGATCGACTATGTCAACGCCCATGGCACGTCGACCCCGCTTGGTGATGAGATCGAATTGCGCGCCATCGAGCGTCTGGTCGGTGACCATGCGGACGGGCTGACCATGTCATCGACCAAGTCGGCCGTCGGGCATCTTCTGGGAGCTGCTGGTGCGGTCGAAGCGATCTTCACCGTGCTTGCGATCCGTGACCAGATTGCACCACCGACACTGAACCTCGACAATCCGTCCGTCGATACCAAGATCGATCTGGTTCCCTACAAGCCCAAGAAGATGGACATCAAGGTTGCCCTGTCCAACTCGTTCGGCTTTGGCGGCACCAATGCGTCGCTGGTTTTCAAGGCGGTCAACTAGATTTCAACGGGTGGGGGGCACCCCTGAGACGTTGTGGATATCGTCTCTTTTTTGCCATGAATGACCCTTAGAGCCTTGCAAGCTCGAGAATGGTTCTCCTGAGGGCTTTCGCTGTTTTTGCGCCTGTTTGACAGGCGCCATTGATGATGGCTGGTTGCTCTTGCTTGGGCCAGACCAGGTCTTCGAGATCGCGGAAGCCCGGCAGGGAGCTACGGTCAAACCAGACAGATTTGAGGCCGACATGGTTGAAGAAACCAACGACAAGGACAAGGTGTCGAATTCTCCTGAAGAAGGTGACATCAAACGGTCTGATGAAAGCCCGGAGGCGGGAGGGAAAAGTCCGCTGCCGATGCTGCGTCACAGCCGTCCGGGCGAAGCAGAAAAGCCGGTGTCCGAGAGCGATGACGCCGAGCCGGAGAAAGAGACCGGCGAGGAGGCAACGTCGAGTGCTTCTGTCGATAATGATGATGGCGACAAGGCCACTTCCGAAGAAGCTGAAGAGGCTGCTTCTTCCGAGGTGGAGCAGCCTGAAGCTTCTGAAGATGGCGCTGAAAATGACAAGGCCGCTTCGTCCAAGCCGGATGAGGAACCCGAGATAGTTGGGGTCTGCCCCCGAGGTGACCAGTGCTGCCGCGTCCAAGACCGTGTCGTCAGAGGGCTCTGCCGCTGACAAGGATGGCGCTGGTGCGCTCGATACGCCCCCGCCGCCGCCGATGGTGGACAGCTCGCCGCTCAAGGCACCACGCAGTGCTCGTCAGGCCATTGAGCCGGAAACACCTCCGCCGCCTCCAACCCGGTCCAAGGCCGTTCGGCACCCGATTGTCGTCTTCATGAATTTCGTGTTCACGGTGATTATTCTCGCGGTCGTAGCCGCCGGTGGCCTGCTTTACTACGGCAAGCAGAGCTTTCTGGAAGAAGGACCTCTGCGCAAAGAAAAGACCATTGTGGTCAGCAACGGCACGGGCCTTGGCACCATCGCCGGTATTCTCGAGCGTCAGAATGTCATCAGCAACAAGATGATTTTCGAATATGGGGTTCAGCTCTACCGTCAGGAAGGGGCGCTGAAGGCAGGGGAATATCTGTTCGGCCCCGGCATTTCCATGCATCAGGTGATGAACATCCTGACTTCTGGCAAGTCGATCCTGCATTCTTTTACCATTCCGGAGGGCTACACCTCCTATCAGGTGGTCGAGGCGCTGAAGGCCAACGACGTTCTGCTCGGTGAGGTTAAGACCCTGCCCGAAGAGGGAACGATCCTGCCCGAGACCTACAAATTCTCGCGCGGCACCACCCGTGCAGAACTGCTCAAGCGTATGGTCAGTGCGCACAACCGTGCGGTTGATGAAATCTGGGCGCGTCGTGCCTCCGATCTGCCGCTGAAAGACAAGCGCGAGTTTGTCACGCTGGCTTCCATCGTTGAGAAGGAAACCGGCAATGCTGCCGAGCGTACCCGTGTTGCGGGGGTGTTTGTGAACCGCCTCAATCAGGGCATGCGGCTGCAGACCGACCCCACCGTGATCTATGGTATCTTTGGGGGTCAGGGCAAACCGTCAGGTCGCCCGATCTTCCGCTCCGACCTAGACAAGCCGACGCCTTACAACACCTATCAGATCGATGGGCTGCCGCCGGGGCCGATTGCCAACCCGGGTCGGGCCGCTCTTGAGGCGGTTGCCAATCCGAGCCGGACGAATGACCTGTTCTTCGTTGCTGACGGAACTGGTGGACATGTGTTCTCCGAAACCCTCAAGCAGCACAACGAGAATGTCAAACGTTGGCGCGAGATCGAGAAACAGCGGATTGAGGGATTGAAGAATCAGGGGGCGGCGCAGCCCGAATCCTGATTGCCGGAAGGCTGAGCCTTCTCTCTAAAGGAGGCTCGGCGTATCCCGACTCGGTCCCTATCGACAATGACTGGAAAAGCCACTGCACAAGCGGTGGCTTTTTGCTTGAAGCGACGATTTTCAAGTTCTTTTGAAGCCGGTGTAAATTGTTGATATTTTGATATTTTTGCAAGGACTTGCTGCGATTGGAGTCGCACTGTCCTTGACAGTCGGGCCAGCGTTTTCGAATGTAGGCCCTCATTTCTGTTTGCGGGGGGAGGAGAGCCCCGTGAAATCTTATGTCTAGGATTGCGGACCATGGCTCTAGTTAGCATGACCGGTTTCACCCGGGTCAGCGGCACTTTTCAAACCTATCGATGGATCTGGGAGATCAAGACGGTCAATGGCAAGGGGCTCGATCTGAGACTTCGCCTACCGCCGGGATTTGACGATCTTGATCGTCCGCTTCGCCAGATGACTGGCGAACGGCTGACTAGAGGCTCCTGCTTCATCAGTCTCAATCTTCAGCAGGAGGCCAATGCTCCGACGCTGAAAGTCAATGAGCAGGTGCTCGACGCGGTTCTCGCCACAATGAAGAAGATCGAGAAGCGGGTCGATGCCAAAAAGCCCAGCCTCGATGGTCTTCTTGCCATCAAGGGTGTGCTTGAGCCGATGGAAGACGAGGAAAGCGAGGAAACCAGAGCTGCCTTGACCGAAGCGCTGCTGGAAAGCTTCAAGGAAGCGATCCGGGATGTTGAAGAGATGCGCCGGGCCGAAGGAGCTGCGCTGGAGCAGATCCTGTTGCAACGGGTCGACGAGCTTGATGCTCTGACCAAGGCTGCCGAAGACTGCCCGGCCCGCTCGCCTGAGGCCATTCGGGACAAGCTGCGCGCCCAGATCGACCGTATCCTTGAAGCAAGCAGCGGTCTTGATGAGGATCGCCTTTATCAGGAAGCGGTCTTGCTCGCAGGCAAGGCCGACATCCGGGAAGAACTCGATCGTCTCTATGCCCACTGCGAGGCTGTCCGCGGACTGATCGCGGAGGATCGCCCGGTGGGACGCAAGCTCGATTTTCTAGCGCAGGAATTCAACCGCGAAGCCAACACGCTTTGCTCGAAATCGAACGACACGAGCCTCACGGCCATTGGCCTTGAGCTCAAGGCGACTATCGAACAGCTGCGTGAGCAGATTCAGAATGTGGAGTAACCACCCATGACGGAGCGAACTACGTCCTCGCCATCCATGATCCGGCGCGGCCTGATGCTGGTGTTGTCGTCTCCCTCAGGGGCAGGCAAATCAACCATTGCCCGGCATCTGCTCGATAGCGAGCGCAATCTCGAGCTGTCGGTCTCTGCGACCACGCGGGCGCGTCGGGGCAGTGAAATCGACGGGGTGCATTATCACTTTCTCTCCGAGCGGCAGTTCCACGCCATGCGGGATCGCGGTGATCTGTTGGAGTGGGCCGAAGTGCATGCGAACTTCTATGGCACGCCGCGGGATCCGGTCGAGGAAGCCCTGTCGCAGGGACGTGACGTTCTGTTTGATATCGACTGGCAGGGCACGCTGCAGCTGAAGAAAGCCGCCCGCAAGGATGTGGTGTCCATTTTCATCCTGCCGCCGTCGATGGCCGAACTGAAGAGCCGTCTGGTGCGTCGGGCCGAGGATGCGGATGACGTGATCGAGCGGCGTTTGCAGAATGCGCGGGTCGAGATCAGCCATTGGGATGAATATGACTATGTGCTGGTCAACGATGATCTCGAGAAGGCCTACGGCGCGGTCAAGGCCATCGTTGAGGCGGAACGGCACAAGCGTGAGCGGGTGATCGGTGCCCGTGCGTTTGTTGAAACTATGCTTAGCTAGAAAATTTTCAGGCGTGTGGGGCGGCTCAGGCGTTTCTGATGCGCTCCAGCGCATTCGCCATGGCGACGAAGCTCTCAACGGACACGGTCTCTGCCCGTTGAGTCTCTTCAAGGCCAGCTGCTTCAATCAGGGCAGCATGATCGACCCCGAGTGCCTTGAGGCTCTGTCGCAGCATTTTGCGTCGCTGCCCGAATGCGGCGGCGGTGACCTGCTCGAGATATTTCAGCTTGCAGGGCAGAGGATTCTGCTTCGGGGTCAGATGCACAATCGATGAGGTGACCTTCGGCGGTGGGCTGAAGGCTTCGCGCGAAACATCGAACATTTTGATCGCGTTGCAGCGCCAGCCTGCGATGACGCCGAGGCGGCCATAGGCCTTGTCTTCCTCAGTCGCGATGATCCGCTCGGCAACTTCCTTCTGAAACATCAGCGTGAGACTGTCGTAAAAGGGTGGCCACGGGTCCTGTTCCAGCCATCCAAGCAGCAATTGCGTGCCGACATTGTAGGGCAAGTTGGCAACGATGCGCACCGGGCCTTCCGGCACAAGGCTGGCGATGTCGACTTTTAACGCATCCCCTTCGATGACTTCGAGACGCCCGGGATAATGATCGGCGATTTCAGCCAGTGCTCCCAGAGCCCTTGGATCCATCTCGATGGCGATGACCTTTTTGGCACCTTCGTGCAACAGGGCGCGCGTCAGGCCTCCAGGGCCGGGGCCGACTTCAATGATCGTGTGGGTATCAAGAGACCCTGCCGCACGTGCAATGCGGCAGGTGAGATTGAGATCGAGAAGAAAATTCTGGCCAAGGCTCTTCTTGGCACGCAGCTCATGCCGTTCAATGACATCCCGAAGTGGCGGGAGAGAGTCGAGCTGTGCCATGCGTGTCTTAGCCTTGTTGTTCTTCTGTTGGCCCGTTCAAGCCATGGTGCCTGCTCAGGACTTGAGCGAGCCTGCCAGTTTGAGGGCCGCAATCAGGCTGGCCGGGTTGGCGACGCCCTTGTCTGCAATGTCAAGCGCGGTGCCGTGGTCAGGTGAGGTGCGGATGAACGGCAGGCCGAGGGTGACGTTGACGGTCTCATCAAACGAGATGGTTTTGACCGGGATGAGGGCCTGATCGTGATACATCGCGATGGCAGCATCATAGTTCTCGCGCGCCTTGGCGTGGAACAGGGTGTCGCCGGAATGCGGACCTGTAACAGAAAGACCCTTTGCCTTGAGTTTGGCGATGGTCGGAGCAATGATTTCCGCATCTTCGCTACCCATCGCACCGGCTTCACCGGCGTGCGGGTTGAGGCCAGCGATCGCCAGACGTGGCTTCTTGATGCCGAACCGGACTTCGAGATCGCGTGCGGTGATCGTTGCAACGAGTTCAAGACGCTCGGCCGTCAGGGCTTCTGGCACCTTGCTGATCGGCAGATGGGCCGTTACCGGCACGGTGCGGAGTTTTGGGCCAGCGAGCATCATGACCGGGTTGGCCGGCTCGCCCGTAGCTGCTTCGGCAAGAGCGCCAAGAAATTCGGTGTGGCCCGGGAAGGAGAAGCCAGCCTCATACAGGCTGCTTTTCTGGATCGGGCAGGTGACAACCGCTTTGGCCTCTCCCTTGATCACGGCGTCGGTCGCCTTTTCGATGGCTTCGATGACCGCCGGAGCGTTGGAGACTTCCAGCTCGCCGGGAGCGTCATTCATCTTGTTCTCAAGCGGAATGACCGGTAGGCAGAGATTGAAAGCGTCAAATGCCTGAGCCAATGTGCAGGTCTTGACCGGGACTTTGAGGCCAAACATGCGGGCTCGGCTGATGAGAAGGTCCGGATCACCGAACACGGCAAAAGGTGCGATGCCATCGCGCTCTCGGTCAAGCCAGGCTTTGAGGACGATTTCCGGTCCGATACCGGCAGGCTCGCCCATGGAGAGCGCGAGAATGTCATATTTTGAAGGCATGTCTTGTTCCAGCTCAAATCTTTGCAAGTGGCGCGCGTTCATGCCGGGAGGCATGACTGCACACGCCACCAACGCGCTTATTCAGCGTTTATGGAAAATTATTGGTGTGTGCCAACGTTGGCTGTCAGCGTTTTTCAATGATCGCACGTGAGCGCAGCTCTTGAAGATATTTGCGCGTGAGGGCTTTGCCTCGCTCATCCTTGAGTTCGGCCTCGACCTCGTTGCGCATGGCTACACGTTTCCCCAGATCCTTTTTGGCGCAGACAGCCAGCATCTCATACCCGTTATCGATTTTCGTCGGGGGTGTCAAACCGTTGATGGGGCGTGTCGTTCAAAGTTTTTGCCATTTGAGGGCTGAGATCGGTGGAAACCCGCCGTCCCAGACGGGTGATGGCGACGTCGGTCAGGCGACGGGCAGACTCGATATCGGCCTCGCAAGTCTGGAAATGACTGCGGAATCGCTTGGCGTCAGAGAGGCGACGGTTCTGTTCCGCCTGACCCTGCTTTTGCCCGAGTGACAAAGATGACGCTGGTGATTTCGTACTCTGTGGCGTTCTCGACCTTGTCTTCGGACTCTTTTCTCTCACTCAGCGCATTGACGATTTCTGCTTCGTCGACGCGTATCTGGGCGTTGTAGCGTGCCCGGATCAGGCTTCTCCAGGAGAGCTGGGTCTTCAACCATTCCTTGAGGGACTCCTCGCTGACCCCACCTTGACGGAAGAAGCCAACCAAGCGTGTCCGGTTGATGCGGGCGTTCTTGGCCATATTGTCGAGAGCTTCGGTGACTTCCTTGTCCGAGGCGGTCATTTTGCGTGTACGGGCTTCGAAGAGCTTGAGCTTGTCGTCAATGAGGGAATTGAGAGCCGAGCCTTTGCCGATCCGAACCTTGCCGCCAGACAGAATCGTCTCAAGCTTCTGGCGCTGGGTGACGTCCAGTTCGGTGATCACCGCATTGTTGACGACAGCAACGATCCGGCTGGCGCTGGAAGGGACAACCATGGTTGCTGTCAGCATCAGCGTGATGGGCAGCATCAAAAGAAAAGAGGTCGTGCGTGTCATGTGGTTGAACATTAATCGGCTCGTTCTTGTTCGTCGGTTCCTGGGCGGCATGGACGGGACCGAAACAATGTCCCGGCGTCAGCTCACAACTCATTGCTCCGAACTATCGCAAAATCCGGTTTCCCACGCAACTAACTGCAAAATGGGGCAAAGAGAAGACAAAAATGGGGATTTTTAGTCATTGTCGAGGCTTCGGCTAATTCCGCCTCCACCCAGAGTTTTGAAATCAAACTGAAAGCTTGACGGTCTGGTCGGCGTCCAGATCGGAATAGTTCTCGCGCGTATTGGTGTAGCTCAGGCTGATGGCGAAGCATTCGTCATCATACTTGAGTGCCACGGCTCCGCTCACGAAGGCGTTGCCCGTGATATCGAAGCGGCTTGCACCGGAAACTGCCCAATATTGATCAAACTTCATGGCCGCGGCCGTGGTGATTTCCTGACGGATCTCGTTGATGCCGGCCGAAGGGCGCTTGTCTGCATATGTGTAGCCGAGCGAGCCGGAATAGCGCTGATAGACCGCGCTTGCTTCGACCTCGCCATACTTGAGTTCGGCGGATTGAGCGTCGAAACGGCCACGGGCAAGACCGGATATGCCCATATTCGAGTTGACCCCGACGCGGGCGACATAATCCGAGACTTCCTTGTCCAGACCGCTGTCGAGGCCGGTGCTTGTCAGATCGTTCTCGGCAAAGGGAATTGGTGCCACTGAGGTGGAACGAGCGCCCTGCGAGGGCGTTGACCGACCAGCCATTGGCCATCTGCATCCGATACTGGAAGCCGACGTTGGCGCGGGGATCCGCCTTCCATACGGTCATAGCCGGAGAATTTGTCCGGGTCGAACAGGATGGTGTCATCAAAGATGAGGCTTTGGGCATCATCGTTGGGCAGTTCGCCAATGTGGGTTTCGTTCGGTCGGATGATGACCTGACCGATCGGCTCGATGATGTGCGATGTGTTGCCAGCGGTCGCCAGAATGGGCAGGCGATAGTCGATGCCGATTGTCGGCATCCCCCGGAAAGCCGTGTCTTCGTCAACCAGTGCTGCCGGAGCGCCAGACTTGCTGGGCATCCAGTAGAGATCGCCGCGAAGGGATGTGAACGGGGTGATCACTTGTCCGCCCGGAGCGATGAATTTGCGTTTCCAGCTTGCCTCGACGGTGTTGCGGGTATAGGTGCCCATAACCCCGTCTGTGCGCGTGACACCGCCAACCGTATCCTGACTGACTTCATCGCGTGTCAGCGATGTCGAGTTGACTTTGAGGCGTGCTTCCCCGCCAAAAATCGGCTGTTTAGCATAGGCGCTGTAGTCGATGGACGGATGAATGACCGCCTGCTCTGACTGCTTCAGGCTGTCGGTCATGATGTTGTAGTAGTTGGCGCGCGCGTCGAAGTAGTTGCGTTCGCCCCTGTCCTACGAGATAGATGGTGGAGCGCTTGTCTTCCTCATCCTCGATGAGATCGTAGTCACGGAGAAAGCGCTTGTCGGACAGCATCGAAACGTCCCAGCCGAACTTCCACTGTTTGGACAGATTGAATTCGCCGGTTGAGTCGATTGCGCCACGGAATTCCTGATCACCACTGGTTCCGCTGAAGGCATCCGGGTCTTGCTGCACGATGCCTGAGCCGCGGACGGTATAAATGCCGGTGCCAAGATGCTGGCGCCATGTGGCCGTGCTCAGAAAACCCTGACGGGAATAGTAGGTCGGTGTCAGGGTCAGGTCATAGCTGTCGGACAGCGCCCAGAAATATGGCGTGCTGGCATGGTAGCCGAGTTTGTCATCGTAGCCCGCGCTAGGCGTCAGGAAGCCTGAGGCGCGTTTGCGCGACGGGTCCGGATGGGCAAAATAAGGCGTATACAGCAGCGGAACGCCAAGGAACTCGAACTTGGCGGCCTTGTAATAGACCATCTTGTCCTTGGAATTGTAGATGATCCGCGATGCCTTGATCTGCCAGAGCGGAGATTTCTTCGGATTTTCACGGCAGGGCTCACAGGTTGTATAAACGCCCTTGTCGAAAATCGTGATGTCGTCATCCTGACGCTCGGCGCGATCTGCGGCAAAGCGGGCGCGTTCCGGGGTCTGGACCCGAAGCGAGCGCACGAAGCCGGTGCGGAAATCGTCCGTGATGTCGACATAATTGGCGGTGACGATGTTGCCATCCGGCTCGGTGATGCGAACGTTGCCTTCGGCAACCAGCCGGGCCGAGGCCTGATCATAGGTTACCTTGTCAGCCTGAAGGGTGTAGGGGCCGTAGTAGAATCTGCACGTTGCCAACGGCAGAAACCCGCTCGCGGTCGTAGTCATAGACCATCTGGTCTGCTTCGACCGAGCATGCGAGTGTCTTCGGACGGTCTTTTCAAATCAATCGTAGAGGCCAACCCTTGCGCTTCAGCCGGGGTGATGGCAATCGCGACAGGAAGGAAGAGCGTGGAGCCGAGCAGGAGCGCGCGCAGCCGGGACATAGTCATCCGGCGCGATATCGAAGCCGATCGATGCGCGTTGTGGACGGTACCACTCATACTTTATCCGTCCTCCCTGATATAACAAAATCGAGAATCCCAGAAGGGATGCCACTATTGCTGGAAGCCAAGCTGACAGAATTGGGTTAACCAGTCCTGTATTTCCCAAGTCTTTGGCGAGTTCGGTGACAACATAAAGCACGAAGCCAGCCAGAACACCACCAAGAAATCATCTTACCCACATTTCCGAAGCGAAAAACCTTCAAAGAAACGGTTGCAGCAATCAAAACCATTGCAGCCAGAAGGAGAGGGCGTGCGAGAAGGGTTTGATATTGGAGGCGATATTTGTGTGCGGGCAGGCCAGCTCGGGCTGCCTGATTGATGATTGTAGGCAGTTGCCAGAAGGGAACAGATTCGGGGTTCGCAATCGTCTCGCTTGCTTCCTGCGGCGTCAGGTGGGTGCTGACAAGATATGTCTCAAAATGACGCGGTGCGGACTTGGCAGAACTGACGAGCACGTCGGAGAGTTTCCAGTATCCCGGCTGAAGCACGGCGGCCTTGGCATCGACCCGCTCAAGGAAGTTGCCCTGCTCGTCGTAGGAGAAGACCGTCACACCACCGAGCTGGCGACCGTTGTCGAAACTTGTCAGCGCCTTGAGGATCGAATCACCATCCTCGCCTTTTTGGCGGACCCAGCCCTGACTGGCGGTCTGGCTGCTGGTGGAGAAGCTGGCACCAAAGATGCGGGCGTCAATTTCCTGCGACATGTCCTTGAGATGGGGCGGAGACCGGATTGTAGACCGTGATGGCAAAGACCCCGAGCCCCGCGGCGACAAACAGCGCCGGGCTGATGAACTGCCATGCGGACATGCCCGAAGCGCGGACGATGACCAGCTCGAGGCGGCGCGACAGATTGAGGAAGGCCGCAATTGAGCCAAACAGCGTGGCGAAAGGCAGGATTCGCTCGTTGAGCTCTGGCACCCGATAGGAGCGACATCAGGAAAAAGGCTCATCATATCAGCCGTTTCCTTGTTGCCACCACGGCGGATCAATTCAACATAATCAACGAGAAGGACGAGCAGGAAACAACACAGGAAGAAGGTCATGATGGTGACAAAAAAGCGCCTGGCAATGTAGCGGGAAATGATATTTGGCAACATATGTCTGGCTCTTCAGCACGGACCCGAAAGGGCGTTATTCGCCGTGGTCGGCACTGGTTGTCAATTCGGGCACCGAGGGTTTGTCCGACACGCGGAGCAGCGGTCTGATCCGTTGTCGTTCACCCTAAATGGTGTTCGGCGATTCCTGCTTGCGACGCAGTCTGTTAAGCATATTCAAAATGCGATCGTTTAACAACTCCATAGAGCGTATCAAATTATCGACAAGTGTGATCCGGCGACCCGTAACGGCAACCCAAAAGGCGACCGTGCTGGTGCCCAGTGGCAGGGCATACATGAAGGGAACAGCCAAGGGGGTCTGGATGGCCATGCTGGTTGCCGCGAATCCCGCAAGCCGGATGGCCGAGGCAATCAGGATAGCGACGATGATCGCGTGGCCGCGTCGTTCACGCGTAGTCCTGACCTGAGCCAGAAAGGCGCAGACCACGGTCGCGAAGACGAGATTGTAGAGCGGGTTGGTGAAGCGATCATGAAGTTCGGCTCGCGAGTTGTCGATCTGCGTCTCGTAAAAAGGGTCATCGTCATCCCATTTTAGAAGAGCTTCGGTTGATCGCTCCCTTGGCTTGAAGTGCCTTGGGCGACTGTCGTCAACGCCGGTAAACTTCGTCAAGTCAATGGCATAGGTATCAAAGTTGATGATGTTGACGGAGGAGAAATCAGGGCTTCCATCATCCTCGCCCTCCGGCAGATCGGTCCGGGGGCGCTGTTGCTGGATGGTGCCTCGGTCCATTTTCAGGAAGGTTCCGTCTTCGGTTTCGACAATCTGGGCGAATTCCGAGGAATAGACGATCTGCTTTTCGGGATCGCGCTCATCTGACAGGAACAATCCGCGCATGATGCCGTTGGGCTCGCGCTTCTGGATGTGGAATGTCATGCCATCTTCGATTTCCGTGAAGATGCCTTCCTTGACGATGTTGGCCCACGAGGTCGGCGCGAACCTGGGTGATGAAGCCACGCAGGGCACCGAGGGCGCGCGGTGCGCCGTAAAGCGACAGAGTTGCCCCCAGAATGGTTGCGACAAGGCCAAGCACGATGATCGGCTTGACGACGACCCATGGCGGGGCACTCGACGCATTGATCACGACAAGTTCACTGTCGGCATTGAGGCTGTTGAGCGTGTGGGCCACGGCAATCATCACGGCAAAGGGCGCGATCACCATGATGAGAGTGGGCAGCACCAGAGACGTCATCGAGAAGAAGATGAGCATCGTCTGACCCTTGGCAGTAACCAGATCCAGATCCCTGAGCGCCTGCGTCAACCAGACGATCGCGGTCAGTGCTGTGACCGTCATCAGGAACGCCGTGAGGGCTCGGGTGAAGATATATCGCTTCAATCAGCTTCATATTCTGACTGCCGGGTAGGATTGTTCACGTGTCGACTAAACCGGAACAATGTGATGGATTCGTGGCCCGGCTTCGTCTTGAGGAGCGAAAAGGGCATGATGCCGGATATAGCTGGCTTCTGGCCTTCTCACAAGAGTTGATACCGCTTTTGTCATCTCCCTTGATCTTGCCCAAGCAAAGTTACACATTGAGTGGGACACATATTACTCGGCACCGGGGCCATACCTCCCTTGGCCGGTGCCGTTCAATTCTATCAGAAAGACAAAGATTTCATGGCAAAACTTCCCGAGATTTCCTTTCATTCCCTCGCTACTCCCAGCGAAGGGACCGCGGTCCTGTTCGTTGAAAAATCCCTCGAATTGAGCGGTGTTGCCGCCTCTTTGGACGAGGCGACATCCGGCGCCCTGACGCGTGCCTTCAAGGCTGCCGAGTTCAAGGGCGAGATGGCCAAAAAGGTGTCGATCCTTGCGCCGTCCGGTGTCGAGCTTGATCAGATTGTTGTCATCGGGATCGGCGATGAGCCGCTCACCGAGAAAGATTTTCTCCGCCTTGGCGGTGTGGTCATGGGTTCCCTTGGCAGCGCCAAGACCGCCTCGGTCGTGCTGGAAGCCAAGGATGCCGAGTTTGCCGCTGCCTCCAGTTCACTCGTAGCCATGGGTGCCAAGTTGCGCGCCTATGATTTCGATCTCTACAAGACCGACAAGGGTAAACCTAAGGAAGTGAAAGACGCGGTTGCCCTGTCCATTCTCTGCGCGGCTCCGGATGATGCTGCAGCTGCCTGGGACATCGACACGGTGATTTCTGACGGCACACTGTTGGCGCGGGATCTGGTCAATGAGCCTGCCAACATTCTGGGGCCGCAGGAATTTGCCGACAAGGCCAAGGCGCTCGAAGCGGTCGGGGCCGAGGTTGAAATTCTCGGGCAGGCCGAGCTTGAAAAAATCGGCATGCGGGCGCTTTTGGGCGTGGCGCAGGGCTCGGTTCGCGAGCCGAAGGTTGCCATCATGAAATGGATGGGCGGCACGAAGGATGAAGCCCCAGTGGTCTTTGTCGGTAAAGGCGTCGTGTTTGACACCGGCGGTATTTCCATCAAGCCGGCTGGTGGCATGGAAGACATGAAGGGCGATATGGGTGGTGCGGCCTGCGTCACCGGCCTGATGCATGCGCTGTCGGCCCGCAAGGCCAAGGTCAATGCTATCGGCATCATCGGCCTTGTCGAGAATATGCCCGATGGTAATGCCCAGCGTCCGGGCGACATCGTCACCTCCATGTCCGGGCAGACCATCGAGATCATCAACACCGACGCCGAAGGCCGTCTGGTGCTGGCCGATCTGCTGCATTACTCCAAGGAAGAATTCAAGCCGCGCTTCATGATCGACCTTGCGACCCTGACCGGGGCCGTTCTGGTGGCGCTCGGCAACCAGAATGCTGGCATCTTCTCCAACAGCGACGATCTGTGCGATCAGCTTAGTGAAGCGGGTGAGACTACGGGCGAGACTGTGTGGCGGCTGCCGCTCGGCAAGGCCTATGACAAGATGATCGACAGCAAGTTCGCTGACATGAAAAACACCGGTGGCCGCTGGGCCGGGTCCATCACGGCGGCGCAGTTCCTCAAACGCTTCGTCGGTGATGTGGACTGGGTGCATATCGATGTGGCAGGCACGGCGATGGATTCGCCCAAGACCGATATCTCGCAAGGCTGGGCTTCGGGCTATGGCGTGCGCTTGCTCGACCGGCTGGTGAAGGACCATTACGAAGGCTGATGCCTTCTTGAAACTTCAGGGAAATGATCATCAGGCCCGCCTTGCGCGGGCCTTTTGGTTTCATGGGTCTTTTGTTCGTGGCCGCTCTCATGCTAGATCTGGGCGAGCGAGCCCTCAATCGTGACAAATCCCTCGGGAATTCCATGCCAGCAGATATTCACTTCTATCATCTCCAGATGCAGCCGCTTGAAGCCGCGCTGCCCTTGCTTCTCGAGAAATGTCTTGAGAGGGGATGGAGTGCTTTTATCCAGACCGGCAGCGAAGAGCGGGCCGATGCGCTCGACAGTCATCTGTGGTCGTGGCGGGAGGACAGCTTTCTTGCTCATGGTCTGGCAAAATCCGCCTTCGCAGACCGGCAGCCGATCCTGATCTCGGCCGAACCGGTGCGGGCAGAGAATGGTGCCCATGTGCGCTTCTTTGTCGATGGAGCAAGGCCGGAAGAGGATATCTCCCTGCTCGACGGGCTGGAACGGGCCATCCTGATGTTTGATGGCGGCAGTGATGAAGCGCTTCACGCGGCCCGGCAGAGCTGGAAGGCCCTCAAGGATGCGAGCTTTCCCGTCACCTACTGGCAACAGACGGCGCGTGGCGGCTGGGACAAGAAGGACTGACCGCCACGAGCGCTATCAGATGATTTCAAGTCCAGACGGACCCGTCGGCGGCGGAAGAGGGCATCAAGCGTTTGCAGGGTTTCTGCCGACAGTTCGATCTCGGCGGCCTTGGCGTTTTCTTCCAGATGCGCGACTTTTGAGGCCTTCGGGATGGCGATGAGCTGTTTGCGGCGCAGAACCCACGCCAGCGCCAGCTGGGAGGCCGTCAGACCAAGATCTGCCGCCAGCTCCTGAAGCTCGGTGTCGGCGAGAAGGCGGGCCTGCTCGATGGAGGAATAGGCCATGGTGGGCAGGCCGTGTTTTTCGGCGGAGGGCAGAAGATCCCATTCGATGCCGCGACGGGTGAGGTTATAGAGCACCTGATTGGCCGCGACCTTGTCGCCGCCTTTGACGCTGCTGAGGGCGGCCATTTCCATGGGATCGAAGTTGGAGACGCCCCAATAGCGAATCTTGCCAGCGCGCTGAAGCTCTTCGAATGCCGAGACGGTTTCTTCCAGCGGGTAGGAGCCGGGCCAGTGGAGCAGAAACAGGTCGAGTCGGTCCGTGCCAAGGCGTTTCAGTGACATTTCGCAGGCCGCGATCGTGCCCTTGTGGCTGGCGTTGTAGGGCAACACCTTGGTGACGAGGAAGACCTCGTCGCGCAATCCGTTGATTGCTTCGCCAACAAGGCTTTCGGAGCGACCCGAGCCGTACATTTCCGCCGTATCAATCACTGTCAGACCCAGCTCGATGCCACGCCGGATCGAGGCAATCTCGTCCTTTCGCTTCTTGGCCTCGTCGCCCATGTTCCAGGTGCCCTGACCGAGGGCGGGGACGGTTTCATCGGGGGAAATTCTTACGGCCTTCATGATATGTGCCTTCTTACAGTGTGAATTGGCAGGTTAGGAATTCTCAACATAGCTTGTCTGGCAATGCAATTGTGGATCACCACTATTTTGGCTGTCTGATCATCCTTTCACCCAAGAGGTGTGGTCGTCGTTCCTTCAATCAATGATCAAGCGGCGAAATTGTTCCGGGGCTTTCTGCCAAATTTGGCGAGCATTGCATCCTGGAGGCTATTTCAGCGTTTCAGCGGGGATTTGTTGGAATATTGCACTAGGTCCCAGAGGGTGCCGTAGAGATCCTCGAAGACCGCCACGGTGCCGTAGTCGGCCTCAAGCGGAGGGCGGACAAAGGTGACGCCGCGAGACTTGAAAAGTTCGTAATCGCGCCAGAAGTCATCGGTTTCAAGGAACATGAACACCCGCCCGCCAGCCTGATCGCCGACAAAGCCTGCCTCATGCTCGTTCTTGGCGCGAGCAAGGAGCAGGGCGGTTGGGCCATCGCCTTTTGGCCTCACCACCACCCAGCGCTTGTCCTGTTCGGCCTGATAGGTGTCCTCGATCAGCTCGAAGCCGAGGGTCTCGGTATAGAAGGCAATGGCTTCGTCATAGTCGCGGACGACGATGGCTACGAGCGAGAGAGACTGGGGCATGGCACGCTCCCTTCGGGGTGCTGGTTAGTCTTCGATTTCCTCGGACATCTCCAGCCATTTTTCCTCGATCTTGTCGAGCAGGGTCGCGAGGTCGGAGCGGTCCTTTGACAGCTTGGCGCCTTTCTCGGGGAATTTGGCATAGAGGTCCGGGTCGGCGAGCATCTCGTCGATCTTGTCGATGCGCTCGCGGATCTTGTCCATGTCCCGCTCGGCGGCCTGAATCTTGCGTCTGAGGGGAGCCTGTTCCTTGCGACGTTCGGCGGCTGAGCGGCGTTTTTCGGTGGCCTGATTGGTCTCGCCGCTCAAGGCCTTTTCCTTTTGCGTGCTGTCGGGATTGTTGCGGTTGCTGAGGAGCAGGCGGCGATAATCCTCCAAATCGCCATCATAGGCCTTGCAGGTGCCGTCATGGACCAGCCAGAGCCGGTCGGCGCAGGCCTCGATCAAGTGGCGGTCGTGGGAGATGATCAGGACCGCTCCTTCATACTCGTTGATCGCATGGACCAGCGCCTCGCGGCTGTCGATATCAAGATGGTTGGTCGGCTCATCAAGGATGAGCAGGTGCGGGCCGTGGAAGGTGGCAAGGCCTAGCAGCAGGCGGGCTTTTTCGCCACCCGACAGGTTCTTGGCCGGGATGTCCATCTTTTCCGTGCCGAGCCCCATCCGGGCGACGCGGGCGCGCACCTTGGGTTCGGTGGCATCCGGCATCAGGGGGCGGACATGGTCATAGGCGCTGTCGTTGGGCTTCAGCTCATCAAGCTGATGCTGGGCAAAGAAAGCGATGTCGAGACGGTTGGCGCGGAAAATTTCGCCAGAGTCGATTTCCAGCCGATCCGAGATCAGCTTGGCAAAGGTCGACTTGCCGTTGCCGTTGGCTCCGAGCAGGGCGAGGCGGTCATCGGGATCGATGCGCAGATCGAGGTTCCTCAGCACCGGTTTGCCGGGCTCATAGCCGACGGATGCTTTCTCGAGCCGAATGATGGGAGGCGCGAGGCCCTTTTCCGGATTGGGGAAATGCAGCGGCTTGACGTGATCTTCCATCACCGCGGCGATGGGCGACATTTTCTCTAGCGCCTTGATACGGCTCTGTGCCTGCTTGGCCTTTGTGGCCTTGTAGCGGAAGCGCTCGACAAAGGCTTCCATATGCTTGCGTTGCTCGAGCTGCTTGGTGCGCATTTTCTGCTGCAATTCGAGTTGCTCGCGGCGGGTGCGCTCAAAATTGTCATAACCACCACGATAGAGCGTCAGCTTCAATTGATCGAGATGGGCGATATGGTCGACCGCCTTGTTCAGAAGATCCCGGTCATGGCTGATGATCATCACCGTGTAGGGATAGCGACCGATATAGCTTTCGAGCCACAGGGTGCCTTCGAGATCGAGATAGTTGGTCGGCTCATCGAGCAGCAGGAGATCGGGCTCGGAGAAGAGGATCGCTGCCAGAGCCACGCGCATGCGCCAACCACCGGAAAAATCCTTGGTTGGGCGCGCCTGTGCTTCGGCGTCAAAGCCGAGACCATGAAGGATGGTCGCCGCGCGGGCCTCTGCCGAATGGGCCTGAATGTCGGCGAGACGCAGCTGGATCTCAGCGATTCGAGTGGGATCGGTGGCGTTTTCCGCCTCTGCCATCAGGGCGGAGCGTTCAAGATCTGCCTTCAGCACGAAATTGAGCAGCGTCTCGTCCGATGCGGGTGCTTCCTGAGCCACCTGACCGATGCGAGCTCCCTTGCGAATGGTGGCCGAGCCGCTTTCGGGTGCGATGTCGCCGACAAGCAGTTTGAACAGGGTGGTTTTGCCTGTGCCGTTACGGCCGACAAGGCCCATCTTTGCCCCTTCGGGAACAACGAGCGTTGCATCCTCGAACAGGGCACGGCCAGCGATACGATAGGTGAGGTTGTTGATATGCAGCATGATGAAGGGGTTGTGCCCGATTTCGTCCCGCTTGGCAATCGCGTTCAGAGGGGCAGAGAGGTTTTCCCAATGTCGATGACCGGGAAACATTTGTATGATTGACCGTGAGGATAAAGTTCAGCTGTTGCGGGAAAATATCTGGCCATTCGGGTCTTCTGATTGCAGTATTCACGCCCCTCATGTCGAACCGAAAACAAAACCAAGAACAGCGGTCTCCAATCACTCAATCCCGGAGGATATCATGGCAATCAAGCTCTATGATCTTTGCGGCGCCGATCGCGCTCTTCGTTTCTCTCCTGCCTGCTGGCCAACGCGCATGGCCCTTGCCCACAAGGGGCTGGAGGTGGAAACCATTCCCACCCTGTTCACCGAGATTGCCGCTATCGAGGGCGGCGGCCAAAAGAGCGTGCCGGTGATTGCGGATGGGGAGACCGTGATCCGGGATTCCTTTGCCATCGCGCTCTATCTAGAAGATACCTATGACAATCGCCCAACGCTGTTTGGTGGAGAGAGCGGCAAATCTCTTTCGCGGTTCATTCACTATTGGGCGGAATCCGTCGTTCAGGGCCAGATTGCCCGCATGGTCATTCACGACATTTTCGTCAAGCTGGACCCAGCCGATCAGCCCTATTTTCGCCATAGCCGTGAGGCCCGCTTCGGCTGTGCGCTTGAAGAGGCTCAGGATCAGTCGCCCGAGCGGATTGAGGCTTTCCGGGCAAGCCTTGGACCGTTCCGGACAACGCTCTACAAACAGGCCTTCTTTGGTGGGGATACGCCGCTCTATGCCGACTATTGCCTGTTCGGTTCTCTGCAATGGGCGCGTATGGTGTCTGATCTGAAATTGCTTGAAGGTGATGATCCCGTTGCCCAGTGGTTTGAACGGTGTCTTGACCTATTTGGCGAACTGGGGCGCTCTGCAAAAGTCTGATAGGCTCCGCAAAAGACCGGGATTTTTATCCAAACGGTCAAAAAATCAGAGGTCGCGACAAAAAGGCTTTGCAAATTGCATATCTGCTATTCGTTTTTTGCAGATTGGGGTTGCGGGTCTTCGCTGGGCTCGCTATAGAACGCCCAAATCGCGGCCCCGTGCTTTTGCTTATGTCTCCGTCCGTGTGCGGAGCTGGGACCCAAACGCCAAGTAGACAGGGAATTCTGATGGCTATCGAACGTACTTTTTCCATCATCAAACCGGATGCAACCAAACGGAACCTCACCGGCAAGATCATCGCCAAGTTTGAGGACGCCGGTATGCGCGTTGTCGCTTCCAAGCGCATCCACATGACCAGAGAGCAGGCTGCCGGGTTCTATGCCGTTCACAAGGATCGTCCCTTCTTTGGTGAGCTTGTCGATTTCATGATCTCCGAGCCGGTCGTTGTTCAGGTTCTGGAAGGGGAAAATGCCATCGCCAAGAACCGCGAAGTCATGGGCGCCACCAACCCTGAAAATGCGGAAGAAGGCACCATCCGCAAGGAATTCGCCCTGTCCATGGGTGAAAACTCCGTTCATGGCTCTGATGCGCCGGAAACCGCAGCGGAAGAAATCAAGTTCTTCTTCACAGACGCAGAAATCGTTGGCTGATTTCAGCAGACACTTCAAATTTGATTGCTTAACTAGGCCATCTGTATCGTGCAGATGGCCTTTTCATTTTCACAATTTGAAGTTAGCGTTGGCTGACAACAAAAAAAGTTTCGGAATTCAAATTGTCTCAAGCTGCGGGGGAGAAAATGCCAAATGCAGCAGAAGAGCGGTCAGTTGACCTGAATTGCCTAGACAATAGCCGAATTTTTCATTTTGTGATGATCAAGCCGACGCACTATGACGACGACGGCTATCCGATCCAGTGGTTGCGTTCGGCCATTCCATCCAACACTCTTGCGACACTCAACGGGCTTGCCGTTGCTGCCGTCGATGCGCAGGCGCTCGGGCCGGACATTGATGTGCGGCTGCATACCTATGACGAGACAAACCGGCGGATCAGGCCGGAGAATATCATCGCCAAGATCCGAAAGGATGGCGGCAAGGCGCTCATCGGGTTTGTCGGGGTCCAATCGAACCAGTTTCCCCGAGCCGTGGATCTGGCGCGTATTTTCCGATCCGCAGGTCTACCTGTATGCATCGGTGGCTTTCATGTCTCGGGATGCATCGCCATGCTTGATGTGATGCCGCCCGAACTCGTTGAAGCGCAGAAAATGGGGATTTCCTTCTTTGCCGGTGAGGCGGAGGAAGGACGGCTTGATGTCGTCTTGCGGGACGCCTTCAATGACGAGCTGAAGCCGCTCTACAATTTCATGAATGATTTGCCGGGGCTTATCGAGCAGCCGACCCCGATCCTGCCACCACGTCATATTGGCCGCACTGCCGGGGCGCACACCAGTTTTGATCTCGGGCGCGGCTGTCCCTATCAATGCTCCTTCTGCACCATCATCAACGTGCAGGGACGCAAGAGCCGCTATCGCAGTGCCGATGATCTGGAGACGATCATTCGGGAGAATTATGCTCAGGGGATCAATCGCTTCTTCATCACCGACGACAATTTCGCCCGCAACAGGGCTTGGGAGAGCATGTTCGACCGGTTGATCGAGTTGCGCGAGAGGGATCATCTCGACATCAAGTTCATCATTCAGGTTGACACCCTGTGTCACAAGATCGACGGCTTCATCAACAAGGCGACGAGGGCAGGGGTGAACCGCGTCTTCATCGGGCTTGAGAATATCAATCCAGACAATCTGATGGCGGCCAAGAAGAAGCAGAACAAGATCACGGAATATCGGGACATGCTGCAGGCATGGCGGCGTCATGGGGCGACGACCTATGCGGGCTATATCATTGGCTTTCCCGGAGACAGCAAGGAGTCCATCCTTCGGGATATCGAGATCATCAAACGCGAGTTGCCCCTCGATCTGCTTGAATTCTTCTATCTCACGCCCCTGCCGGGATCGGAGGATCACAAGGTGATGATCAGTGAGGGGAAATGGACCGATCCGGACCTCAACAAATATGATCTCAATCACCGGGTATCCGCCCATCCATGCATGAGTGATCAGGAGTGGGATGAAGCCTATCAGGCTGCGTGGAATGCCTATTATACGCCCGGGCACATGCGGACGATCCTACGGCGTGCTGCAGCTCACAAGCGAGGGCGTCCGGGGAACAAGCTGTTCCTGATGTGCTGGTTCTATTTCATGCTGAAGTTCGAGGGCATCCATCCGCTCGAAGGAGGATATTTCCGCCTCAAGTTCCGCAAGGACCGGAGACCGGGACTGCCACGCCAAACAATGCTCGGCTTTTATCTAGGCTATGGCGCGGAGATCGTGAGCAAGCATGTCAGGTATGGTCTGGCGCTCGCCAGCGTTCTGCCAAGCTATTGGCGCATCAAGAAGAACCCGAAGCGTTATGACTATAGCGATCTGGCCATTGTCGAACAGGGTGACACCGAAGGGGTGATGTTCGAAATGTTCAGCAAGACGCGCGGTGGGGTGGCTGAAGTCGAACGCTTGCGCAGGCAGCGGGCGTTGATTGATTCTGCCCGCGCCGGTGGTTAAGAGCCGAAGGTTTTCGGTGCGTGTTGTTCTAGCGGGTCGCTGCTGCTAGGGCAGCTCCAAAGCCGATGAAGGTCAAGCCGATGCCTCGGCGCAGATACTTCATTCTGAGCGCATCGGCGAAGAAGCCCCGGATGCGTCCCGATAGGATCATCACGCTGAGGTGGCTGACGAGGCACATCATGGCATAACTGATGGCCAGCAGGATGCCATCCCGATGCAGGGTTGCCGGGTCGCTGAGAAAGGGTGGAATGATCGCCAGTTGCACGGCAATCGCCTTGGGGTTGGTGACGGCAACGCCAAGGGCAGTGAGGAATATGCTACGGCGTTTCGGGATAAGGGCGAGGCTCATGTCGGCCTCAAGAGACGAACGGTCGCGCCATGTCTTGATACCGAGCCAGACAAGATAGATACCGCCGATGATCTTGAGAACAAAAAAGGCACCGCTCGAAGTGGCCATCAGGGCTCCGAGACCGAAGGTCACACCGGTGCCGATGATCGTCATCCCCAGAGTGTTGCCAAGGGCCGACCAGACAGTTATGCGGCTGCCATAGCGCAAGCTGTTGGAGAGAGTCAGCAAGAGGCTCGGGCCGGGGCTGAAGGCAGGCAGAACCGACAGGGCGACAAACAGCAACCAGGTATCAAAAGACATTGCGGGAGGACTTTTCTTGATAGGGGACGTCTGACAATGTGACCGGTACCGCCCAGTGCCAACTCCGAGACTTCTGGGAGGTATTCTCGGGGGCATTCTGGGGCGCACAGGGCCACGCCGGGTATCTCTATACCCAAACCGGTTATTTCACAAGCGGAGTGATATTCACCAGACCGGATGCTGTGATCAAAGATCGAAGACGTTGTTGCTGCGATAGAAGATCGACGTGCTGGCTCCGGCGTAGGATTGCGGTTTGAGGCCGCTCATAGTGAACTGCTTGAACCCCAATTCCTTTAGATGCCGAATGCCATCGTCCCAGGAATATTCGTTGACGTCATCGAACAGGATAACGCCAGTCTCGGCCAGATTGTCGAGACAGGTCTTGGCGCAGTCGTTGCGATGAATGCCATCAATGACGATGACGTCGTAGAGCGTCTTGTCCCGCTTGATGAAGTGGCAATAGTCTTCGACGCTATCGCCAACGAAATGAATCTGGTTGTTTGGCAGAGCCTGACCCTTGATCAACTCATAAAAACCCTTGTGGTGCTCCAGCGAGACAACGGATCCGCAATGGCGCGCGAAGAAGAGGCTCGAATAACCGGAGCCATATTCGAACATGGTCATGTCGCTTGACAGACGTTCTGTAAGGAACCCGATCATGGAGTAGTTCATCCAGGGGATCGGGTTGCCATCCTGATCAATGCTGCGTTCTTCGAGCAGGGATCGCCAGTAACCGGATTTGCCGAGATAGTGCCGCCCGGATCGCATGCGTTTGATGAGGGCAAGGGCTTTGGCCTGTTCCTTGGGGGAACTGAACAGAAATCGCAGAAAGTCGCGGGCATAATCAAACATGGCGTGCTCCGGATGCTGGTCTGTTGCCCGCGCTGGTTTGCAGGCGGCTTTCGGTACACCATCTTAGAGCAAGAATGATCTCGTGATTGCATTTGTCTGCGTTTATCCGCGTATTTCCCCGGCTTTTTTGTACGAGTGTTTCTCGATGAGCCAGTCTCAGTCGTGTCTCAGGTCGCCTTGGCAGACAGGGTGAGGCGGAATTCATCCCACGTCATGGGAGTAGTTGAGGGAGCGGGTCGTCCGTTGATCTTTGCCATCCAATAGGCAAGATCAAGGCGGAAGAAGTCATACTGGCCCTCGGTCAACCGGTCGAATTCCTCCTTGAGGCGTGCTTCAGTCAGCTCTGACCAGCTCCGGAGGATAACGACGGGGAGATTTTCATAAAGAGGATCGATTGGGGAGGTGGTTACGATGGGGATCGTGCCCAGAAGCAGCGCCTCCCATGTTCGGTGGCAATCAAGCCCGGCCCCCAGAGGGCTGAGGGTGAAGGCATAGGCGCTGTTCAGCTTCCAGCTTTCAGTCCGGGTCAGGAAATCCGGCTGGAAATAGATGGCAGCATGATCGGACTGCTCCATGCATTCTTTGCGATTGCCCCGGTCGGCCGCAAAGTGCCAGTTAGAGAAGGCCAATTTGATCTTCTTGACGATTGGCCCTGCCTCAACATGGAACTGGCAGAGAGTTGCTTCCTGCTCTCCGGGGCTTTGGGCCATGCCCCAGCGGTGTTGGTCGCCATCTTTCGCTGCGGCAAGGGTGTGATAGTCAACGCCAAGCGGAATGGGATGAAGCTTCTCGTGGCTGTGGTCTAGATTCTGGGCATACCAGGCGGTCAAAAAGCGGTTGTTGAGCAGGGCGTTGAAGACCTTCGGCTCGATATCCCGAGCGCTCACCGATTTGATCGTGTCGCCGGTGACCAGCGTGAAGGGCTTGCGGATTCGCCACAGATGCCAGCGCACGAAACGGGGGAGCTGGTTGACCGTCAGATAGATAACACCAGCGCGGCTGTTGAGGCGTTTTGCGAACTCCCACGGGATTTTGCGCATCGAGGATGTGGGGCTGGCGACGTGCGTTCTGGTTGACTTCAGGATGCCGCGGCTTGAAACAAATCGGCACTGGTGCTCTTCGGTGGCGTCCGTCATTGCGTCTTCACTCTCCGCGGTATGTTTCAGGGTGGCTCATCAGATGAAGCGTTTCAGGAACAGTCTGAGTTTGTCCCGTTTCTTCTGCCATTTGGTTTTCGGCGGCGCATGGGCTTCGGTGCCAAGGGCATTGATGAGGCCCGCATCGATGAAGAGCTTGCCACCCTTTTCCCTGATCTGCCGGTTGAAGGCGACATGCTCGCAAATCTCGTTGCCATCCTTGTCGAGACCGATGTAGCGACAGCCTTCAAGCGCGGAGAAACGATAGATGCCGAGGCCGCCGAAGGCGCTCTCCACCTCGACCAGTCCGCGATCTTCGGGCAGGGTGAAGCGGAGGGTGGTGATGTAGGTGTCGATCGCTTCGCGCTTTTCCATGCCCTCGGGCCGGTTGCGCACCTTCTCCCAGATATCGTAAGGGCAGAGGTCCGGATGACGTAGGGCCCAGAGATCGCAATAGTCTGTCTTCTGGTTGGCAAACAGTCCTGCCCAGTTGCCACGGTCGTCCTTTGCGTAACCAGCAATGCGATCTATGTCGATGGTCGAGTTGGCGCCGTCCATGTCGAGCAGAAGAAGATAGGCATTCTGTGGATCGTCGATCACTTCGCTGGCGATCTCGACGATACGGTTGCGCAGAAAGGCAAGGCGGTCGGTGCGCAGCGGATGTTTGCGGCCGATCCGGTCATGAAACTCGATGGTCGCGTTGGTGTGGCTGATGTCGAACGCGCGCAATATCGCTTTGGTGGTGTCGAGGGAGTCGTTTTCAAGAAAGATGAAGTGGCTCTTGTCAAATCTCTCGGCGAGCGCCTCGAGCTGGGAAAAGAGGTTTGGCAAGGAATGGGCGCAGTCCCGGGCCAATCCCGCAATCACGAGCTCCTTGTTGATCCTTGCCTCGGCCTTCCCTTCATGCATGTCCCGGTGCTCCTGTGATCCGGCTTTGATGGTCGCCGGATGGCGCGGTCTGTCAGTTGACCAGCTGGGCGTCGTCAGCCACCGGCTCGTCGTGGCGAATGGTGACGCGCATACCGTCCACACTTACCCTGTCGCCCGCAACAAGGGCAAGGGCATGGGGATAGATGCGATGTTCGGCGACGAGAATCCGTGCGGCGAGACTATCTGCGTCATCTCCATCGATGACGGGGACAGCGGCCTGACAGATGATGGGCCCTGAATCCATGTCCGCCCGCACGAAATGGACGGTGCAGCCTGACAGGCGGCAGCCGGTCTCAATGGCACGTTCATGGGTATGCAGGCCCTTGAAGGAGGGCAGGAGGGACGGATGAATGTTGAGCATCCGGTCGGTCCATTTGCCGACAAAACCTGCGGTCAGAATGCGCATGAAGCCGGCGAGCACGACGAGCTCGATCGTGTTATCTTCGAGCACTTTCTGGATCTCGGCGTCGAATGCCTTGCGATCGCCCTTGAAGGGACGATGATCGACAACGGCGGTCGCTATGCCTTCGGCGGCAGCGGTCTCCAGGCCCTTCGCATCGGCATTGTTGGCCAGAACCAGTGCGATTTCGGCGGGATAGTCGGGGTCTCGGGCGGCCTTGAGGATGGCGGTCATGTTGCTACCGCGCCCTGAGATCAGGATCGCGGTGCGCTTCTTTGCTCCGCTCATGGCCTTATGCTCCGAAATTGATCATGGTGTCATAAACCACGGCGTCACCGTCACGCGGTTTGAGCGTGCCGAGGCGAACCGGGGCTTCGCCCGCAGCTGACAAGACGACCATGAGGTCATCAACCTTGTCCTCTTCGGCGACGAGGATCATGCCGATGCCGCAGTTGAAGGTGCGCAGCATTTCGGTATCGGCAACACCGCCGAGCTTCTGCAGCCAGCCAAAGACCGCTGGTGGTGTGATCGCGGCAAGATCGAGATGGGCCGTCAGATCATCAGGCAGGACGCGCGGGATATTCTCGGGGAAACCGCCGCCGGTGATGTGGGCAAGAGCCTTGATCGAGCCGGTTTCGCGAATGGCGGCAAGGACAGAGCGCACATAGATGCGGGTCGGCTCGAGCAGGGCCTCACCGATGGATTTGCCCTCGGCAAAGGGAGCGGGATCGGTAAAGGCAAGGCCGTTGGTCTCCAGAATGCGCCGGACAAGCGAGAAGCCGTTGGAATGAACGCCGGAGGACGCCAGACCGATAAGAGCATCGCCCGCCTTCACCCCGGTCGGCAGCAATGTGCCACGCTCGGCGGCGCCGACGGCGAAGCCTGCAAGGTCATAGTCCTTTTCGGCATACATGCCGGGCATTTCAGCCGTCTCGCCACCAATCAGAGCACAATTGGCCTGACGGCAGCCTTCGGCGATCCCGGCGATCACATCGGTTGCGGCTTCGACTTCCAGTTTGCCGGTGGCAAAATAGTCGAGGAAGAAGAGCGGTTCTGCGCCCTGTACCACCAGATCGTTGACGCACATGGCGACAAGGTCGATGCCGACGGTGTCGTGCTTTCCGGTCTCGATGGCGACCTTCAGCTTGGTGCCGACGCCATCGTTGGCGGCGACCAGAACCGGGTCGCTAAAGCCTGCGCCCTTGAGGTCGAACAGGCCACCGAAGCCACCGATGTCGGTGTCAGATCCGGGGCGGGAGGTGGATTTGACAATCGGTTTGATGGCATTGACCAGCGCGTTGCCCGCATCGATGTCCACGCCCGCGTCGGCGTAGGTCAGATGGTTCGAAATCGGGGCTTTGTTGTCATTGGGCTGATCGGTCATGTCGAATCCCTGATAGCTCTTGATAATCGTGCTTGGAGTTTGTCCTGAAACACACGAAATTCACGCCAAATGCAAGCCCCTATAACCGGCTCCATGGCAAAAAGCCCGCTATGCACATTTGTTTGCGGCTCAAAGACTTGGAAATCCCGTATCCGACGCCCAAGTGTAGCTTGAAATTTCTTGAAGCAAGGTCGAAAAGCTGGAACGCTGACACTCAGGCCAAAGACAGACAGGTGCAACGTGTGAGCCTGCCGGTCCCTGTGGTGCTGCGCTTGCTTCGTTGTCCTTGAAATGAAGAAGGGAATTGGGACCCGGTGACCCTACCTAACATCATCACAATCTGTCGATTGTTTCTGGTTCCTGTCGTGGTGTGGCTTCTGGTGGATGGCCGCTATGGTAGCGCCTTCTGGATCTTCGTCATCGCAGGCCTGTCGGATGGCGTCGATGGCATTCTGGCGCGCAGGTTCAACGCTCAATCGCAGCTTGGGGCCTATCTCGATCCGGTTGCGGACAAGGCGCTGCTGGTTAGCATTTTCATGACGCTGGGGCTGCTCAAAGTCATTCCCGCCTACATCGTCATTGCGGCGGTCAGTCGTGATATCCTGATCGTCGGGGCGGTTGTGCTGTCGTGGATGATGGATCGGCCAGTGGACATGAAGCCGCTGTTCGTCTCCAAGGCGAACACCATGTTCCAGATCCTTTATGCTGCCATGGTGATGGCCATGCTTGGCTTCGAGATCAGCTTCGGCGAGGCGACAAGGATGCTGGGCTATCTTGTCGTTGGCCTGACGATTGTCTCCGCCATAGCCTATCTGGTGGACTGGATCGTGCACATGGCACAGGACGACGATCCTGCCGAACGGGATGAGTAAGAACGGGATGAGTAAGGAAGGGAACTGAAAACTGCGCTTTGCGTTCGTCATCAAGCTGGTATAGAAACCGGGGCAAACGATCCCCAAGACTGATCTGGAGAGAGTGAATGTCGGTTCAAAAGCAGTTTACGGCCTGGATGATCACGCTCGGCGTGTCAATTCTTTGCCTCTATCTATTCCGCGGTATCCTGCTTCCCTTTGTTGCCGGCATGGCTCTGGCCTATCTGCTCGATCCGGTTGCAGACTTCTTCGAACGGGTTGGCATGAGCCGGATGTGGGCGACGGTTTCCGTGCTGCTGCTGTTCGTGTTCGTCTTCCTTTTGCTGATGGTTCTGATCGTGCCGACCCTCGTGCACCAGATGTCCGGGTTTTCCCAGAACCTGCCGGGCTACATCGCCTCATTGCAGGAGCTTCTGGTCAATCAGAGTTCGAAGTTTCTTCCTTCCTTCCTGTCGGATTTTGACGCAACAAGCCTTCAGGCCAATGTGAAGGATCTGGTCGGGCAGGGGGCGTCCTGGATCGGCAAACTCATCCAGTCGCTCTGGAACGGCGGGCAGGCGCTGATCGATATGGTGGCGCTGATCGTCATCACGCCGGTCGTTGCCTTTTATCTGCTCTATGACTGGGACCGGATGATCGCGACCATCGATGACCTGCTGCCGCGCGATCATCAATATACGATCCGGCGCCTTGCGGACGAGATCAACAATTCTGTGTCCGGTTTCGTGCGCGGGCAGATCATGGTGGGGTTGATCCTCGGGATCTTCTATGCGGTCGCGCTGTCTCTACTTGGACTCAATTTCGGGTTATTGATCGGCCTTGGAGCCGGGATCATCAGCTTCATTCCCTATGCTGGAGCGACACTGGGTCTTGTCGTCTCCACCGGTGTTGCCATCGTGCAGTTCTGGCCCGATCCGGTGCCGATTGCGTTTGCACTGGGGATTTTCGCCTTTGGTCAGTTCATCGAGGGTAATTTCCTGCAGCCGCGACTCGTAGGTGAGCGGGTTGGCCTGCATCCGGTATGGCTGATGTTTGCCCTGTTGGCGTTCGGCTCGCTGTTCGGGTTTGTGGGTATGCTGATTGCTGTCCCGACGGCTGCGGCCATTGGCGTGATCATCCGCTATGTGCTCGAGCAATACCGGCATTCGCCGATGTATCGGGGGCAGGCGGACGGCTTGATCGTTCCGCCAAGCAATGAGGAAGAGGACTGATGCGCATGACAAAAGACAGACTGGAGAGGCGCTAAGGTGGGAGAGCAAATGCCACTCAGCCTGCCGCACGAGACGGCCATGGGGCGGGAAGATTTCCTGCGCGGGCCATCCAATGCGGCGGCGCTCGACATGATCGACCTATGGCCGGATTGGCCGTCCTTCTGGCTGCTTCTGGCCGGACCTGTCGGGGCAGGCAAATCCCATCTGGCGAGTATCTGGGCCGAGCGCAGCAACGCCCGCGTCCTGTCACTCAACGAGCTTAATCACAGTGACCCAACCCGACTGGTGACGGATGGGGCGGTGGTTCTGGAAGATGCGGACGGGTTAGAACGGGACGACACGGCGCTGTTCCATCTGCTCAATGCAGCACGCGAGGCGCGGGCCTATGTGCTCATCACCGCCAGAAGCTGGCCCGACGGTTGGGGGGTGACGCTGCCCGACCTGATGTCGCGATTGCGCCTGACCACGCCGCTCGAGATCTTCGAGCCAGACGACGAGCTGTTGCGCTCGGTGCTCGTCAAGCTTTTTGCCGACCGCCAGCTTGCTCCGGACCCGAGCGTGATCGAATATATCGTCTTGCGCATGGAACGTTCGATTGCTGCCGCTCTCCGGGTGGTTGATGCCATCGACCGTGAGGCTCTGGCGCGACGCAGAACCATCACGCGCCCCTTTGTTGCGGCGGTGATGAAGGAGCTCGATGAGGGGACTTTGTGAGACTTCTCAGCTTTGTCTTCCCTTGTTCACTTCGGTTTGTTCTTTCGTTTTCCTTGTGAATATCGAAGGACTGGGTACTCCGGAAATCTCATTTTATTTCATGGATTTAACCAAGAGACTGCCCTTTGCAGGGAATCTCTGGTATGACTGAGATAATTTGTGGCATCCGTCATATGAATGCTATTGTGCTGGTGTAATGGCTGATTTTTGATGCCGGGATTGGACGGTGGCGACAAAAGGGGGGGCTTAGCGTTGTATGTGCGGCTTGTGGTTCCTCTTGCGCGACCATATCGGAGCCTGTTCTGGCATGAAGGACCGGAGCGCCAAGGTGTCTGGTCCGGCACACTATTCGTACCCTGCTGCGACGGGACCCATTCGGGGCGATAGCGCGCGGGGATTGGACGGCACACGAGAACCGGTCCGATATGGCGCGACGCCAGACGGGCTGTCGGTTCCTCACAGCGACGGGCAAGGCTTTATGTCGGAAGATTTTGAAACTCATACTCCAGACCAACATCCTCAGGAGCCCCAGCAGTTTGGCGATCAGGGATATGTCGAGGACCAGACCGATGACATGCTGCCGACGGATGAGGAGATCGAGGCGCTGATGAGCAGCCCCGGCCGTTTCGTCAACCGCGAACTGTCCTGGCTCGGTTTCAACGAACGGGTTCTGGAAGAGGCGGAGAACAGCAACCATCCGCTGCTGGAAAAAGTGCGTTTCCTGTCGATTTCTGCAAGCAACCTCAACGAGTTCTTCATGGTGCGTGTGGCTGGTCTCAAGGGCCAGAAGCGCGAAGGGGTCGGCAGTGTCAGCGCTGATGGCCTAGATCCTGCCCAGCAGTTGGTCAAGATCAACACCGCGGTCAATGATCTGGTCAATCGTCAGCTCGATATCTTCCGTACCTTGAAAGCCGAACTCGAGCAGGAGCAGATCTATCTGATCGAAGGAGAGCACCTGACCGAAGGTGACATGGCCTTTCTCGAGCAGGTGTTTCTTGAAGGGATCTTCCCGGTTCTGACGCCGCTTGCCTGTGATCCGGCGCATCCGTTCCCCTTCATTCCGAACCTCAGCTTCTCGCTGGTTCTGCACCTCAAGGGGCAGGATGGCCGCGAGGATATGGCAGCCCTCGTCAGGATGCCGCACACGCTTGACCGCTTCATTGAGCTGCCCCCGGTTCCGGGACAGGAGAGCACCTATCGCGGCATTCGCCTCGAGCAAGTCGTCTCGCTGTTCCTTGATCGCATCTTCCCCGGCTACGAGATTGCTGACCTTGGCGCCTTCCGGGTGCTCCGCGACTCGGACATCGAGGTCGAGGAAGAGGCGGAGGATCTTGTCCGTCACTTCGAAACCGCTCTCAAGCGTCGCCGTCGCGGATCGATCATCCGGCTTGAAATGGAATCCAGCTCCGGACCGGAGTTGCGTGATTTCGTCGCCGACGCGGTGCATATCGAGGATGACGAGATCGTCGTCATTGATGGCCCGCTTGCGCTCAACGATCTGTCCCAGTTGGTCGATATCGACCGCCCAGAGCTGAAGTTCGAGCGCTACAAGGCCCGTTTCCCCGAGCGAATCAGGGAGCATAGCGGCGATTGCTTTGCTGCCATCAAGGAGAAGGATCTGGTGATCCATCATCCTTATGAGAGCTTTGATGTGGTTGCGCAGTATCTGACGCAAGCTGCGCGGGATCCGGCGGTGATTGCCATCAAGCAGACGCTCTACCGAACCTCGAAGAATTCACCAATCGTCAGGGCCCTTTGCGAAGCCGCTGAGGCTGGCAAGTCGGTCACGGCTCTGGTTGAGCTGAAGGCCCGGTTTGATGAGGAAGCCAACATCGGCTGGGCGCGCGATCTGGAACGCGCCGGAGTTCAGGTGGTCTTCGGGTTTATCGAACTTAAAACCCACGCCAAACTGTCGATGGTGGTGCGCCGCGAGGACAACAAGCTCGTCACCTACTGCCATATCGGCACCGGCAACTATCACCCGATCACTGCCAAGGTCTACACTGATCTTAGCTTCTTCACCGCTGACGAGATGCTCGGTCGCGATGTGGCGCGCGTGTTCAACTTTATCACCGGCTACGCCAAGCCTGATCATCTCAACAGCCTGCTCGTCTCGCCCTACACAATGCGTTCGACGATCCTTGCCCATATCGAGAAAGAGATTGCGCATGTGCGCGAGGGACGACCGGGCCGGATCTGGGCCAAGGCCAACTCGCTTGTCGATCCTGTGCTGATTGATGCGCTCTATCGAGCCAGTCAGGCGGGGGTCAAGATCGACCTTGTCATCCGCGGTATCTGCTGCCTCAGACCGCATCTGCCGGGTCTTTCCGACAACATCCGCGTCAAGTCCATCATCGGACGCTTTCTTGAGCATTCGCGCATCATTTGCTTCGGCAACGGCAAGGAATTGCCAAACACCGAGGCTGTCGTTTTCATCGGGTCTGCCGACCTGATGCCCCGCAATCTTGACCGTCGCTGCGAAATCTATGTGCCGATCAAAAACCCGACCGTTCATGCCCAGATTCTCGATCAGATCATGGTCGCCAACATCATGGACAATCAGCAGAGTTGGGACATCCTGCCCGACGGGTCTTCTCGCCGGATACAGGCCGCCGAGGGCGAAGAACCTTTCAACGCCCATAAATTCTTCATGACCAACCCGAGCCTGTCGGGTCGAGGTGATTCACTAAAAGATGACGCTCCCAGAGCCTTCACAGACCGAATCGAGCGATAAATACGAGCTCGATAAATTCAGGAATCAGGGCCGGATCTCTGGATCCGACCCCGTCGCCGTCATTGATATCGGGTCCAACTCGGTGCGTCTCGTCATGTATGAGCGCGAGTCGCGGGCACCGATCCCCATGTACAACGAAAAGCAGCTGTGCGGCCTTGGCAAAGGGGTCGCCCTCACTGGCATGCTCGACGAGAACTCCGTCTCCTGTGCCTTGAGGGCGCTCAGGCGCTTTCGGTTCATGGTCGATCATGCAGGTGTTGGCACGCTCTATGTGCTGGCGACCGCTGCTGCTCGCGATGCCGACAATGGGCCGGAGTTCATTGCCAATGTAGAGGAGATCTGCGGCGTTGCTCCGTTGGTCTTGAGCGGCGAGGAAGAAGCTCAGAAGTCGGCGATGGGCGTGGTCTCGGCCATACTCGATCCTGATGGGGTTGTCGGCGATCTAGGTGGCGGCAGCCTTGAGGTTATCACCGTCAAGGGCAAGGAGCTCGGCAAGGGCTACACCTATCCGCTCGGAGGGCTGCGCATTCAGGATACTTCCGGAGGATCCATCAAGCAGGCGCAGAAGATTGCCAAGTCCGAGCTGGCTGAGTCGGTCGCACTCGACAAGTTGGAGGGCAAGACTTTCTATGCGGTTGGCGGCACATGGCGTGCCCTTGGCAAGCTCCACATGGCCTCCGTCGGTTACCCGCTCAATGTGATGCATCATTACGAAATCGATGCGGAAGAGGCGATTGAATTCTGCGGTCAGTGCATGAGTGGCGAGATCGAGGATTTCTCCGGCATCAGCGCCGTTTCCAAGGCGCGCCGGGCGCTGTTGCCCTATGGCGCGGCGGTCCTTCAGGAGGTGCTGAAGCGCGGCAAGCCCCGGCGGGTGATCATTTCGTCGCTCGGGGTGCGCGAAGGCCATCTCTATGAACAATTGCCTCAAGAGGTGCAGGATCAGGATCCTTTGCTGGTGGCCTGTGAGGAATTGTGCGTCTTGCGGTCTCGTGCTCCGGCCTATGCCCATGAGCTCGCGGATTGGCTCGATGATGTGTTCGATACGCTGGAGATCGACGAGGACAGTTATGAACGGCGGCTGCGGCGTGCGGCTTGTCTCTTGGCTGATATAGGTTGGCGGGCCCATCCGGACTATCGCGGCACGCAAAGTCTCAACATCATTGCCCATGGATCCTTTATCGGTATCGATCATCCCGGTCGGGCCTATCTGGCCATGTCGAACTATTTCCGCCATGAGGGCCTGTCGGGGTCGAACATGAGCCTTCGGATGCGCGATGTGAGCAGTCTTCACCTGCGAACCTTGGCGCGTGTGACCGGTGCGGCCTTGCGGCTGGCCCACGTCGCTGTCGGGGAATTACCCGGTATTCTGCCGCGATTGGCAGTGTCGCTCGAAGAGGATGTGGTGACACTGACGATCCCGCCGGAGCTGAAAATGCTGCGCCATGACAAGCTGGAGCGCCGGTTCAACAGTTTCGTGCGGTTGCTCGGATTTGACGGGCGGGTTGAAAGCTGACAGAGACTGGTGTCTTGTTGATGTGATTCTTCAGCTCCGGAAGCAAGAGACAATATGAGCGAGACGATCAAGACAAAAGAAACCTGGACGGTCGTGCATGGCCGCGCGATCCACGGAGGCGCGGGGCAGGGGGACGCGGCATCCGCCACGGACTGCTACCATGACCGTGCCCCTTACGGCGAATATATCCTCTATGCCGCGAGTGATCCCGGCTCATTTGTCGATGGCAAGATCACGATTTCCGACTATCGCTATCTGGTCGAAGTCCGGGTGACGTTTGAGGACGACCTCGTGGCCGATGGCGAGGACGATATCGGCTGGTGTCAGTCCGATTATGAGGAAATGGGGGACGCATTCGTACGGCAGGTCTGGCCGAGCTGGCAGGATGTCACCCTTGGCGAGGTCGCTGGCGACATCTTCCCCGAAGGTCAGGACTATGTCATGGCCAAGAGCGTGCTCGGTGTCGGTGAAGACAGCGCCAGTTGGGTCGAGGTCACCCGCATCGAGGCGGATCAGCCAGCCGAGATGGCGATTTGTTACAGCGCCATCGATCAGGATCGGCTGCTCGAAGTTCGCGCTGTGCTGAAGGACCCGAGCGTGTCTGTCGCGGTGATTTCCGAAATGTGGGACGCGCTGGTCGACCGCTATCATGCTCTTCCCTATGAGAAGCTCACCGGCGCCGAGCGGGTCGAGTTCGAGGACGAAAGCGACCTTGACGTAATTGGGGATTTCTCAGACGAACGCTAGGCCGAATGGCTTTTCAAAATTGATGGAAAGAAGCTTTTTGGGCAAACGAAAGACAGGAATTGGCCCCTTCGGGCCAATGGTTCCGTCATTCCTGTTCCAGCGAGGCGCTCTGGCCGTTGGGCTGGATTACAGTATTCTGCGCCACCGAATTCTGCGGTGCAGAGGATTGGCGCTTCGGCTTGCGACTGCGTTTTGCCGAGGCTTTCTTGACCGGCGGCACGGGTGCTTCGCACTCGATCACGCCGACTTTTTTGCCTTCGAGCCTTAGTGCCATCTCACCCGTCTTGACCTTGAGGGCATATTGACCGAACAGCTCTCGCCGCCAGCCATTGAGGGCAGGAACATCGGCATCATCGCTACAGGCGATCTTTTCCAGATCATCGACCGTCGCAATGACCTTGGCCGCAACGCCGTGGCGCTCGGAGGTCAGTTTGAGCAGCACTTTCATCAGGTCGACCGCAGCTCCTGATCCTTCGGGTTGGGACTTGCCTTTGGGAACATCGGGGAGTTCGTCATTCGGCAAAGCGGCAACTTCGTGCATCAGGGCGAGGATTTCCACGCCGGGCTTGGAACGCTCATATCCCTTGGAGATAGACCTCAAGGCCGACAGCGCTTCCGGGGTCTGCGGCAACTGAACGGCAAGTTCGAAGATCGCTTCGTCCTTCATGATCCGGTTGCGCGGTACGTCCCGTGTCTGGGCTTCGGTTTCTCGCCAACCGGCGAGTTTTTTCAGGGCAGCAAACTCGCGAGGCTTGCGGATGCGCAATTTCATGCGCTTCCAGGCATTCACGGGTTCGGTGTGATAGGTGTCCTTGGAGGTGAGGATCTTCATCTCCTCCTGCACCCAGCTCGTGCGCTGCTGCTCATCAAGGTTGGCCTTGAGGGCGTGGTAGACGTCGCGCAAATGGGTGACGTCGGCGAGCGCATAGTTGAGCTGTTTCTCGGTCAACGGACGACGGGACCAGTCGGTATAGCGATGGGATTTGTCGATACGATGGCCGGTGAGTCGGTGGACGAGCTGGTCATAGGAGATGGAATCCCCAAAGCCGCAAACCATTGCGGCGACCTGGCTGTCAAAGATCGGGGCAGGGATGAGCCTGCCCAAATGATAGATGATTTCGATGTCCTGACGGCCAGCGTGGAAGACCTTGACGACGGATTCGTCGGCCATCAACTCGAAGAAAGGCCCCAGATCAAGGCCGTCTGCCAGTGGATCGATCAGAACAGCAAGGTCCGGCCCTGCCATCTGAATCAGGCACAGCTTTGGCCAGTAGGTCGTTTCGCGCAGGAATTCCGTATCGACCGTTACATACGGGTGTTCGGCGAAGCTTTTGCAGGCGTCTGCCAGATCGGCAGTGGTCGTGATTGTTTTCATTGCTAATTCGCTTATATAGAACAATTCTCGGCTTGTCGCCCACTCTTTGTGCCAATTCCGGTCCAAATGGGGATTTCCTATGTCCGTCAAGTCCGAATTCCAACTCTCGGCAATTCTGCGCATTCGCGCAAGCGCTTAAATGGTCATTTCCCGCATGGAGAAGCCGTGCGAGTTGGGCATAAATCGGGAAAAGTGCTCTCATTGCTGCCGATTGGCTTGACACCTTGAAATGCAAATAGCAGGGTCCGCGCAGACTGTTCAATGGGCGGGCGTTGTGGCGCTTTTCCGCCCATTTATCGTTGAAAACGACAGGATGGCGCTCTATTAAGAGCATGCCGCTCAGTCGGTTCGAAGTTTCATTGGAGTGGAAATGCCCCCGGTCATGGCGACCTCGCGTGCATCCGCTCAAGCATCAGGGTTCTGTTCATGCATCCTTATCGCAGCCATACCTGTGGCGACCTCCGCGAAAGCCATGTGGGCGAAACGGTTCGCCTTTCCGGTTGGGTACACCGGGTTCGCGACCACGGCGGTCTTCTGTTTATCGATTTGCGCGACCAGTATGGTCTCACCCAGGTCGTGGCCGATCCTGATTCTCCTGCCTTTGCCGATGCCGAAAAGGTGCGCGGCGAATGGTGCATCAGAATCGAGGGTGAGGTTAAGGCGCGCAGCGCTGAGGCCGTCAACGACAACCTGCCGACCGGCGCCATCGAGATCTTCATCTCGAAACTCGACGTGCTGGGCTCTTCCAAGGAACTGCCGCTGCCGGTCTTCGGCGAGCCGGATTATCCGGAAGACACCCGCCTCAAGTATCGCTTCCTCGATCTGCGTCGTGAAACGATCCATGGCAACATCGTCAAGCGCTCGAAGATCATCGCGTCGGCCCGCCGCCGCATGAACGAAATCGGCTTCAACGAATTCCAGACCCCGATTCTGGCGGCATCCTCTCCGGAAGGCGCACGCGACTATCTGGTTCCGTCCCGTATCCATCCGGGCAAGTTCTATGCCCTGCCGCAGGCCCCTCAGCAGTTCAAGCAGCTGTTGATGATTGCCGGGTTCGACAAGTATTTTCAGGTTGCTCCCTGCTTCCGCGATGAAGACCCACGTGCAGACCGTCTGCCGGGCGAGTTCTACCAGCTCGATCTGGAAATGAGCTTTGTCGAACAGGATGACGTGCTCAACACCATGGAGCCGGTCATTCGTGGCCTGTTCGAAGAATTTGCTGACGGTAAGCCGGTGACGCAGGACTTCCCTCGTATTCCGTACAAGGAAGCGCTGCGCAAATATGGCTCCGACAAGCCGGACCTGCGTATTCCGATCGTCATGGAAGAGGTCTCCGATCATTTCCGCGGTTCGGGCTTCAAGATCTTCGCCCGCATGCTGGAAGAAAGCCACAATGAAGTCTGGGGCATTCCGGCCAAAACCGGTGGCTCGCGTACCTTCTGCGACCGCATGAACAGCTGGGCCCAGAGCGAAGGCCAGCCCGGCCTTGGCTATATCTTCTGGCGCAAGAATGACGACGGCACCATGGAAGGCGCTGGTCCGCTGGCCAAGAACATTGGCCCGGAACGCACCGAAGCCATCCGCGTCCAGCTCGGCCTCGATGCTGGGGATGCCTGCTTCTTCATTGCTGGCGATCCGAAGAAATTCTATGACTTTGCAGGTAAGGCCCGTAACCGCGCCGGTGAGGAACTCAATCTCATTGATCGCGACCGGTTCGAGCTGTGCTGGATCGTCGACTTCCCGATGTATGAGTGGAACGACGACGAAGAGAAGGTTGATTTCTGTCACAACCCCTTCTCGATGCCCAAAGGCGCTCTAGAAGGGCTGGAAAATACCGATCCGCTCGAACTCGACGCCTATCAGTATGACGTGGTCTGCAACGGCTATGAAATCGGTTCCGGTGCGATCCGTAACCACGATATCGAAGTGATGAAGAAAGCCTTCGAAATCGCCGGTTACAGCGAAGAGGTTCTGCAGGATCGCTTTGGCGGCATGTATCGTGCCTTCCAGTATGGCGCGCCTCCGCATGGTGGCATGGCAGCGGGGCTTGACCGCATCATCATGTTGCTCTGTGGCACGCCAAACCTGCGCGAAATCACGCTGTTCCCGATGAACCAGCAGGCCGAGGATCTCCTGATGGGCGCTCCGAGCAGCCCGACCAACCAGCAGCTCCGCGAATTGCATCTTCGTCTTAATCTTCCGGAATAAGACTTTATTGCAAATATTTGAATGTAAAGAAAAGGCGGCCCGTTGAAGAGCCGCCTTTTTTGTGTCTGGCAAAAATCGGGAATGAACCCGATTTCGATTAATCCTGATTGGCCGATACGCCGATGTTCAACAGGTCCGGAATGGGAGCTCGGGTCCTGAGACATCGTGCCCATGATCTCGCCAAAGGCAACGGGTGCGCCTGGATTGAGAACGATCTTCAGGCTGTTCGGATCGGTGAGGAAGCTGCGCACTTCGTCTGCCACCATTTGCGCAAAGGCCGGTTTGGTGAAGGCCGACAGGGTTGCCTGCAACTGGCTTGGAGCAAATTCCCGCACCTGTTCGGGACCCATGCCTGCGGTGCTGCCCGCAAGATCAATGAGCGTGTCGAGGCCACCAAGGTTGCTCAAGGTGAGGGCGGAGGGAAGGATCGTGCCCGTGAAGGCCGCAGCTTGCGCGGACTCGGGATCTTCCAGATAACCTCGAATGATGCCGCCAATGGCGAGCGAGCCGTTCAGACGGCCGATCTGTTCGAGCCGGATGTCGAGCGGGTCGATCTTGACGCTTTGGCTTTCTTCGTCCCATTCCGCCGTGATGTCTTCGCTGACGGTCAGTTCATCAAGGCTCAATTGCGTCATCAACACGTTGAGCAGTGGATGGGAGAGCAGGGACTTGGAGATTTTCAGCTCTTCGATTTGGGTGGACAGCAATCCGGGGATGGCAAGGCCTTTGCGCTTCATGCCCGTCTTGAGGGATTTCAGGCTGACCTCGTTGGACATGGCGTCTTGGTAGGAGAGATCCTCGATTGCGATGTCATAGCCTTCCGGCGCAATCTTCATGGTTTCTGCCGGTGTGGGCTCCTGACCCTCGATGCTGCGCAGGAAGAAGGCTTCCACATCGGGATAGTCGGCAAATTCGAGATTTTCGAGCGCGACCCGCCCGAGCGAGAGGTTGACCGACGGCGGGCCGACATAGGTCAGGCCCGTGAAGGAGGCCTCGTCCATGCCCTTGCCGCTGAAGTTCGACATGCGCAGACCGTCGATGTTGAGCGAAACCGACTGGCCCTTAAAATTGCCTTCGGGAATGGTGCCGGTCAGTTTGATGGCGCCATTTTCTGACAGGCCGAGCTTGACGCCGCGCAGGAGATCAAAGAAGGCGCGCACGAGCTTCTGCTGCTCTTCCTTGGGCATGTTGTCCGGAGACTGCTTACTGGCAATCATCTGGTCGATGAGCGGGACGAAGTGGGTTTCGGGCTGCTTCAGCGAGAAATCCTTCATCACCGATGGCTCGATGCTGAATTCGAACGTGTCATTTGCTTTGAGGCTGATCGTGCCGGTGTTGACTTGTTTGAGCACCATGGCCGCGTCATCGGGTTTGGGTGCATTCGGGTCGAAGGCTGCCCAGGAGTGCGGCGATGTCGTAGCCCTGATAGGTCGTCTTGCCGACTTCGTAGGTCAGCTTTTCCGGGATCTCGTCCAGAGCAGTCTCGGAGCCTTCTTCCTTGTTGGCTTCAGCCGCCATCATGTCCTTGAGCAGCATCTCGCCCTTCTGATGGTCGATCTGATAGCTTGCGATCTTGCCGTTCTGAAGATCCGTCAGGGTCAACGGCCCCATTTCGGTTTCTTCCATCACGGTGCCATCACCGGCGAGCTGGGTGGTCTGATATCCGGCGGAGGTGTATTTGCCCATGACCGGTTTCAACAGCAAGGGGCGAATATAGTCCATGACGCTGCCAATCGGGCGCGATGGTGCGACCTTGAATTCGCCAAGGAAGGGCTGAAAGCCGTTTTCCATGACGTCCTTGCCGAGCGCTTTTGCCTTGATTGACAGGTCGTTGTCTTCGCCATCCATGTCAATCCGGACGAGGATCTGCTGACCCTCATAGGTCATTCTGTCGTAGGAAACGCCATCGAGCTCCATGCGCATGCCGGTTGCGGTGAGCGTTGGTACCGTCATGGTTACAACGATGTGGGCGTCGTCGCTCGGAGCAATCGCAGGCGGCTGAGATTCGGTGTCCGTGACGCTGCTCTGTCGGGTTTTGGGAGAAAGGCTGTCATCAAGCTTTGCGAGGCTGCCGGGAATGGTCCAGTCCAGTTTGTAGGTCACATTCTGGGCGGTAAGGATGTCTCCGTTTTCCTGATAGTGGGTCGAACCCACCTCAACGGTGAACAGGCCGGTGTCGTTGAGATCCTTGATGGCCGCTGCAAAGGCCTCCTCTGCTCCACTCTGGGCATGCGCAAGGGATGTTGAGAGTAAAATGAGCGAAAGGGTCAGGCTTTGGCGTTTCATTTGCAATTTGCCTCTTTGAATTTCGAAAGAAATGATCGAACAATGATCATGGTGCGGCCCGAAGCGCGCAGAGAGTCGTGAAGGTTGCTGCAAAATGTGGCAAGAAGACGCGCAAGTGATCGCAAGAACAGTCTTCCGGCACAGAATTCAGTGTATCTTGTCCGGGCAGTTCGCCGGTTCTTGATCAGGACTTTGAGATGAAGGGAAGTCTGCTTGCAGCTGTCAGAAAAGGCAATAGGAAGGATGTATCACCGCTAACACGGGGTTATCCCTTATCGTGAGGGGATCTTCTTCGAGAGAGGGAGAAAGTGCCCTGTTGAAACGATATCGGATTGCCATCTCTGAGGTTTGTTTTTTGTTTGAATCCGTATAGTTAAAGCAAAATTAGGGGTCTTATCCTATGGTCGGCCTGTAATAAGGGAAGCATGTCTTTGAGAAACAGAGTCAGATCGGTCATTTTATTGTTACTGGGCGTCGTTCTCGGTCTGGTGCCGATGTTTCTCGCCCACGTATTCATGCGCGATTATGTCCAGTCTCGAGGCGAGCGTAATCTGCAGCAGACGGCCGTCCGTTCTCTTGTCAATGCTGAAGAAATTATTCAGGAAGCGGTCGATGTTTTCTCGACTCTACCGCACTATCGTGTGCCCATTTGTGACAAGAAACTTCAGGATCGCTTCCGGGCCATGACCTTGCGTCATGGTGAACTTCATGATGTTGGTCTGATCTACAATGGCGAGTTCATGTATTGCTCGTCGATGCAGGAAAGCACGCGCTTCTATCCCATTTCCGAGGCCATCTCAGGGATGGTGCCGCACCTGATGTATGTTGCGGTGGAAGACGGCTTTACGGGCAAGAAAGGGCTTCTGGTCACCTGGGTCATTCAGGAGCAGGTGTCGCTTGGTGCGTTCATTCTGGCAGATGAATTCAACCTGAAGTCAATGCAGACCGAATTTGGTCCGAACTACCGGATGTCCATCGACCTGACCAACGACGTGCCCGTTGCCGAGACCTCTCCCGAGCTTAAGTTGCGGGAAAAGGCGCCTTTCGCCACTATTGAGGCTGACAGCATCTGGGGCGGCGATCTGATCGAATATCAGATCGCGTCAGAGCGATATCCGGTCGAAGCCAAGATCGCTGTTCCCTTCGCCAGTGTCTGGCAGTCCTTCGAAGGCATCATGAATGTCATTGATGGGTTTGCTGCGCTGACCGGCGTTTTCATTCTCTTCTTCTTCGTTCGTCTGGGGATGCGCAAGCCCAGCCCTTATGTCAGCATTCGGCAAGGCATCAAGCAGCGCGAATTTATTCCCTATTATCAGCCGATCATCGACATTCAGAGCGGCCGACTGGCTGGCTGCGAGGTTCTGGTTCGCTGGCGCAAGGAAGACGGCACTGTCGTCTCTCCGGGGCATTTTATCGCCACCGCCGAGGCGTCCGGTCTTGCTGTTCCCATGACCAGTCTTCTGATGGAGCAGGTCGCCGAGGAACTGTCCGATGCCTATGCCCGGTTTGGTCACCTGAAAGTGGCGATCAACCTGTTCAACCGTCATTTCGACGACATCGAGATCGTCACCGAGATCGAAAGAACCTTTGGCAATTCGGGCGTCCGTTTCACCCAGTTGGTGTTTGAGGTGACTGAGCGTCAGCCGCTGGAAAATCTTGATCGTGCGCGCGCCATCATCGAACGCATGCAGCGCCTTGGTGTTCGGGTTGCGCTGGATGACGCTGGAACGGGGCATGGCGGCTTTGCCTATCTGCAGAAGCTGGGCATGGATATCATCAAGATCGACAAACTGTTCGTGGATAGCATCACCGCCGAAAGCGAGAGTGTGCCCATTGTCGATTCCCTGTGCAGCATGGCCAAGGGCATGAAAATGGTGGTCGTTGCCGAGGGCGTGGAAACCGAGGAACAGCTGACTTATCTGCGCAATCTGGGAATCAACGAGGCGCAGGGCTACATTTTCTCACCACCTTTGCCCGGGTCAGCCTATCTCGAACTGGTGGAAGCATTGGGAGGCGCAGGAAGCAAGAAGGTTTCTGGCGGTGTTCCCTCGGTCCTTGGGCCAAACAACAGTGTAAAAATGCCCAGGAAGCTGATTGCGTAGCGCGCCAGTCTCTATCTGACACTGCATTGCACGGGTAGAATGTGTAACAGCAGTGAATCACTGGAAAATTTGCGACATCCCGCGAAAAAATCAACTGAATATTCACAGCTCTATGGGCAAACTGGCGCTCGGACAAGTGTGTGGGGATACATGGTCAGAAATGCCAAGAAAATTGCTGGCTATATGGCTTTGGGCGTGGTGGGAGCCTTCCTGCTCACCTACGGGGCACGGTCTGTGCTCTACTGGCAGGCCAAGGCAAAGGTCGAGGAAGACCTGACCATTTCTGCCGAGCTGATGCTCGAGCGAGCCTCCGATGCGACCCAGACGGCCATCGATGTCCTCAATCGGCTTGCACAATCCTCGGGGCTTTCCTGCACACAGGATCACCGATATCTCTATAGCGAAGCGGTTCGCTCGACGGCCTGGATCGACACGATTGGTCTTGTGGACCGGAACGGCAATCTGGTGTGTACCGATCTTGGCCAGTCTTCTCGTCAGAGAGGGCTGTTGTCGACCTATGAGGCTGGTAGTGATGAGATCTCGCTGTCGCTTTCTTCTGGCAAATCCGAAGACGATCTGTTGTCCTTGCTGGTGGTCCGGCACATCACCAATGGCCGGCGGTTGGTCGCTCGCGTGCCGGGAGAGTTGATCAAGCTCGATCCCGTGCGCAACGAATTGCGCCGTTTCCGCGTGGCGATGCTGTCGCTCGGGCCGAATGATCCATGGTATATTCTGGAGGCCATGGAAGGGGGCGAGAGTGCCGTCCGCGTCAACAAGACATCGAGATATGTGCCCTTCGAAGTCAATATTTCGGTTTCCGAGGCTGCGATTGATGTCGTCACCCATCAGGCTCGCAAGATCATCAATGCTTTCGGGCTGATCTTTGCGATGTTCGCGCTGCTTGGGGGCTATCTTCTCGGACGTTACCGCAAGAATGAAGGCGATCGCATTCTCGAAGCGCTCGAGAATGGCGAGTTTGTGCCCTTCATGCAGCCCATCGTCTGTCTCGAGACCGGCCGGATCACAGGATGTGAGGTGCTGTCGCGCTGGAACAAGGCCGATGGCACGGTGGTGCCGCCGCACGAGTTCATTCCTCTGGCGCAGAATTACAAGCTTACCCGCGAAGTGACGAGCCGGATCATGAGCGATGCGAGGGACGTGATCGCTCCCCTGATCAAGGGGGATGACGATCTGAAACTCTCGTTCAACCTCTTCTCCGGGCAGCTCACAGACGCAACGATCGTTGACGATATTCAGGCTGTTTTCAAAGACAGTGCAATTGATTATGGCAATCTTATCTTTGAGGTGTCAGATCGCGTGCCGATTACCGATATCTCGCTCGCGAAGGATATTATTAGCCAAATACAGGCGCTTGGTGCGGAGATCGCCCTTGACGACGTTGGCTCCGGGCATAGTGGCCTTTACAATCTCACGTCGATTGGTGTTGATATTCTCAAGCTTGACAAGCTGATGGTCGACACGATCAATCAGGGATTGGCCGGGATGGAGCTTGTCAGGGGACTGATTAAACTGGCCGGGCAGCTCAACATCGGCGTCATCGCCGAGGGCATTGAGACGGAGACGCAGGTTGTCGAATTGCGCCGCATGGGCGTTTCTGCCGCGCAGGGCTATCTCTTCTCACCACCGCTGCCAGCCCGGTCCTTTGCCGAACTATACAAGGCCTCCCGGGCGCTTGCGGCGAAGGCCGGATCAGCTTCAGGGGACGAGGGCGACATGGCCGACAGGGAAGATGCGGCTTGACCGGTCGACGTGCTTGTCTCTTTCGAATACAAAAAAAAGCGGCTTCATGAAGCCGCTTTTTGTTTGTCCAGAGTCCGGTGCTTTCCTACTGGAAAGCAGTCTCTGCGAAGCTGCGCAGCTTCCTTGAATGGATGCGCTCTATGGGCATTTTGCGCAGCTCTTCCATCGCCTTGATGCCGATCTGAAGATGCTGGCCAACCTGCTGGGTGTAGAAGGAGCTGGCCATGCCCGGGAGCTTCAGTTCGCCATGCAGTGGCTTGTCCGAAACGCACAGCAGCGTGCCGTAGGGCACGCGGAAGCGGAAGCCGTTGGCGGCGATGGTTGCGGATTCCATGTCGAGGCCGATGGCGCGGGACTGGGACAGGCGCTCGACGGGCTCGCGGTGGTCGCGCAGCTCCCAGTTCCTGTTGTCGATGGTCGCCACGGTGCCGGTTCGCATGATCCGCTTGAGCTCATAGCCGTTGTAGCCGGTGATGTCGGCAACGGCCTTTTCCAGTGCAACCTGAATTTCGGCGAGGGGTGGAATCGGCACCCATGTCGGCAGATCTGCATCAAGCACATGGTCTTCGCGGACATAGCCGTGCGCCAGCACATAGTCGCCGAGGCGCTGTGTGTTGCGCAGTCCGGCACAATGGCCCAGCATCAGCCAGGCATGGGGGCGCAAGACCGCGATATGGTCGGTGATGGTCTTGGCGTTGGATGGCCCGACGCCGATGTTGACCAGTGAAATGCCGTCCTGTCCCGGGCGCTTGATGTGGTAGGCAGGCATCTGCGGCAAGCGCGAGAGGGGCGTTCCGATCTGGGGTGAAGAGGCACCATTTGGCGTGATGACGTTGCCGGGCTCGACAAATTCCTCATATTCCGAATTGCCATCTGCCATCTGCTTGCGGGCCCAGTTGACGAACTCATCGACATAGAACTGATAGTTGGTGAAGAGGACGAAGTTCTGGAAATGCTCCGGTTTCGTCGCCGTATAGTGGGCGAGGCGATGGAGCGAATAGTCAATGCGCGGGCCGGTGAAGGGGGCCAGCGGGACAATCTCGTCCGGGCCGAAATGCTGGGTGCCATTGACGATGGCGTCGTCGGTGATCGCGAGATCAGGCACATCGAACACGTCGCGCAAGGGGCGTTCCCATGTTTCGGGCAGTGCGCCATCCACGTCCATGCCGTTGGGCCAGGCGAAATGTACCGGGATCGGGGTGTCCGAAGGGCCGACTTCGATGGCCACATTGTGGTTGGCCAGCAGCAGCTCGATCTGCGTTTTCAGATAGTGGCGGAACAGATCCGGTCTGGTGATGGTGGTGGCATATCGACCGGGGCCGGGAACATGGCCAAAGGACAGGCGGCTGTCGATATGTGCGTGGGTGTCTGTGGTCAGACGAATCTCGGGGTAGGTCGCCCGGTAGCGTCCTGAGGCAGGCACATCACCCTGTGCCACGCGTGCGAATGCATTCTGAAGAAACTCGGTGTGCGCTTCATAGATCAGCAGCAGGCGATCAATGGCTTCTTCAGCCTTGCGGTAGGTTTCGTGATTGAACTGATTTGGTGCAATGACGGAAAAGGGGGTATTCATTCTTGTTCATTCTCCTTTTCCTCTGGCCTTTTCTGCAATTCTTGCGCAAAGGTCAAGAGAAATTCTATTTCGGCAACGGATCCGGACAAAGTGTTGCAATTTTGTGATCAGATATCGGGTGCATGGTGCTGCATTTCAATGTCATCTCTGTGATGACGTCCAATATCAGTCAAATCTGCAAGCAGCTCATCTGTCGCATTTACCGGTCATTATTCAGGATCAATGCTGGCTGGAATGTTAATTTTGCCACTTTTCAAATTGTTTACATAGTTATGCGTATCATTAGGTGAGTAACTTGTCATGTTTCGCATCAGGGGAGCGGAACGTCAGGCTCGCAACAGCTTGCAGGAGTATCCATTTGCAATGGTAAGGGCCGTGGTTCGCGGTGGGGGAGCCAGGGACAGACCCAGACGCTTATGTTTCTTAGGACCTTGTCGGGGGACGAAGAACAGGAGATCTGAATTGAAGCTTATGAAGATATCGAAACCCATCAAATTGTGCCTCGCGACCCTTGGGGTGCTGGCCGTTGAGGCTGGCGCGTCTCAGGCGGCCTGTCTCGTCAACTTTGCAGACCAGAGCCTGATCGTGTTCATGAAATCGCCTGGTGAGCGCATTGAGCAGAGCGTGCCCATCGGAACGAGAGTTTGCCAGACCGTCTCCAAACAGGTGGTTGTTCAAGTCAACATCGTTCCCTATATCGGTGCGCGTTTTGGCTGCCGGACCGAGATCCGCGGCCAGGATATTGTCAATCTGCGCTCTTTCAGCACGATGAACAAATGCCAGTTCGAGCAACAGTGACAAGGAAGCAGGCGACGCGCAGTGGTTCGGAATGCGCGATTGAGTTTGTGCACGCAGCGGACTAAGGTTCCCCGTACCAGTCCAATCGTGTTCAGGAACTCTTCCATGTCCTTTGAATTTTTCATCACCTCCTTTTTTGTCGTGATCACGCCGGGAACCGGCATGATCTATACGTTGGCGACGACGCTGGGTTATGGATTCCGGTCCGGGCTTCTCGCGGCGCTGGGTGGAACGCTTTCCATCATCTCCCATATTGCCGCTGCGATTCTGGGGTTGGCGGCTCTTCTTCATGCCAGCGCCATGGCATTCCAGATCGTCAAGTTCGCCGGTGTCGCCTATCTCATTTACATGGCCTACAAGATGCTCAAGGACAAGGAGCAGTTGAACGCAGAGAGCCTTGCCTCCGAAGAGCGGGAAGGGCGCACTGCACGGGTGATCATTCGTGACGGCATCCTGCTCAATCTGCTCAATCCCAAGCTGTCGATCTTCTTTCTGGCCTTTCTGCCTCAGTTCATCGACGTGGATGTTGCCAATCCGGTGTTCGAGATGGCCGGGCTTGGCGCCATTTTCATGCTGATGACATTTCTGGTTTTCGCACTGGTCAGCTTTGCTGCCGCCTCTGTTCGGGATAGGGTGCTGAGCCGTCCCGCCATCATGGCATGGTTGAAGCGGGGCTTTGCCGCCACGTTCGTCATGCTCGGCGCGCGTCTCGCCCTGACGGACCGGTGAGGCAGAGTTTCCTTCGTTGGATATGAAAAAGCCCCGCTCAATGTGAGCGGAGCCTTTTCATTTCAGACTGTGCAGGTGCCCGATCAGGAGCAGCCGCTCGTGGAGCCGCAGGTGTCGCATTTGAGGCAGGTGCCGTTGCGGACCATGGTGAAGTTGCCACATTCGGAGCAGCTTTCGCCTTCATAGCCTTTCATGCGTGCCAGAGCGATCTGGTTTGCCTTGGTCGGCTCGGGTTTCGCTTCCGCGGTGCCAAGCTGAACATGGTGGTCATGATCATGATCGTGATCATGCTGAACCTGACTGCCCTGCTTGAGCATGGTCGCAGAGGATGGCATCACGGCGTGAGCCGTTTCAGTTGCAGCCTTTGCGGGTTTTGCTGCCGGAACATCATTTCCTTCGACCAGCTTGAAGCGTTTGGAATTGCCACGCAGCAGGCCTTTGGAGATTGGCACGGTCAGTTTGCCTTCGGCACTGCCCTTGCTCATCGCGGTTGCCTCGATGTCGGCCGGATTGACGTGGGCCAGATCGTGACGGTCGAGATAGGACACGGCCAGTTCGCGGAAGATATAGTCGAGGATCGACGTGGCATTCTTGATGGCCGCGTTGCCCTGAACCATGCCAGCCGGTTCGAACCGGGTGAAGGTGAAGGCGTCGACATATTCATCAAGCGGCACGCCATACTGCAGGCCGAGCGAGATGGCGATGGCGAAGTTGTTCATGATCGAACGGAACGCTGCGCCTTCCTTGTGCATGTCGATGAAGATCTCGCCGAGGCGACCGTCTTCATATTCACCGGTGGTCAGATAGACCTTGTGGCCGCCGACGCGGGCTTTCTGGGTGTAGCCCTTGCGGCGATCAGGAAGCTTCTCGCGATCACGAACGTGACGCTCGATGATACGCTCGACGATCTTCTCGGTAACCAGCGTGGCGCGTTCCTGCATCGGAGCAGAGGTCGCGGAAATGGCTTCTACGATATCTTCGGCCTCGTCATCATCATCGGACAGCAACTGGCTGTTCAGCGGCTGGCTGAGTTTGGATCCGTCACGATAGAGCGCGTTGGCTTTGAGGGCCAGACGCCAGGACAGCATGTAGGCATCCTTGCAATCCTCGACCGATGCATCGTTCGGCATGTTGATCGTCTTGGAGATTGCGCCGGAGATGAAGGGCTGGGAAGCGGCCATCATGCGGATGTGGCTTTCAACCGACAGGTAGCGCTTGCCGATACGACCGCACGGGTTGGCGCAATCGAAGACCGGCAGATGCTCGTCCTTGAGGTGAGGGGCGCCTTCCAGCGTCATCGCACCGCAAACATGGATGTTGGCAACGTCGATCTCTTCCTTGCTGAAGCCAAGGGCGGACAGCATGTCGAAGCTCGGATCATCAAGCTGTTCGCCATCGAACTTGAGGACGTCCCTGCAGAAATCTTCGCCAAGGCTCCATTTGTTGAAGGCGAACTTGATGTCGAAGGCACTGCCAAGGCCAGATTCGATCGCGGAGATCTTCTCGTCGGTAAAGCCTTTTGCTTTCAGCGCATTGTGGCTGATCGCGTTGCAGCTGGCGAGAGAGCCACGGCCAACGGCGTAGGCTTCCATGTCCTTGATCTGCTCTTCGTTGTAGCCGAGTTTGCGCAGGGCGTTCGGAACAGCACGGTTGATGATCTTGAAGTAGCCGCCACCGGCCAGTTTTTTGAATTTGACCAGAGCAAAGTCGGGCTCGATGCCGGTGGTGTCGCAGTCCATGACCAGACCGATGGTGCCCGTCGGGGCGACAACGGTGGTCTGGGCGTTGCGATAGCCATACTGCTGGCCGAGATCAACGGCTTTGTCCCATGCGGCAACAGCGTGCTGGATGAGGGTCTTGTCGGTGCAGCTGTCGTGGTCGAGGGCAACCGGTGTGATGTCGAGTGCTTCGTAGCCTTCATGGTCACCATAGGCTGCTCGGCGATGGTTGCGCATGACGCGGAGCATGTGCTCGGAATTGTCCTGATAACGGGCAAAGGCACCAAGTTCCTTGGCCATTTCAGCCGAAGTTGCATAGGCGGTACCGGTCATCAGCGCGGAGATGGCGCCACAGATGGCACGGCCTTCGGCACTGTCATAAGGAATGCCCGAGGTCATCAGCAGGCCGCCAATGTTGGCATAGCCAAGGCCGAGGGTGCGGTAGAGATAGGACCGCTCGGCAATTTCCTTGGACGGGAACTGGGCCATCAGCACGGAGATCTCGAGCACCATGGTCCACAGGCGGACGGTGTGTTCGAACTGCTCGACATTGATGGTTCCGTCTTCGTTGCGGAACTGCAAGAGGTTGATCGACGCCAGGTTACAGGCCGTGTTGTCGAGGAACATATATTCCGAGCAGGGGTTGGACGCGATGATGTCGCCATCCGTCCGGCAGGTGTGCCACTCGTTGATGGTGGTGTGATACTGCAGCCCCGGATCAGCGGATGCCCAAGCGGCATAGCCGATCTGATCCCACAGATCGCGGGCTTTCACGGTTTTGCGGATATCGCCCTTGATGCGGCCAATGAGGTTCCAGTCGCGGTCTTCCTTGACGGCGTTGAGGAAGTCGTCGGTGACGCGAACCGAGTTGTTCGAGTTCTGGCCGGAGACGGTGAGATAGGCGCCGCTGTCCCAGTCGGTGTTGTAGGTCTCGAACTTGAGATCCTTGAAACCCTGTTTGGCGAACTGGATGACGCGGCGGATATAGTTCTCGGGTACCTGAGATTTCTTGGCTGCGCGGATTTCGCGCTTCAGGGCCGGGTTCTTGGCCGGGTCGAAGCATTCATCATTGGAGCCCTGACAATTGACGCAGGCCTTCATGATGGCTTTGAGATGTTTGGAGACGATCTTGGAGCCGGTGACGATCGCGGCGACCTTTTCCTCTTCCTTGACCTTCCAGTTGATGTAGGCCTCGATATCGGGATGGTCGATGTCGACAACAACCATCTTGGCCGCACGGCGAGTGGTGCCGCCGGACTTGATCGCGCCCGCTGCACGGTCGCCGATCTTGAGGAAGGACATCAGGCCGGACGACTTGCCACCACCAGAGAGCGGCTCGCCTTCGGAGCGCAGGGAGGAGAAGTTGGTGCCGGTGCCGGAGCCGTATTTGAACAGGCGTGCTTCGCGAACCCACAGGTCCATGATGCCGCCTTCGTTGACCAGATCATCGGAGATGGACTGGATGAAGCAGGCATGGGGCTGGGGATGCTCGTAGGCACTGGCAGAGCGGGTGAGACGACCGGTTTCAAAGTCTACGTAATGGTGACCCTGGCTCGGACCGTCGATGCCATAGGCCCAGTGCAGGCCGGTGTTGAACCACTGCGGCGAGTTGGGGGCGACACGCTGGGTGCAGAGCATGTAGCACAGTTCGTCAAAGAAGGCGCGCGCATCGGCTTCCGTGTCGAAGTAGCCGCCTTTCCAGCCCCAATAGGTCCACGTACCGGCGAGACGGTCGAACACTTGCTGTGCGGACATCTCAGGGCCGTAGCGCTGATCTTCGGGCAGCTGGGCAAGGGCCTCTTGATCGGAGACGGAACGCCACAGCCAGGACGGCACGGAATTCTCTTCGACCCGTTTCAGAATGGCAGGTACGCCAGCCTTGCGGAAATATTTCTGAGCCAGAATGTCGGAGGCGACCTGTGACCAGGCCGTCGGAACATCGATGTTTTCCAGCTGAAATACAATGGAGCCATCTGGGTTGCGGATTTCGCTCGTTGCCTTACGAAATTCGATCCCGTCATAGGCAGATTTGCCTTCTTCGGTATAGCGCCGCTCTACACGCATTGAATATCCCCTAAAGGTATCTGGGAGCCAACGGTTCATCCGCTGGCCGACTGCCTTGCACAGAATGGTGGAAGCCCTTGGCCCAGGCGCATCCGCAATCCTGCATTTGAAGGAGTCCACCTTCGCCTCGAATCGTGGCAGAGTGGACTCGTTATGCGGACACCATTAGATCGCCGACTGGTTACTGATAAGTTAACATGCCCTAGATCTAGTGTCCACGTCAGGATCGAATGACGATATCTGGTATATTCCGCTATTTCTTCCCTAAATCAGAGCGCAAGAAAACCCGACCGTGGCGTCCTTCCTGAGGCAGCAATCCATGCTGCGGGATCGAAGGATCCACGGTGTTTCTTCTCTTTTACTGAACAGGAAATCCGGGAATTTCATCCGGAAATGTATCCGTCTTGACTGCATCGGAGTATGTGATTTTGGGGGGCTAAACGTCAAGCAAGGAAAACTAGCTCTAGTGGCGCGCTCGGTGTGAAAAACTACATCTAGTGCCCTTCTGCGAGGTGCTAGAACGGGAAGAATCCGCCCCTATAGCCGTCAAGTCCTGAATGACGGACGGGTCGATCCGGGCTGCAATAAAACTGTTAAAATTTGAGACAAATTCAAATCCAATTTGCGCCCTCTCTTTGGGGGCGAATTAAATGCTTTGTGCGATAGTGCTGTTTGGACGGACGATAAGCCTCTTAATTACAACAGGTTGGTGGGTGGCATGGAACATCATTCAGCTTTTGGACTGGATATCGAATCGCTTGATATTGTCATAGTCGATGACTCCAAAACGGTCTTGACCATGATTCGATCAATGATCTCTTCGATGAAGGTTGCAAGAGTGAGATCCTATGATCGCGGTGACCTTGCACTTCAGGCCATCCTGCAGGAACCGCCGAACGTCATCCTTACGGATCTGGCGATGTCGCCCATGTCTGGTATGCAGCTGATCCGATTGATCCGGCAGCAGACCATGGAGCCCCTGTGCTTCATTCCAGTAATCGTCATCACCGCCCACGCGACTCAGGCCCGCGTGGCACAGCTGTTCGAGGTCGGGGCTCATCACGTTCTGGCCAAGCCCTTGTCGTCTGCCGTTCTGCAAAACCGTCTTAAAGCGCTGAGTGCCGATCGCCGCGTGATGCGTCTTGAAGGTGATCGCTATGTCATTGACGGTATGCGCGAGGTTCTTGCCGAGAAGCAGTCGCGCCTGCAGTCCTTGGACAAGGCGCGGGAGTTCCACGAAGAGGTTCTGCCCAAGGCCAAGGAATCGCAGCGCGAAGCAGACGAGATCCTGCGCGGCTTTGACATGTTCGACGAGGACAATGGCCGCGCCTTGCCCTATGCTTCGAGCGGCAAGAGGATCGCCGAGCATCTGCGTGAGGCCCGCAAACGCGAGGAAAGCGAGACGCCTGCGAGCAACCGTCCCCAAACCAAGCGCTATGCCAGCGTCAGGGGTCGGAGCGGCCGCTAGCCTCTGGATATCGACGCCTTTTGCTGGCGTCGGCATATCCTTCATGCTACCGGCATGCTACCGGGCTTTTCACCAAAGCAGTCTGGACATCAGGAAAATTTTGTAGTCATAGTGCGCTGACACAACCTGTCGGAAAGTTGGCTCGTTATGAAAAAGACACTGCTTTTGCTCTTCACATGGTGGGGCAATGTGACCCTTGGTACGCTGCTTCACACCAGACGCCGGGGCATTCTTGTCGGACAGGATGAGTTCGGCAACAAATATTACAAACAGTCGGTCAAGCATAATGCGAGCTACTCGGGAAGCCGGAAGGGCGAGCGCCGCTGGGTGATCTATGCGCAGGAGGCGGACGCGAGCGCGGTGCCGCCGGGCTGGCATGGCTGGTTGCACTATCGCACCGATATGGCACCAAGTCAGGATGAGACAGTGTCCTGGCCCTGGCAGAAACCGCATCAGCCGAACAAGACCGGGACGCCGGAAGCCTATCGCCCCGCCGGGTCCATTCTTTCGCCTCAGAGCCGTCAGCCGGTTGCTGGGGATTATGAAGCCTGGTCGCCGGAAGGCTGACGGGCTGTCGGGCAGAGGCTCTGTGGTCGAGGAATCTCCTGCGCCCTGCTGTCCCACTGTTGCCAGAATTGATGGCTAGAAAAGAATCGCTGCTTCCTGACAAAGTGGCGATTTTCTTTTGTTGGAACCAACGCTTAAAGGTCAACCTCTGCACGAAGCGGCTTTTTTGACAGATCGCTCTTGCCTTGAGACACCAAAGGGCGATAGGAACGGACTGATAAAGCAGGTGCCGGGGCGGTGCGGCCGGGGTTGATCTACAAGATTGTTCTTGCGCGGATTGGTCCTTCTTCGCTTGGCGCGTTGAGGTCGGAGAATTCGATGATGTGTTTGAAGAACCGCCAATGGTTCACGAAAGCCGCCCTGTGGTTTGGCGGGCTCGCCCTGACTGTTGGTGTTCTGCTTGGCTCGCCAGCCAACGCCCAGAGAGTTGACAATCAGGTCACGGTCTTTTCCGGTCTCGACAAGATCACTGGCCGGATTATCCAGTTTGATGTCTATATCAATGAGACCGTTCAGTTTGGCGCGTTGCAGGTTACTCCGCGGGCCTGCCATACACGGCCCGAAACCGAGCGCCAGCAGGTGACCGCCTTTGTCGAAGTCGACGAGATCACCCTTGAGCGCAAGGTTCGCCGGATTTTCACCGGATGGATGTTTGCGTCCAGTCCCGGCCTCAATGCTGTGGAGCACGGTGTCTATGACGTCTGGCTCGAAGGCTGCAAGCAAAGCTCGGACGTTCCCAAGCCACAATGACGGGCTGAAAGACTTCGGGCTCAGGCTTCAGTCTCAGGACTGTTTTCCGGGTTTTCGTCTGCCACCTGGCGATCAAGGGCGTAAAAATCCGCCACATCGGTCAGTGCTGCTTCCAGCAATTCATGATATTCGGCTTTGGGCACTTCCAGAGCGCCGAACTGTTTGAGATGATCGGTGATGAACTGGGCGTCAAGCAGGCTGTAGCCTCCGGCCTTTAGGCGATCCACGAGATGGACCAGCGCCATCTTGGAGGTGTCCCGCTCGCGTGAGAACATGCTTTCGCCAAAGAAGGCCTTCCCCAGAGATACGCCATAGAGGCCTCCGATGAGGCGATGCCCGTCCCAGACCTCGACCGAATGGCAATGCCCCATATCGAAGAGCTTGCGATAGAGATCGTGAATCTGGCCGTTGATCCAGGTTGATGGACGGTCGGGAGCAGCTTCCGCACAGGCATTCATGACGCCGCCAAAATCGGTATCGACGCGAATGTCATAGGGCGTGTTGCGCATGGTGCGCAAGAGGCGGCGCGGTGCGTGAAAATGCTCAAGAGGAATGACGCCGCGAAACTCGGGCTCGATCCAGAGCATGGTTTCGTCGCTTGCATCCTCAGCCATCGGAAAGACACCGCAGGCATAGGCGCGCAGCAGGATTTGCGGGGTGATCTCGATCTGTTGGGACTCGTCTGTCATCAGCCTGTTCTTGTCTTTTCCTCAATCAGATCGTCTTGTCGAGATTTTGGAGCGCATGGTTTTCGCCACTCATCATTCTCATTTCTTCAGTTTCATCACGGCATCAAGCGAACGGTCTTCGCATTGGTCACGGTCTAGCCTTCAGAGGCTGACATCGGACGGGTGAAGCCCAAACGGAAAAGACCGCACCCGAGGTGCGGTCCTTTGATCTTTGACTGTCTCGTTTGCAAGAGCAAGCGTCTTATTTCATGCCCAAGTGCTTTTCGAGCCAGTGGATGTCATAGGCACCGTTGGCAATGTCCGGATTGTCAACGAGAGACCGGAACAGCGGTAGGGTCGTGTGAATGCCATCGACGATGAACTCGTCGAGTGCGCGGCGCAGGCGCATCATGCATTCGACGCGGTTGCGGCCGGTCACGATCAGCTTGCCGATGAGGCTGTCATAATAGGGCGGGATGGTGTAGCCCTGATAGACGCCGGAATCGACGCGCACCCCAAGGCCTCCCGGCGGATGGTAGTAGGTGATGCGGCCCGGCGACGGAGCGAAAGTTTCCGGGTTTTCAGCGTTGATGCGGCATTCGATGGCATGACCATTGAAGGAAATGTCTTCCTGCCGGATATCAAGTCCTGCGCCACAGGCAACCTTGAGCTGCTCGTTGACCAGATCGATGCCAGTGATCATTTCGGTGATCGGATGCTCCACCTGCAAGCGGGTGTTCATTTCGATGAAATAGAACTCGCCATCCTCATAGAGGAACTCGATGGTGCCAGCGCCGGAATATTGCAGGCCTTGCATGGCCGTGGCGCAGATCTCGCCGATCTTCTTCTGCTGTTCGGCATTGAGGGCAGGAGACTGGGCTTCTTCCCAGACCTTCTGGTGCCGACGCTGCAGGGAGCAGTCACGCTCACCAAGGTGAATGGCGTGGCCCTTGCCGTCGCCCATGACCTGCACTTCGATGTGGCGCGGTTTGGCGAGATATTTCTCGATATAGACCGTGTCATCGCCGAAGTTGGCGGCTGCTTCGCTGCGGGCGGTGCTGAAGGCAATCGCGATGTCTTCTTCCTTGTGCACGACCTGCATGCCCTTGCCGCCGCCACCGGATGCGGCCTTGATCAGCACGGGATAACCCATCTCTGCGGAGACGCGCTTGGCTTCCTCGACAGAGCCGACGCCACCGTCGGAGCCGGGAACGACCGGAATGCCGAGGCGCTTGGCGGTCTGCTTGGCTGCGATCTTGTCGCCCATGATGCGGATATGCTCGGCGCTCGGTCCGATGAAGCCCACATTGTGTTCTTCGAGGATTTGGGCGAAACGGGCATTTTCCGACAGGAAGCCATAGCCGGGATGAACCGCATCGGCGCCGGTGATCTCACAGGCGGCCAGAATCTGCGGAATGTTGAGATAGCTTTCGCGGGCAGACGGCGGTCCGATACAGACGCTTTCGTCCGCGAGCTTGACATGCATGGCGTCGGCATCTGCGGTGGAATGCACGGCCACGGTCTCGATGCCAAGCTCTTTGCAGGCGCGCAAGACCCGAAGGGCGATTTCGCCACGGTTTGCGATAAGAACCTTAGAAAACATGAATCTACCTTACCTAATGTGGCTGCCTATTCGATGATGACGAGGGGCTCGTCATATTCTACCGGCTGGCCATTTTCCACCAGGATTGCGGTCACCTTGCCGGATTTGGTTGCCGGGATCTGGTTCATGGTCTTCATGGCTTCCACGATCATCAGGGTCTGGCCTTCCTTGATCTGGTCGCCGACCGCGATGAAGGGTGCAGCGCCGGGCTCTGGCGACAGATAGGCGGTGCCGACCATCGGGCAGCGCTGCGCATTGGCAAGGCTTGCCTCGGCAGCAGGGGCTGCGGCGGGAGCTGCTGCTGCAACGGCAGGGGCTGCAACCGGAGCGGCAACGGCTGGTGCGCTGACGGTTGCTTGGTGCACGATGATTTCACGGGCAACCCGGATGCGCAGATCGTCCTGTTCGATTTCGATTTCCGTCAGATCGCTCTCTTTGACGAGTTCGGCAAGCTGGCGGATGTAATCTGGATCGAGATAGTTCTTTTCTTTTGACATGTGTCCGCATTCCGTTGTTTGGCGCGAGCCACGCTCTGCGCGGTTAGAATGTGTTGTTGGTTTTCTTCAGGCCTTGGCGGCCTGTTTGAGATAATTCGCGAGAGCTTCGATAGCCACCACATATCCGTACGGTCCCAGACCGCAGATGACCCCTTTGGCAACCGGTGCGATGAAGGAGTGATGGCGGAAGCTTTCCCGTGCGTGGATGTTGGAGAGGTGAACTTCCATGACAGGTAGCTGCACTGCGCGGATGGCATCCTGCAGAGCGACAGAGGTGTGAGAGTAGGCGGCAGGGTTGAAGACGATGCCTGCGGCTCGCTGGCCCGCTTCCTGTATCCAGTCGACGAGTTGGCCCTCGTGGTTCGACTGCAGAAACTCGATGGACAGACCCAGTTCTTCTGCCTTGGACAGGCACAGGGCCTTGATGTCTTCAAGGGTCGTTGCACCATAGATGCCAGGTTCTCTTTGCCCTAACAGGTTGAGGTTGGGACCATTGAGAACATAAATTACTTGGGTCATGCCAGTTTCCGCTTGATAACTTTCGCTTGACGAGTGCGCAGTCGCAGCCGTCGGGTTCGACCGTTATAGGCTTTCCATTGATTGGAGGAAAGTCTTGTTGGTCGATGTCAATCCTTTTGGGGAGGAATTATCGGAAAGTTTTTGCGAAAACATGATGTTTTCATGACGCAAGGGCCGTCAGATTCTGTGGGCGAATGTGTTTTGACCTGTCTGGAGGGCAGGATTTGCTGTCCTCCAGTGCCATATTCAGGCCAGAATTGCGCGCTGATCGCAGCCTTTTGAGCCGATGGCCCGCTTTATCCTCAGCAGCTTGTCGAGCCGCAGGAGCGTACCGCTTCAAGTTTGCTCTGAAGGGTCGATGCGGGCACAAATCCGGGGATGACTTCATCGCCAATGACAAAGCCCGGCGTGCCGCTGAGCTGCAGGGCTTCGGCAAGGCGATAATTGTCCTCGATCGGCTTCAGCAGGGACTTGTCTTCATAGGAAGCCTCAAGCTTCTCGCGTGAAATGCCAAGCTTTTCGGCGACGCGCAGGGCACTTTCCTTGCTGGCGGTTCCGCGCAGGGTCATCATGGCTTTGTGGAAGTCCCAGTATTTGTCGGGTGCTTCGCGGGTCACGGCGATGGCGACGAGGGCGGCTTCCATCGACTGCGGGCCGAGGACTGGCCATTCCTTGATCACGAAACGGAGATTCTTGTCATTCTCGACTAGTGACAACATGCTGCCAAATGCCTGTTTGCAATAGCCGCAGTTGTAATCGAGGAATTCGACGATGGTGACGTCGCCTTCAGGGTTGCCGAAAACGAGCTTCTCGTCGGCAGCAAAGACTTCGTCCTTGTTCTCGACAAGCGCTGCCTTGGAGCGCTCGGCTCGTTCTGCCTGAGCTTCCTGCTCGCGCTTGGCATCTTCTTGGCGCAGTTTGCCGAAGACCTGACGGATGACGTCCGGATTTTCCAGAAGATAATCGGTCACGATTTTCTCGATCTCTTCTTTCTGGGCGTCGTCAAAGGCGGCAGCACTGGCTCCGGTGGATACAAGTCCTGTCGTGGCAATGACGAGCAGCAGCAGTGCAATCAAATGCTTGGCTGGTTGCATGAAAAAGGCATCCTTGATGTTTGTCCGTCGCGTCAACGGATGTCGTAATGGTCTCAGACCGCACCTTAGGCCAGAATGTGCCCTATTGGTGACAAATCTGGAATTGTTCACCTGAAAGTGACCATTTATCGCGGTCTGTCATACGTCGCGCCAGACCGTCTCATGGTTCAAATTTCCCTCAGATGCGGGGTGGTTTGTAGGAGATAATATCCTCGGCCTGCAACCATTCCGGGCTGCCGCGCTTGAGCTTGCTCTGGGCCCGGGTGGCCATGGCCTTTGCTGCTCCTATATCGCCTTGCGCGAAATAGCCGTTGGCCGTGGCCATCTCGGCCTTGGCGCGTTGGCCTGTCTGATCATAGGCCTGTGCCAGCAATCTGTAGCCGATTGCCTGATCAGGGTCGTGCTGGAGGCCTCGGCTGAGGTTGGTGATGGCTGCCTGATAATTGCGATTGCTCTTGGATGACAACAGCGCCTGACCGAGCATCACCCTCAAGAGACCTTCGTCGGGGCGCATGGAAACGGCCTTGTTGAGAGGGGCAATCGCCTGATCTGCCGAACCCGTTTCAAGCAGGATCTGGCCCTTCAGTTCCCAGAAGTATGGGTAGTCCGGGCTGGCCTTGATCAGGGAATCGACCATTCGCAGGGCCTTCTTGTGGCTGCCAAGGCGATATACTGCGACGGCCTGTGCATAGACGCTTGGCAGATCTTTGCCCTTATAGGTGCGCATCACACGGTCTCCACGCAGGGTGAAGCCAGAGAGTTTGGCCCGCACCATGTCGTGGCGAAACTGCAGCGAGGCGCTGTCCTTCTTGTCGAAGTTGGGGCTGCTTTTGGCCAGTCGCTCGATCTGGGAAATGCGTTCGCGGGGCAGGGGGTGAGAGCGGACATAGGGATCCGCATAGCGATCGGCGAACAGGTCCTGATCGGCAAAGCGCTGGAATGTGGTCAGCATGCCCTTGGCTGACTGACCTGTTTGGTTCAAGTATTTAATGGCGGCACGGTCGGCTGCGATTTCTTCTGTCCGGGCATAGTTCAGGAAGGACCGCTGGGCGATGCCCGGAGCCGCCGTCACGATGCTGCCGCCAATCGTTGCGGCATTCCCATTCCCAGCGGCTGCACCGGCCGCTACGGCGCCTGCGCCCAGTAGCATCCCGATGACTGCGAGGGTTTGCGCATTCTCCACGGCCTGACGCAACCGCACAAGATGCCCTCCGGCAATATGGCCGGTTTCATGGGCGAGGATGCCAATCACTTCATTGGGCGTTTTCGCCGAGATCAGGGTGCCGGTGTTGATGAAGATTCGCTTGCCATCAATCACAAAGGCGTTGGTCCGACTGTCATTGATCAGATGGATGCGGATGTTGCCGGGATTGAGCCCTGCGGCCTTGAGAATCGGGCGGGCATAATCGCGGATCAGTTCTTCCGTCTCGGCGTCGCGAACAAGGCGCAGCTTTCTCCCTTGCGCATTGGCGTCGAGCGCGTGAAGCATCGGCACCAGCGCGACCACCGCCGCCAACAGGCTGTGTGTGGTGCTGCGGGCAATGCCCTTCACTATTTTGCTGCTTGGGACAGACATGCAAACAGGTAGAGTTTTCCCAAAAGACTTGATACCAAAGCCAAGAAACATGAACACCGCCTTCTGCTTCGAGCGTGCCAGACTGCCATTGGCCGGGCTGCCCGCACTTTATTTTATCGTTTGTTTTCCGATGGACAAGATCGGATAATTTCAGCTTCGATGGGTGAAATTGTGGCACAGGTGGAAAAAGAAAGCCTAAAGGAAAAGCAACATGCTCACGATTTCCAAGCGCGGAGCGATCCAACCCTTCCTGGCGATGGATGTGTTGGCCAAAGCCAATGTGATGGCAGCAGACGGGGCCGACATCGTTCACATGGAAGTCGGACAACCCGGAGCGCCCGCGCCACGGCCGGTGCTGGAGGCGGCGCAAAAGGCGCTTCAGGACGGGCGTATCGGCTATACCGATGCAATGGGGATCTTGCCGCTGCGCACCCGGATCGCCGAGCATTATCATGAGCGCTACGGGGTATCGGTTTCGCCGGAGCGGGTTGCCGTGACAACCGGCTCCAGCGCCGGGTTCAATCTGGCCTTTCTGGCCCTGTTCGAAGCGGGCGACCGGATCATCCTGCCGAGCCCTGGCTATCCGGCCTATCGGAACATTCTTGCGGCGCTGGGGCTTGAGGTGGTTGAAGTGGAGACGCGGGCCGAGGATCGCTGGTGCCTGACCGCCGAGGCCATTCGCGAAGCCCATCGCGAGGCACCGGTGAAGGGCGTTCTGATTGCGAGCCCCGCCAATCCATCGGGCACGATCATGGAGGCCGACGCCTTGCGCAGTGTCATCGAGACCTGCGAGGAGCTGGGCATCTGGTTCATCTCGGACGAGATCTACCATGGGCTTGAATATAGCTTCAAAGCGGAAACCGCGCTTTCCATCTCACCCAATGTGGTGATCATCAACAGCTTCTCCAAATACTACTGCATGACCGGGTGGCGTATTGGCTGGATGATTTTGCCGGACAAGGCCAAACGATCTGTCGAGTGCCTGGGACAGAGCCTTTATATCTCAGCGCCGATGCTCAGTCAGGTCGCCGCCATTGCAGCCTTTGACGCGAGTGAAGAGTTGGAGGCGATCAAGGCTGGCTATGCGCGCAATCGTGCCTTGCTGATGTCGGCCTTGCCGAAGATTGGTATGGGGGATTTCATGCCGATGGACGGGGCTTTCTATGCCTATTGCGATGTCAGCAAGCTGACCAATGAGTCCATGGAATTTGCCAATCGCTGCCTTCAGGAAGCGAAAGTTGCGATCACACCCGGAGCGGATTTTGATACCGCGCGTGGTCACCACTTTGTCCGTTTGTCCTTTGCAGGGACCGAAGGGGATGTGGCCGAGGCCATCAAGCGGCTGGGCCGTTGGATAGCCTGAGGGTGTCCGTCAATCAGTTCGCCTGATTGTGAAGCGCGTACAAAAAAACCGCCCTCGATTGAGGGCGGCTTTTTTATTGATCCTGTTCTTGCAATCAGAACTTCAGCCAGCGCTTAAAGAAAGCCGTTGCGATTCCACCAACCGGTGCGTTTTGGTCGGTCTTCTTCGGGCTGTTCGGGCTTGGCGACTTCGGAGTTCGCTACCTTCTGGAAAGGGGGCGGTGTCGGCATCTGCTGCCTCCTCGCCTGCGGTTTCCTCGGTCTGTGAGCTTGCTTCAACCTCATCGGTTGTTGCGGCTTCTGTCGATGCTTCCGGCTCACCGTCTGCCTGTTCCACAACCGCCTGCTCGCTTACCACTTCCTGGCTGGCAATTTCGCCTGCGGGATCGGCTGCCACGATTTCGGCTGCTGCCGGGGTCTCGTTGCTTTCGCCAATGTCGTCGCTTGAGGTGATGGGAGCGATGTCGGGTAGTTCACCGGTCGGTTCGGCAGAGATGGTCGTCTCGGAACCGGTGGCTTCAGGTGCCTGATCCGCGTCTGCTGGAGCGTCGTTTGAGCCCTCGTCAGACTGTTCGGATGAAGCATCTTCGTCCAGATCCTGCGTATCGCCTTCGCTGTTGCGGTTTGCGACGGTTGCGGCGGCCACCGCGACGGCCACGCCGACGGCTTTTCTTGGGGCTTGTCGTCGCCGTCTTCCTCGCCATCCGCTTCGGACTGCTGAGAAGTTTCAGAGGCTTCCTCGTCTTCATCACCTTCAGCATCGTCGTCCATCTGTCCACCACGGGCATCGATCTGATTGCCCTTCTTGCGACGGCGACGGCGGCGACGTTTCTTGGAGCTGCTTTCTTCTTCCTGCTCACGTTCCATTTCCGCTTCGAACTCAAGATCTTCGTCGAGATCATCGGTGGTCAGCATGGATACGGTCGGGGTCGGCGCAACTGGCTGCTCAAGCGGCTCGCCCCGCTCGATTTCCAGATGTTTGCCTTCCAGATGGTCGTCCACCTCGATGGAGATGTTGACGCCAAAGCGGCTTTCCAGCTCGAACAGATTCTGTCGTTTCTGATTGAGGATATAGAGTGCAACGTTGCCACGGGTCTTCACCACCACATGATGGGAGACGCCCTTGAGCAGGTGATCTTCGATCGAGCGCAGGATCAGCAGGGCAACGGATGCGGAGGCACGGACATAACCGGTGCCATGGCAATGCGGGCAGGGGTCCATGGAGCTTTCCAGAACGCCGGTGCGAATGCGCTGGCGGGACATTTCCATGAGACCAAAATGGGAGATCCGGCCAACCTGAATGCGGGCACGGTCGGACTTGAGGCAATCCTTCAGGCGTTTTTCGACGGGCCCGGTTGTTGCGCTTTTCTTCCATGTCGATGAAGTCGATGACCACGAGACCCGCAAGGTCGCGCAGACGCAGCTGGCGCGAAATCTCTTCAGCTGCTTCAAGGTTCGTCGACAGGGCGGGTGTCTTCGATGTTGTGCTCGCGGGTGGAGCGACCGGAGTTGACGTCGATGGAGACGAGAGCCTCGGTCTGGTCGATGACGATGTAGCCACCGGATTTCAGTGTCACCTGCGGGCTGAACATGGCGTCGAGCTGGTTCTCGATGCCCATGCGGGTGAAGATTGGCTGCGGATCGCGGTAGGGCTGAACATTGCGCGCGTGGCTCGGCATGAGCATGCGCATGAAGCCCTTGGCTTCCTTGTAACCTTCCTCGCCAGCGACGAGAACGTGATCGATGTCCTTGTTGTAGAGATCCCTGATCGACCGCTTGATCAGCGAGCCTTCCTCATAGACCAGCATCGGCGCTGCGGACTGGAGGGGTCAGGTCGCGCACGTTCTCCCACAGGCGCAGGAGATATTCGAAGTCGCTGCTTGATCTCGGTCTTGGTGCGCGAAGCCCCTGCGGAGTGCGCAGGATAACGCCCATGCCGTCAGCGACTTCGAGCTCGGAGGCGATCTGTTTCAGGCGTTTGCGGTCGGTGACGTTGGTGATCTTGCGGGAGATGCCGCCGCCACGTGCGGTGTTTGGCATCAGAACCGAATAACGGCCAGCAAGCGAGAGATAGGTGGTCAGGGCAGCGCCCTTGTTGCCACGTTCTTCCTTGACGACCTGAA